>JBDUUL010000015.1 GCA_039938515.1 Nitrososphaera sp. | reverse complement strand
CAAAGTCAAGCTACAGCTTTACCTTCACAAAGGCAGGCACGTACAAGTACTTCTGCCAGCTGCACCCGACGATGCTAGGCACCGTTAACGTATCTTAAGGGTCGGATAAAGCCGACTCCCTCTTTTTTATTCTGTAAAATCCGGAAATAAAACGCTGCCGTTTTTTATGCTTGCATGATTTTCGGTGCTTGTTGTTTTAGTCTGGGGCTAATGCTAGAAATTTGGACTAGCAGCTGTGAAAAACGATAAACGACTTTGTCTGGTTGAACACGGCGGTAAGAGCTTTGGTGGAATTACGATAGGCGCAGTAATTCCAGTGGACACCATCGTCGGAATGAACGTCTCCGGCGGCTCAGTGAATCCCGCGCGCTCGTTTGGGCCGGCTCTTGTCTTTGGAGACTTTGCTGATAACTGGATTTACTGGATTGCTCCTGTGATAGGCGCATTGATTGCATTCTGGGTGTTCAAGTCAATCGAGACCAGCAAGTTCTACGACAAGTCGACCAAGAACCATTTTAACTTGAGCTAAAATTTGAAAAAGGTGGGAGGTGGTACGCGCCTCTGGCTACCTGAGTCAGGACGCGCCTTTTTGCCTAGTCAGTAGCGAGCCTTGCGGCGTGGATTTTTAATATCCACTTCATGGCATCAAGGACAATCATGGCTGCAAACGTCTCGCGCAGGTCCATTTTATGTCCTCGCTCAATGACCGCGGCTAATATTGGATGCTTTGGCCGTAGCTGCCTGACAATTTCCTGTGACGTTTCTTCAGTGAGAGCCTTCCCTCTTGCCTCGCGCATTGCGTGGACCTTTAGCAGCGCCTCAAGCGCATCCACTACAAGGATAGTGTTGACGGTTGTTTTTAGATCCATCTGGTGTATTGTTTCTGCCACCTGTGCAAGTTCAGGGTGGATTGGCTTTAGTTCCCTTATTTTTTCTTCTACCATGTCGTCCGTTATTTCTTTCTCGACAATTAGCACGGTCTGCATCCGCCGGCTTGAATGATATTAGTTGCTACTGATTGTTTTCACTTGATTTCCGGCTTTAACACTTTGCAAGAATCAGGGATGTCACTTTTCTTTAGCCGGTGTCTCGAAACGCTTGCCCAATCACCCTTCAATATGGCATTCTATTACCGAAGTTGATACACTATGCATCTGTCGCGGGAAGTAAAAGGCCTTCCCAAGGGCCGACAAATAAGGCAGTTCAGACTTGATGAAGATACTGAAAGCCTAAATTCTCTGCTGGCAAGCCGTTAGAGGTATTCGCCCTTTGACTCGTAATTTGAAGCCTGCCTATTCCAAGAGAATAGGCGATAGTTTCAGCAGGGACTTGCGTGCGGGCTGGAATCATATCGCCCTAGCTCATGCGTTTTGCTTGGTCGACAATATCAGGTGCGACAGAGCCCCAGTCAGGCGAGGTGTAGACGTAGCCGGCTGAATCCTTCACGGCGTCAAAGACGCTTCCCGAGTCGTCTGTGCCGTGAACAAGCACTCCAACGTGCGAGCTTGGCAATCCGCTAGTTTCGATTCCCGATGGAACCGCGTCGTTTTCATACACAATTACAATGTCTGCCGCGTCGGCGTACTCTCCGGGGACGGCTGCTCCGGGATTGATTATTGAGAGCTTGCCCGGCGCGCCAGTCTTTGCATGATGTGTCAAAGCCTGGTAATAGTCGTGGTTGTCTGGTGTGGCGTCGTCAAAGAATATTCCGTCCACTCCATACCAGTTGTAATACATGTCTATCCTGCTGTCGGCGTCTGATTGAGATACACCCGCGTAAGCTGTGTCGACATATCCGACGACCCGTATGTGAGCGGCGTGAAGCTTCCCGACGACACCGGTCCAGTGATCATCTTTGGCGTCACCCGGTCCGCTATCCGGGTTGAGGATTGCTATGATGTCCACTGACGGGTAGTGCTGCTTGGCCGCGATAAGGCCGTCAATATTAGCATCATAGTTGTAGAGGGGCACTATCAAGCCCTTGGGCTGAGCGGCAAAAGAGCCGGACATCGTACAGAACAATAAAGCGACGCAGGAGGTAGCAGATATAACTAATCGAATGTCGGAGAATTTTGTATTAGATTTTACTCGCATATTTCGAGAAGAAAAATCTTCTCATTTAAGGTTGTTGAAACAAAATAATTATACATTTATCAGCCAAGGCGTTACATTTCCGTCGGTTAGGCAGTTTGCGGCGCTTCTGCACTCAAGACCCGCTAACTAGCAACATTATCAGAATCCTCAGCCGCTGAAAGGACTCGTCAGCCTTTGTTGCCTTGCGAAGAACGGGATGACTATCGCAGCCGTGACTTTAGCTCGTCTGAAAATGTGTTTATTCCGCGAAGACCCCGGCTATACCTCATGAAGAAGGCTTCGGGGCAATACGCGTTCTTGGCCCCCTGATATTCTGAAGAATGGCCCGTGCAAAATGCTACAGCCGTATTTGCATCGTCCCAGAGTATCCTGCAGCCACAAGGCAGGCTGACCGTTCGGGGTTCTTTCTCCTCTTCCAATTCGCGAAAATCATCACACTGAGAAATATCACATTATATAATCACAACGAAAGATAATAGTACGGTATTATGCCGTCGTGCTCTGATTTTCACTAAATGAGGTCTACTTTGGTTCCTACAGCCATGCTGACGGGCTACGCCGCGGCATGGCAGGTTTTTGTCGGCCATGCTAAAGCCTCTCATCCGAACGTTGTCCTCCTTATCATTTCGATTCCGGAAATCGGCTTGCTTAATGCTCTTGCAGATTTTTCCATCATTGATAATTATCTCCGCATCAATAACCCCGCGATGGAAAAATACAATTGCTTATCGACTGGCTGCCCGTTTTCCAGCAATGTGATTAGCGAGATGCGACAACACATTGCCGCCGAGCACCCCCGCCTCCTTGTCGGCCTGAAAAGCAGCTGCTAAACAGACGACAAAGGCGCGATGCGCCGTACTTCAGGACGCAGATCAACGGGTGAAGAGAGATCTATCCTTGTCGCCATAGGACGGCTATTCGGAAAATGCGACAGTGCCTTTTCTGGGATTCAGGGCGAGCAGCATCGCGACGAGCACTCAGCATAATTGTCCATTAAAGGACGAGCACAATGATGGTCAGCCGCTTCCACGATTACGATTATACAATCGTCTGGTCAGTCAGACAAATAACGGATGAACACTTTCGAAGTCTGTAAGGCCGTCTGCCACCTCTCCGAGACCATCGCGGGTGCAGGAATTATTGTTGACAACAAACTTGTTGCTATGGATGCAAGGCCTGGCGTGGCAGTCCCAAACGACGACAGATTTGAAAAAATGTTTTTCCAGGCAACGCTCATTGCGAATATCATGATTGGAAATTCTGACTTTTTCGGACAAGCAAGGTATTTCACGCTGCACTTTCAAAACGCTGATTTATTCTTTTTTCTCCTTTCGGACCACGGCATCCAGGGCGTGCTTGCCGTGCAGGTATTACAGCAGCACGATCACGAGGAGATAGTTTCACGCATTAACGCGTTGCTCGCTGATTCATTGTAATCATTTCACCCGCATTCAGAGACGTGCTGGGCGAGGAACTTTGCTTTTATTGATTACTGGGATATTATTGCAATGACATTTGTCATATTGTGCTAATAGCTTTAATGGTGTTTGCCACTTTTTATTCGGCAGATGCTGCGTGAAGCGCTTACGTCAAGGCAGGAATACCTGACCTTGAACTTTGTAATATTCGGGGCCAAATGCAGTCAGACAACACACCTTTACCCGCGGGTCATGTTTGCGTATTTTTTCGTAAACAGTAAGACCGTTCATCTTGGGCATCTTGACTTCAAGAAGCGACAAGCAGGGTGAGCAAGATTTGAACTGCAGCCTGCTTTCCCTGCGTCCTCATTATCATTAACCCCGAATCGCTGCTACGGTATGTCTCCTTTTTGGTGATGTTCCGTCAGGATGTGCTTCTGCAGGTCTCCCAGACTGTCAAATTCGAGGCCGCACGACCTGCATTTCAGCCGCCCCGGCACCTTCTGTCCGCTAGCAGATACCAGCAAAAACACCTTCCCGTTGCATGCATCCAAGACGCGGACATCGCCCAAATGGGTTTCGCGCAATATTGTAATCCATAATACCAAAGCGGGAATATCCTTGGAATAGGACAGCGCTTTTGATACCAGATCCCAAGCCGGGGCAATGGACCTCCTTCATATCGAAAGCTGATACTTTCTTGCAAAAAACGAGGGAGCATTCGCTCCAGGGGCTCAATCCGGGCGGCTATTACCAGGCGATCTGGTGCCGCGACGCGGCCTACATACTGCGGGACTGGTCTCTTTCGGGAAATATGGCAGCCGCCCTTCAGCAGCTAAATCTCATTTGGTTGCACCAGATAGAACCTGGTAGGGAGAAGATTATCTACGGGCGCGGGTCGCCTGAGATGCAATTTCTCTCGGAGGAGGCAAAAGATGACAAGCAGGAAGAATTTGCCGGCGCGCTCCCGACCACGATTTACCAGATAGGATTCACGGAGGTCTATGCCCAGAACCCGGACATCGACTCGACGGCTCTAATGATTTCGACCACTTCGAAGATCCTGCGCCGGGGACTTGAGGAGGATTCTGGCAGCAAGGGTCCCCTGACAACTCCCATTGTCGCGTCCGAGAGCTCGGCAGACTATGTGTTTTCTCTTGAGCAGAAACTTGGGATCACCGACTGTGTCAGAGCGGCTGAATTTCTCGTGCCCAAGATGATGCGGGCAGTAGACTATTTGCTTACACGGGACAGGGACGGCGACGGGCTGCTTGAACAGAACCACAACGAGGACTGGATGGACACGGTGCTGCGGACGGGCAAAATCGTTTACAGCCAGGCTTGCTGGATAATGGCGCTGCGAAGCCTTGCGAGGCTGCTTGATAAAATGCAGAGGCGGCGCGAGGCGGAGAGGCTGTTGGAGATATCCCGCAAGGCAATTGGAGGAGTGGAAAAATACTTGTGGTCCGAGGAGGACGGATGCTATATCGATATACAGGAGTCGCACCATCTCGGTGCCGCGTATAGGACGTTAACGCAGGACGTCGCACTTTATCTTGTTGCAATCACCGACGGTACGGCCAGGGATAACATCGACGGCCAAAATTTGCAGGACAAAGCTCCCCCTGATCAGGCAGGCAGGGCCCAACGGGCGCTGGACGCAATGAAGAACAGGCTGTGGGATGGCAAGTGGCCACTAGTGACAGAGGTTGATTTGAAAATCTCCGGGCCCTGGGTGCTGCAGCCTCACCAGTACCACAACCACACATTCTGGCCATGGAGTACGGGAATCGAGATGCTTGCCCGCAGCCGCTTTGACAGGGTCGCCGAGTGCGATGAATTGCTTTCAACACTCGCCACCGAAAGTCATTTGCACATGCTATCATTCTACGAATGGGTTGACCCGACGACGGGCGCGGGAAATGGTGCGTTTCCCTTCAGAACCGGGATATGCGCTGTCAGGGTGGCCATCGCCGACATTTATTCGAGTATCCGGGGCCAGATCCAGAGTCCAGAAATGCCTGACTAGGCGGCCTGTGTCTCGTTTGCGCCAGAGACTCCAAAGCTCGGATATAGAGTCATCCCACCGTCGACAAAAAATGACGCCCCGGTGATGTACGACGCCTTGCCCGAGGCCAGGAACTCGACAACGTTGGCAACTTCTTCAGGTGTCCCTATTCTGCCTAGGGGAATTCTGTCCAGGACCTTCTGCAACTCTTTCGGGTTATTGTCAAGCTCTTTGTTCATTTCGGTTGCGATTGCCCCGGGAGCCACGACGTTGACGCGGATGTTGTCCCGAGCCAGCTCTAGTGCCATCGTCCTGCTCATCATATCTATGCCTGCCTTTGACGTCGAGTAAGGAACGTAATAGGGCTTTGGTATAGTCTGGTGGACGGATGAAATGTTTATGATGACGCCTCCCTTCGGCTCCTGCTTTTGCATGTACCTGACTGCCTCCCTGCTGCAGATAAACGGCCCGGTCAGGTCGACGGCGAGGATCTTGTACCACTCGTCAAAGGTCGTCTGTGCAAATGGCATTTCCTTCTGGATTCCGGCGTTATTGACAAGCACGTCGATTCTCCCAAATCGGTGCGCTGCCTCCGCGATTAGTTTGACACAATCAATTTCCTTAGAGACGTCAGCCTGAATGCCGATTGAATCGCATCCAAGTGCCTTTATCTCTTCAGTTGCGGCAAGCACTTCCTCAGGCTTTCTGCCGTTAATTACGACAGCTGAATATTCTTTGGACCTGGCGAGAGCCACGGCGATCGCCCGTCCGATTCCCTTGGTCGAGCCGGTGACTACCGCAACCCTGTTCAGTTCGGTCATTGCAATTTCACTGCGCTGGCTGGCACGTGTCCCATACGGCAAATTTCCATATAGAGAGGTACCCTAATTTCTAGCAGAACACTGGATTAGTAATGCTGGCTGGGCCGTCAAGTTACTAGAACTTGTACATAAGGTCCAGAGAATCATACGTCTCATTTACCGCTTGGACAAACCAAATAAATCAGCTGTGCTTAGGCGGATGCAGACTTTTCCTCACTGGATGAGATTGTGACCCCGCTGTTATTATTTGGGAATACAATCGCCTATGCCTAGGCAAACTGTTCCTGCTTTCGCCGCTCTGACATGAATCCCAGCATGAACAGCACTCCGCTGCAGCCGGCTGAGATCAGGCCAAAAACAAGGCTTGAGAGAACTGTCTGCTGATTGTTCCTAAGGATGGCATGAGTCACCAGGTTAAGGCTCACTATGATGCCAATACCGCCGATTATCATGAAAGCAATGCTGACAGGCTTCCATGTGTTCATGCATTATCTAGCCAGTGCAGGCTTAAAACCACTGATTAACAAAGGGATGTAACAAAGGGAACTAACAGGCCTGATGCTTGTGGCTTGAAAATCCACCTCCAGCGCGCTTGCCAGAAACCATGCTATATTTTGACCGTCTATAGGGATGGAGCCGCCCCTATCAATCGGCCAATCATGTAGCCGGCCAATCCTGCCCCGAGTCCGATAAGCGTCATCTGCAGGCCGCTTTTCCATACGGAACCAACAGTCGTCTTTGCCTCATACGCGCCTATGCCAAAAAGAACCGCCCCACTCAGGACTACGGATGCTATCGTACCTACCCAGATGGTCGAGGAACTTACAAAAAAATAGGGCACCAGAGGAATAAGTGATCCAAATACGGTTGAGGAGAGCACAATCACGAAACTCCGCGCTGCTTCGCTCTGGGCAACTGGAGCAAGCTTGAGTTCAAACGACATCATAAATTCCAGCATCGCCTTGGGGTTAGCCTTGATGTAATTTGCCATAGTTTCCAAGCTCTCTCCTTGGTATCCCCAATTGCGTAATATGCCGCGGACTTCTTCAAGTTCATCAGCAGGAATTTCTTTCATCTCCTTTGTTTCGCGTTCTACTTCCTTGAGGTACTGCTTGCGTCTTACAAGCGTCGACGTAAATGCGACTGCACCCATTGATATCGATTCGGCGCCAAGGGCCGCAAATGCGGCGACAAAGAGAATCTTGACATCGCTTGTTGCTGCCGAGATTCCAAGCAAGATGCCAAGAACATTTACCAGACCGTCCTGCGAGCCAAGGATAAAATCGGACAGGATAGAATGCGATGAGTGTGGTTCTTTGGTTGGCTTTCGAAGTTTCGCCATATGAGCCGTCTCCAGTTAAAGAAACGCGTCCTTCTTATGGCTTTAAGAGCAGCCGTCATGCACGATGGAACAGGCCGCTGCTAACCGCCTCCCTTGAATCATCAGGACTGCTCCCGGCCATTATCTTTAATGAAAACGGGGCATTACTTCCAATTGGTTACCTGGCGGATTGCAAATACCTCTCCCATTTCAGCGTCTAATTCCTCCTGGTGTAATTTTGCGCGCAAAAAATCACCCTCTTCAAGAGCTGAGAGCATGCGCTCCAGATGGTACGCGGCCCTTTCACGGTGAAACAATATCACGTCATTGTGGTTCCTTGCTTGTGCCATGAAAAATACAGTCCGCCATTGGCTAAAAATCTAGACATAATCAGCATATGAAAAGCAGGCGAAAATTCTATGATTTTGAAATGGCGGGACAGAGGCCTCTCCGGCCTATGGCCAAAACTGACCACCTACGATAAATACTGCAATTGCCTAACTCAATGCACCTCAAGACGCTAGGGAGGTTCACACAAAGGCGGGCAACGCCTGGCTGTCCTAGTAATTTGCGGGTGGTTTGGCAACCGACCATGCCGTATCGGCCAATGCCCGCCTTTTATCAATCGAAACGACTTAGTCTCCAGGATTCTGAAAATCGCTTTAGAGAGGAGCTATATCGCGCGGGTCATGCCTGGTCGCCTTATCAAAAGCTCTCCTCTCCGGGCAGATCATACAGGTTCGGCTTGATGCGGCCTTTCCATATCCAAGGCCTGACTTGTATGCTGCGTCCAACCGGCAGAGAAGCGTGGTTGAGAAAATCTGTTGCCGCAAACCCTGCTTATAGGACCTGATTCCCTCCAGCTGCTTGGGTTAGATGCGAGCGGACCGGCTACGTCATATTTATTCGGCAGTCCGGCGAGCTCGTCGGGGGTTGGCTTAATGACTTTACGTCGAAATAGTATACAATCCGTCCGTTATTACCTTGGTTGTGTGGAGGCTGATACAACAGACAATCAGCCAAAGTACTGATAATTGAGGCTGCGCCTGGAAAAATGAGAACAGGTATTGATATTTGCATTTTCTCAGGGAGCTTTGTAAGCTCATAGACAGTGGCAATTTCTAATATAACCGCAGTCATCCAAGGTTACTCATGATTTACGGATTTGTTCTTGCTACCCGCTATCCGGATAGGGACCGGGCTTCTATAGAATCCGTCTTGGCGAATATTGCGGGAGTAAAGGAGGTTTACCGGACTAGCGGCATTTACGACATGGTTATCAAGATTGAGGCTGCGGATGCAGCCAGCCTGCGTCGCGCTGCACGGGAAATCAAGGCAATAGACGGGATACAATTCGCCGTGACTAACGTAGTTTACGACGCAGAATACGGAATACGGCCTCCAACGCGGTCTGCTACTGCAGCATAAGTCTATCCAATTGGGCACATTCGTTATCGCCCAAATCGCCTAAAGATAGCGTCCGGTGGAAAGGCCAGTCTATCTATTACGTTGTCTGGGCCGCTCTTCTTTTGCTGCGATTCTGCCCTGGATCGACAGGCGGCGGTGTACGAAGGTTGACGTTACGAGCTTTAGCCTTGCGACTGGTTTGTTCTTGTCTCTGGTAGCGATTGACTTGGTCTGCAAGGCGCAGCTTGAAGAGATCCACATCGCGAGATCTCTTTTGCCCCTCCGCTTCCTTCTCCGCGAGCGATTTTATTCCATTCAAGGTCATCTGGAGTATCAGCAGTTCGATTATCATGCTTGCGAAGCCGCTCCCAGTGTGGAATCAGAGAGCCGCGCTCTTCCCTTCTGGCGCTGAACGGAAGCATGTTGGAAATCGCCCCCTCGAGTACTAGTGCCGGCTCTAGAGAACTTGCTGTCGATAGAGAATGAGTAAGGAGCCCAAGGGCCAGTCTTGAATATCTTTACTCCAAGCGAGAGCAGGCGCTCGTTCAAAGAGTTAAGCGTTTTGTTAAACTCTTGTAGTTTCGCCCTGTCTACAAGGTACGCCCTGCTAAAGATGGCGTTGTTTGCAGTGGGCTTTTGGGGTACGGAAGCATATGCTGCGGCCGAGAGCAGCTGGTTGGCATCCTTGGCAAGTTCGTCAAAAATCTTGAACCTCATATTTCGCTTTAGGTCCTCAAACTTGAGCGAGGAGAAGTGGTGGGCGCCTGTCTGTCCGCTTGAGAGCTCTGCCTGCATCCTGTCAGCCAGCCTACTGACTTCCGGATATCGCATAATTATTGCGTCCAATTTCTGCTCTGTACCTGCCTGAGCGACGATTGTAACGCCGTATTCGTCCTTTCCAACGAGCATTTGCAGTTTTTCCAAAAAATAGCCGTGACCTTCCTGCAAGAGTTTGCGGGCATTGTTGGGCGAAAGAACCGAGCCAAATCTCACCGGAATGACCGTGTAATTGTTGCCGCGCAATCGATCGATTACGCGCTGGTGGGAATGAATGTACTCTAGACCTATTGAACCTGCATCGGCAGATTTCTTGTTTATCGCATTGGTCAAAGACCGAGCCTCATGCAAATGGATATCACTTGCAACCAGGGCTATGCCACGGTATGGGATCGCTGATACCGGCCGGTTTCCAATTCCGGTATTTCCGATAGATGCTAACGGTTGCTCGGATTTTTGAGTCAACGCTGCCCTTTCGATAAAGTAGGGCTGCGGACCTTCCTCTTCAGGATAGCGCATAACGCCGTAGACGTACTTGCCCGTTCCGTTGGCGGAGACCTTGCCTGAGCTCATGGTATCTCTGTACCCATTAATTTACAGCTTTCAACCATGTCATGACTTCGCTCTTGATTTCGCCGGTGCTTTGCTCCGTACTGGCTGGAGGGATGCAAGTAGCCTTAGCACGACCAGTTCTATGCCCGCCAGTGACATTGTCACCTCGCCTGCAATTGTCGTCTGCTTTTCGATCAATCGGTCAAGGATGTTTGCCAGAGTATGAGCCGTCAATCCCATGCGATTGGAAGACGCCATTTCGTTATTGATTAGCGGCTCAGTTGTTCCCGGGTGCAAAATGTTATCCCCCTCGGGAATGTCCTCAAATGTCCGAACGGGCAGGCCCAAGTCATCCGGGTTGAGTCCAAACTTCAGGCAGAGGTTTGAAAACTGGCTCCTGACCCTAATCAGTGCTCGGCCCAATCTCTCCACCTCGTCTGCCGAAAGAGACCCTTCCCCGGCCCTTCGTGCGGCCTGTCTTTCCATGACTTCCAGAAGCACCTTTACGATAGCCAGGATCAGCTTGGAAAGCCCGTCTTCGACTTGCTCATCCGTTTGCGATTCTGGGTATCGAGCATTCACATAGCCCGGCTGTCCATCCCAGTGCCGGCCAACCCGGGTCCGTGACTGCGTGATTGAACGCCGGCTCACTATAACCCTCAGCCTCTTCGGGAGCCTGTGCGATTTCGCCTGCTGGCGCTTGAGCTGGTTCTCTTTGATTGGATCCGTGTATTGGATCTCGCCCGGGATTTGTTACTTGCAAGTTGCTGGCTCTGAGTCTGTGCATCGTCCGGGGGAAGATCAGGAGCCTGTGCATTTCCGTCCTGAGCGGCCGTTTGCTCCCAACCATCCTGCTCCACTTGCAGCTCCTGATTATCCTGGTCTATCCTGTTCCACTTTTCCCAGGGAAGTTCTATGCCATATCTCTTTGCCGTTTCCAGAGAGGCTATAACGAGGTTAATCCTTAATGAGAGAAGCTCTGCACCTGCAAGGGCAATTGTAACATCGCCATTGATGACGAGACCCTTGTCCAGGACCTTGTCAATCAGTTCAAGTAGGCCGCCGGAACCAATTTGACCGGCCGAACCTCCTTCTCCCTGAGGACTGCCGTATTCGCTGTAATCAAGCGACTGCATCGCTGGTATCACCTTGCGCGTATTGAGAATACTGCTGCTGTCCAGTCTGCCCCGCATTCGGCCCTGTCCGCTTTGCCCTGCAATATGCGCATATGCCGGTGTCCCTAAACCAGTGATCCGGACAGAATCCCTGCACTAATGCCTCCTTGCCTCGCTTGACCATGTGGCCAGCGATAATGTCAAAGGGTATACCCCGCTGGCATTCGGGGCATCGAAGAAATACCCAACCATAGTTCAGGGCAGACCTGAGGTCTGTCTCGTCAAACCTACCGCAAACGATGCAAACGGCCAAGCTCGGGACACCACTCTCCTAGGGCTCGGGCGAGCTCTAAGATGCCATCTGGTAGCCCTGCTGCGGGGCGTAGCCTTGTTGTTGCGGCTGGAACTGGCGCTGCGAATCAGCCTGTGCCTGCTGAGGATCGAACCCCTGTTGCTGACGCTGCTCAACCTTTTCACCGGGTTCGCCGCGAAGGCCCATTGCCTCCTGATACCTTAGAAATGTGTCCAGACTAGCTACGACGATTCTAGCGCGAATTATCACGAGCGGAATCCCAAGCACTGTTATGGAAACAAATGCATCGATCACGAGCCCTTTGTCAAGAATCCTGTCCACCAGCTCGAACAAACCCAATATTGGTTTGTTAAGTGAACTCTGGTCCTGCTCTGCTGACTGCAGAAAGTCGGATTGCTGTTGTTGAGACATGGTACTCTGGGGCTTGAATATTACAAAAACGATTTGATACAATTCAATGAAACAAACCTAAAGTTTGCAATGTCAAATAATGCAGATGCAGACCAAGGTTCAGAGCCGGTCGGACGCATATAGAATTAATTCATTTATCACATAATGCTTGTTGCAGCGCACGCAAAATCCAGATTTGAACAGCGTGTTTTGGGCAGTATCTGCCTGCAAAATAAAGTGCAAGGTAAAGTAAAAATGAAAAATAAACGGCTTGCCTGCGTCGGCAGGCAGTCGTCCCGGATTCGTTTAACGCTGGAAGCGCTCGTGCTGTTGGTTCTGCTGCTCCCTGCCGGATTGCTGCGAATTCCCCTGCTGGAAGCCCGCTGAAGCCTCCATTCCACCTTGCGTGTTAAGCGCGGAACCGAGTTCCTGTACAATCTGGTTCAGAGACGAAAGTAATTCGTTCATGGATTTTGATTGCTGTTCGCCTTGGTTCATCTGCCCTTGGCCCTGTTGACCCTGCTGCATGCCGCGCTGCCCTTGCATTTGTCCTCCGCCCATCTGCTGCCTGTGCTGTCCGCCGCCTTGGTTTCCCTGCTGGCCTCCAGGATTGCCCCTATTTCCTTCATGCTGCTGTTGCTGCTGAGGTCCGCCCTGGTTGTGTTGTTGTCTGCCTTGGTTTCCCTGGCCTTGGCCCATTCTGCCGCCGCCCTGCATTTGTCCTCCTCGGCCGCCACCACCTTGCATCTGACCTTGCTTTCCCTGCTGCTCATTGCCTTTTGGAGGGATATTTCCGGATTCTCCAACCACTTCTGCAACCTCTTCTACGAGCTGTCCCAAGACCTGCACTACGTCCCCGAGTGTTCTTCCTGAACTTGTTGTAATGTCGCTCAAGCCATTGCCAAGCTGACCCGCTTGCTGTCCTACTTCACTCACGGTATCACCCAGACCTTGACCAAGCTGCCCGGCCGTTTGGCCCAGTCCCTGCGTCGCACCAGAAAGGGTATTACCAAGAGTTCCAGTTAGCTGCTCAACCGTTCCACCCAGACCCTCGCCGAGTCCGCCTTGTTGTTGCTGACCCCCACGTTGAGAGCCCCTACCTTGCTGCGCGTTTTGTGTCATGACGAATAAGATTGGTCAAGGTATAAAGGAGTAGTACAAGAAAGGTTGAATGCAAATTTCAGGAGAACGCATCTGACAATTAGACGGGAAATTTCCGATAACTATATCCAATGACTGCGTCAGTGAGCCTTTGAGGCCGGGCCTTTTCGAAAAATTGGGGCGATTTGCCGCAAGAGCAGGAACTCGATTCTCAACCTATGTTCTGTTGTCCATTAATACAATTATTGATTCAATATTGACCATGGCAAGCAAGAAATCTTCGCAGCAGGTTGCTAATCATCAATCCGAACCGCATAAACGGCGAACAGCTAGGGGCAGACCGGGGCGCAGGGCGTCTAAGGGAAGACGCGGGCGAAAATCTACAAGCAAACAGAAAAGCGTTCAAGGCGGTATTTCAAACCTGACTACAAGTTCAGGCAAGACAGTAGGAGAGTTGTTAAACGATTTGAACTATATTGTTAGTCAAATGGGCAAGTTGGCAGCTTCTGCCAGTTCTGCCGCGCAGACTCAGGGGAGCCAAATCACACACGAAGCAATGCGCACCTCAAACCTACCATCCCAAGCTAGATACCCCCAAACACAAGAAGCGGCGTAGTGCGATATTCTGATTGACTTTTCAACCGAGCGATTGCTTCGGCTCGTCAGTATATCCCGGCTCAAATGTGGTGCAATCTACCGTGAACGGTATGTTCAACCCGAGTGTCGGCATACACTCTGCTGCGCCAGCCGGAGCTAGAAACCGGAATTATTGATGTTAACTAACGTGGTTTGAATATATTTGACGCTGGGCACATTCGTATTGGGGAGGCGGAAGCCTTTCCGAACATTCAGGGTTTCTGCCTCCAGTCCGCGGGGGCAGGAACCTTTCACAATACCAGCATCAGCTACCTTGGGGTTTGTTAGGCCCTCCGGGAGTGTATGGCGCCCCGCTGTGATCAGGAGATGGTGAGCTGGTAGAGTTTGTACTAGCAGTCGAAGTGTTGTTTCCCTGAGCTATAACCGGAGGCCCGGTCTGTGAAGCGGTCACGTTCAGTGCGCCCCCCTGCGTGGGGGCTGTCGAATTTGTGACAGCAGTTTTTGGCAGCACAGTTGCAGCTGCGGAGCTTTGAGCTGCTGGCTGTCCAGGGTTTGTTGTGGAAGAGCTAGAGTTTTGTGCGTGAGCGGCAGGCCCCTGCGCTGATCCTCCTGTGCCGTTCTCGTTTGCAAATTCCTTGGCAAGCATAGATTGGTAGTTGCTTGCGTCCCAGCCGGTCGTGTTGCCAACATAGTAAACCTTCTGCTGAATCGTCACGGTGGGGTTATTGGTAAACGAGTTCGTGGCGTTCTGCAACGCTATCGCCGTAATGGTATTAGTGAGACTTGACTGACCTTGAGGATTTGACACGGAAGATAGAATAGTTAGTCCACCGCCGGGTACTCCGGCATAGACGGTTGCGTTCTGATTGCTCACCTGCGATATGCTCTCGGTTACGTTATTGACGTTATTAACCACCACAGGGGATGAAACTATTGCCGGGCAACCCTCAGGCACGATAATTACCTGGTTCACGTTATAGATTGGCCTGTTGGCAGAGGTATTGTTGGATACCTGGATTGAGACCTGCGTTACGCTGTTTTGATACGTTCCGCTGCCCGACCCGCCAGAACTTCCATAGTAGATGTTGGCATCCTGGTTTATCGACTGCGTAATCTGCTGCTTCACGTTGTTATTGTTGTTGACAGTCACCCCGGCGTCAACTGTGGTGTCGCAGGATTTTGGAACAATTATCGTCTGCATTATAATTATTGTTGCATCATCCGAAAAGATGTTTGACGCGTCCTGAGTCGAGTTCATAAAGATAGAGTTGGTGAGGTTGGCCGGGCCAGAGTTGGATGCAGCGTCAGAGCCGCAGTTTTCAATGTTCGCATGCTGCGAAATGGACTGACTGATATGCTGCGTCACCGTGTTGGTGTTGCTGACAAGCACGTTGTTGTTTATCTTGGCGCCGGCTCCATTCGGACTGCCGCTTATCTTCTGGACTACAGTCACGACAGCATCATTTGTAGAGTTGTTGCTCGAGGTCTGCGACGACAGCTGCTTTTCATTGTTGATCACCTTTGAAAAGCTGGACGATGTGCTGGCACATGCAGGCTGCTGCGAGCCGCTGGTGTGGTTTGTTGGGCCCGGGTTTCCGGGTTGGTTTGTCTTATTCTGGTTTGCAGACGGACTGTTTTGGCCCTGGCCCGTGGATGTAGAGAGCTGTTGGCTCATGCTCGTAGCAAAATTTGAAGACAGGCTGGAGGATGAGGAAGCAGACTGAGAGTTGCCATTTGCGGTCGTGGTAATCGCAAGAGGAGCAATGGCCCTTAGCGGCTTGCCGCTTGACGACGAGTTGCCCTGGGCCAAAAGCACGTACGATCCTGCGTGTGCGCCGCTGTCCACATGTGCCTGCTTCAGATATTCACCATGAAGGCCTGTGCCTAACAGGACTCCGGATGGCACGTTAGGGGCCACATCAAAAGTGCCGACGCGGGCATTCAATGTACTCGAACCTCCGGCTGACATCACGTCAATGTTGCAGTCCGAGTATTTCCCCGCTGGCAATTGCATCCTGAAGAACTGCTTTGCCGAAGAGCCTGTCACAAGAGGGTCCGCTGCGGTTTCATTAACCCGGGTCTGGTTGTCACCAGCGCAGGTAAGCGACACATGATAATTGCCTGGGGCCAGATCACTCGTCGAAATCTTTGTCACAATAAACACGGTGCCGTTTCCTGCGGTGCCACGGCCCGAGGGCGCGTTTTCAACCACCGGCGAAGCACTTCTTGCAAGTGTCAGATTTGAGCTTGACAACAATATAGCTGCGCTTCCAGACATAGATCCATTGCTCCTCTGAAGCGTAACCGAATTTCCTGCAAAAATGTCGACCTTGGCTGTAGAATTTGGTTTGAAATTGGTTCCGTTTATCTCAAAGGTATTTCCAGGGGCTACGCTTGAGGGGCTTGCGGCAAGCCTAGGCAGGTTCTTGCCGACGTCTATTTCGTAGATATAGTTGATAATGTAATTGCCAGACTTTTGGCTCAGTTTTGCGGCGACCGCGTCTGCCCTGACTGCTGTAAAACCATTTGATGCCACGCCGGCAACCAGCAGAGCCGCGCAGGCAAGAGTAATTGCAAGACGTACGCTGTTTTCTCTCATCCGTACTCAATGCGGGATTGATTCTGAAAATAAAAGGGGTTCTACACAACTTTCTCAATTTCTGCTTGCATAGAACAATAGGATTTGTTTTTGAATTCTTGTTGACTAAAACAAGTCGTCACACGCTAACCTTAGATTTATCTCTGCTGCGATTGCCGATAAATCTGGCGAATAATAATCTGCCATCGCGTTTGAGATTCGTCATGAGGACTCCTTATTAAAAATACCACCCTGCAAATTTTTTGAATGTTCGGAAAGACCAACGTACAGGTAGCAGCAATGCTTACCGTAGTGGCGGCGACCGTAGGCGCTATTCCCGCGTTTGCGGACAGCTCAAACTCGCTGACCATAGCAAACAGCAACTCCGTGGACCAAAGCAACACCCAGTCGAACAGTCAGACCGCGACTATTACAAGCGATAATACAGCGACAAATACCGCAAGCAATACAAATAACCCGTCACAGGGCGCAAGCGGCGGCGGAACGACATCAGGCAACCAGAACTCGGACCAGTCAGCAGAGCAAGCGCAGGTAGTTTCAAACTCGCAGGACCAGAGTTCCAGCCAGGACGGATACAACTACAACTACAATGAGCCTACTTACACAGCCACGCAGAGCGCCGGTTCTGAAAACGGCAGTGCGAGCAATTCGGCAACCATAGCCAATCCAAACAGCGCAACACAGTCGAACGACCAGTCATCGTCACAAACGGCAGCGATTACCAGCAATAATGTTGCAACCAACACTGCCAGCAACACCAACGCTCCTTCTCAACTTGCAAGCGGCGGAGGAACAACAACAGGCAACCAGAACTCGGACCAGTCGCTCGGCCAGTGGCAGGTTGTGACAAACACTCAGACCCAGTCCAACTCTCAGGACGGAGAGAATTACAACTACAATGAGCCAACTGTGACGTTGAGCCAGGGCGCGCTTGCCGTAGGTAGCGATACCTCAGCAACCAACTCGGCGACACTGACCAATCCAAACAGCGCAACACAGACTAACACACAGTACGGCCCAGAAATGGCAACCATTGCAAGCAACAACCAATTTGGAGGCGGCAACACCGCGACAAATAGCAATACACCTTCACAGGGCGCAAGCGGCGGCGGAACAACAACAGGCAACCAGAACTCGGACCAGTCAACGACCCAGTACCAGAATGTCACTAACAGCCAGAGCCAAAGCAACGACCAGTATGGGTACAACGAGAATGACAACTATGCGACTGTAGACGCCACCCAGTGTTCAGAATCGCTCTCGGTATTTGACATGATCTGGGGCTGCGGCAGAGGTTAGAGCAGCCTTTTCCTTTCTTTTTTTCGAGTTATCTTAGAGCGTCAAGTTACGCAAACATTACGCGGACTTCTTAATTGCCTAAACGATAGCACGTTTTCAATGCACCAGAAATATGTCATCGTTGTTCTGCTTGCTTCAGCAGCAGTTCTGCTTGGAGCGATATACGGCGGTGGCCTTGGAAGGTTCGGCCAGGCAATGGCAGCAAACAGCAATGCAACACAACAGACCGTCGAAGTAACCTATATCGGCAGCAAGTCTGTCGACGTTGCGTCGCTGACAAATGCTACCGCAATCGCTCTGTGCAAGCCGGGTGATACAGTCGTAAACGGCGGGTACGAAATAAAGTATGCCTCTGCAAAGGTCACCCCAAACAGTGTCTTTCTGACCTCAAACACGCCTGTAGTGGTAGGGACGACAACCAAGGCAGAGGGCTGGCAGGCTGGCCTGATAAACACCGGAACGGATCAAGTATCGATTACGGCACATACGCTGTGCTCTGGCCTGCGAATCAAGTAGGCCATCCCGACTATTTTTTTGGATTTATCCGCAGGTGCCGAGCGCGCTTGTTTTTTAGAGAATCCAGAATCACTGTAGTCTGGAGGGACAGGTCTTGTCCCGACTCCTGCACATGAACCTGAGCTAAAGTGTTATCCAGATTCCCTCACAAGACCTGCGGCTTTTTCTATTTCATAGGCGCTATGATACTCAACCTTGTCATCCAGCTTATTCCAAATCGCTTCAACAACATCGTTCGTGCGATTGCCCATCGCAGGTGATTTTCTGTTTATGTGATTCTTTATGTCTTCTTTTGTGGCGGGAAAATCTAATCCCTCCAAAAGATTGGCAGTCTTGACTGCGGTCTTTCGGTTCGCAGCTAGGTTTTCTGCAGGTTCGCCATTTGTGCTGCCAACTCTGCCTGCAGAGCCAGCTCCCGAATTGAGCGGGTCGGTGTAGTTCTTGTCGCCTGACACGTATGACATGGTACTGTTTGAACAGCAACAGAAATAGAAGTTGACTAACAAAACCTTGAACGCGCCGTATTGCTTGCAGGTTTAAGTCGGCTGCATGGAGATAGAGGGGGTCAAACCAACAAGCCCCCTCTACGCGTCCCATACAGGATCGCTCAGTGCGGAGTCGTGGGGAAGTAGTCGGGTAATACTTCTCTTCACATGATGCATGCATCCTTTTTAGAAAATCGTACGTAACAATCTATACTGATGCGCCAATCATTGATTGTTAGAGTAATGTTTATCCACCCGGAGCGCGTAGCATAGCGTGGGAGAGGGGATTATAATCATGCTCCTCAAGTATGGTTGCCTTCTCATCAAAGGCTCCTCTCCTCCTTTCGACCATTGTCGGGCTTCTCGGCTTTAAGATCAAATAGTTGGCATTTACAGTTAGCTTCTAAGGCCTTTTACCTCTATAACCCTCGACAAAATCCCAATTAAGATCAGCCAGCTCACTATAATGCGGATGGCGAACCGGACGCGGTTTGAGATGCTCTGCGACATATTAAACGCAGCGACCACTCCAGTGACTAGGACAAAGCTGATGTACAAAGCTTTCCTACCTCAGTCCCAAGTTCAGGAAGCGACTGCCTTCCTTATTAGGAAGGGTCTTGTCCAGTTCGAGCCATTGGACCAGACTTTTGCAACTACCCAGAAGGGCAGGCAGACACTCGAAAAGGTTCAGACTCTTCGCGAAATGCTGGTCGTAGTCTGAGCGAATCATAGCAAAAGTACTCTTGCTGCAAAAAAATCCTGACAAAAAATGGTCAGACATAATCCCATTGATGGCAGCTGTTATTGATAGTCAGAATGGCGTATTGGATATAGGAAACGCGGTCGCAATGGACGATCTAGTAAGAAGTTAGAGTCGGATGGTGCAGTTGCGCAGGCTGCAGACTGAAATATTCTAGGTGACATCTTACACGCTGTTTTCCCAGCAGCGTTGTTAAACAATGCCGCGAAGGAAACTGCGTGACAGATCTCAGAAAGGACGCAAAAAACTTTGAGCAGGATGTAAGAGCCAAGGCGGATACGGCCAAAAGACCATGCAGAAGGCAAGCCTAGCTCCGAGACGCTCAACAAGGCAAAGACAAAGGCGGGAGACGCAGCTAAGGACCTAAAAAAGGATCTTTAGCTCAATTTTCCTTTTTTGAGTACGGTCCATCCGCAAAATTGTTCAAAGTCTGCATGCCGGAATAATCAGGCGCTAGGCTAATAATCCATTGTTTCGATGCGATAGCATTGCAGGGTATTGAGCCTGAGGTTTACAGGTGTAAGTGTGGAAGTTGTGACCATGATTCTAGAGCTCTGTGTATCGAAGGTAGGTGTGAGTGCTGCGACCTGGAAGACACGTTTGCCATACTGGCTCAGCGTGATGTAGAGCCCTCAAACCGGACTGTAACGAGCGACCACATATTCAGTCATGCGGCAGCCTAGGCTTTATTTATGGAGGATGCACTCATCAGAACGTGTTCAAAGATCCCGTGTGCAAAATGATGGTTGATGAAAAGACTGCAAAGCACGTTTCCGAGTCTGGCGGAAAAAAGGTATACTTGTGCTCAGCTGCATGCAAGACGCAGTTTGAGGCAAATCCGAAAAAATTTGGCTATTAGAAAAAATAAAAACGTCTAGTGGTGATGGCCGCCGCAGCCACATCCACCCATTTCATGGCCCTGCCCGCCTCGTGACATCGAGCATGTGGGACACATCTTGGCTCCGTCTTCCGACATGAAGCCGATGCCGCATGAAATACACTTTTCCTTTTGAATGCCCTGCATTTGCATTCTTTGGCGGCTACCGGTCTTATATACTGCTCCCATTTCTCTGCGGCTGGGATTTCTGTCTCCTGCCGTACAGGTAGAGCACAACGCCGAAGATGGTAATTGCAATCCCGGCATATGCTATTGCAATTCCGTTAACTGTCCACTGTGGGTTGTTGTACATGAATGAAGACCTCGGGCCGACTGCGGACTTGCTCTGCAAAGTAAAAAGCAGGCCGAGTGCAATTACTACTGCGCCCGCAATGACCAACGTCCTGCCAGCCTGGCTGGTCGCCACACGGTTACGTGTTACCGCTACGAATAATGTCTTTCGGATACGGCCTGAACCACTTCCGGTACAACCTACAGCTATTTTTGATACCCTGCTGTGTTGTAGGACATGTCGTCTGCATACGAGCGCGAGCTTGCCAGCTGGAACGCCTTTTCGGTGTTTCTAAAGAACGAAAACAAGGAGCTGTTCACAGAAATGCTGTCTGAGACCCGGCAATTTATCGGTGCGTTTAACGCAAAGGAGCAGATGCCACAGGAAGCATTTCTTATGACAGTAATTCTGGCAAACCAAAAAATGATAGATATGCTTGAGCAACAAGTGGAAAACCGCAGGAAAAATGCGCTAACTGCAAACCGCGACAAGGGCTCACTTGACTACTATCTGAAACCCCAAGACGAAAGGCATCAAGACGCTACAGTGAAACTCCAGGATGAGTCGTGAAAAACTTCCAAAAACGAATGGAACTGGCGCATCACGATAACGCTTAATGTCCAGTAATTCCAGCACACGCATGATATGGGCGCTTTTGGACTAGGCATTTCGCTCCTGCTGACTGGAGCATGGTTTGATTATGGCGCGTTTATCAGCGGCGACCCAGACATGGCCAACTGCAATTGAATTGCAAAAGACATTTAGAATAGCGTACCGTATGCAATTTGATAAAATTATCATCCATACGGGTCATTGGTGCGCCAAGTTGCATCTGAGGGGATGGAGAAAGGCGCATCTCCCCGCATGGCATTCAGCTGTAGCTTGCTATCATTATTAGCCTTTTTGGATATTTCGAAGCAAAAGTGCAAGAATACGGGGAAAATATTGCTGTCTGCCGTACGTTTGGAGAATTTTGAAGTTATGTAATTTTCCACAAATGCAGTGCAGCGTGATACAATGGCTTTTCTACTGCGGCAGGGGCAAGTACAGGGTTGACAAGGGAAAGCCTGACGCTCCCCTTTGAAATCACTTACTCTGAAAAACCGAGCAAGAAATCAAAGAACATGAAAAGGCTTGCAATAATAGCCAAACCGGAAAACATAGACGCTATTTCAGCAGCCATCAGGGAAATGGGACTAGACGCGACAATCTATGATGTCAAGAGAGCGACAAAGGAAAAAGAGCGAGTTACAACAGGAAGAGGTGTCGGCACCGCCGAGCTCGCCTATACTACCCGAAAGGTGATCGCCTTTGTGGTAAACTCGGACGACGTGGAAGAGATCTCAGGGAGGATTAAAAAAGCGCTCAAGGGTGACAAGGTTGTGGTTATGATACAGCCTGTCGACGACCTCTTGATGATCTAGCTGGCTCACACTCTGGCGCGGCGGAAATACATAGCGGGCGATAACCGGTAATGGCTTTTACTGAAGCCACTGTGGGAGTCAGATAAAGCTCATCCGCTACTTGGCATCATGCCCTGCTTGATCATTGCAAAAAAGTCATCGTCCGACATGCTGTTCCGGGCGCCTACCCACTGCTCAACGTCCTTCCCAGCCAGATAGCGCAATTTGGGCTTGCTGGCAGTAGCGGCCTCAACCACTCGGTCTGCAACAAGCTCCGGCGGGCTGGCGTTTTCCATGGCCTTGTCGAAAAAGCTAGACATACCGTGCATCATTTGCAGATACGGTGAGCCTGTGTCCTGCGCCTTCTTTGCAAGGATCATGCCGTTGCCAAAGTTAGTCCGGATAAATCCCGGTTCGATAAGAGAAACCTGGATGCCGAAAAAGTCTGCCTCATAGGCGAGCGATTCGCTGATGCCCTCAAGGGCAAACTTTGAGGCAATGTACGCCGAGCCGCCAGGGTATCCAAGCCTGCCTGCACCGGAGCTCATGTTGATAATCCTGCCCGACCTTTGCTTTCTCATTGTCGGCAAGATAGCCTGCGTGACGCGCACAGCTCCAAACACGTTGGTCTCAAACTGCTTTCTAAGCTCTTCTATTGAAACGTCTTCAAAAGCCCCCATGACGCCAAAACCGGCGTTGTTTACAAGCACGTCAATCCTGCCCGATTCTGACACGATCGACTGCACCGCGTTTTTCACTGACGAGTCATCAGTAACGTCGAGCTGTACAACCCTCAGATTCTTGCCGCCATCAGGCATGCCTTTTGCGGCAGAATCTATGGTACTTCTTTTTCCCAGGTCGCGCATGGTGGCAAAAGTGAGAAATCCGTTGTTCGCAAGTGCAACGGCTGCTGCGTGCCCGATTCCGCTAGAGCTTCCAGTAACAACCGCAACTTTTTGAGGTGCCGACATTGCAGCTAGATTGCCGCCAGCGTACTTAAATCTAGCCCACAAACGCGCCATCGCACAGCAACTCGGTGGCGTACAAACTAGCAATATAATTAAGGATGGCTTGCAACGCTAATTGGCATAAAGGGTTGAATTGGTGAGGAGGTTTGTTGCGGCTGCTGCCGCGCTCTTTGTTTTGTTTGTTTTGCTGGCAGTTCTTGTCTCGCCAGGAAGCTGCTGTAATACAGGCGTTCCGTCCCCAGTTCAGCATTCGGACCGGTCGATGTTTTTGCAATTAAACGAGCCTCACTATGGTATTCTCAATTCGCTCATGCTCCTTGCTACTGCTTATGGCAGAGAAGTCGTGTGGCCGGCGGCCGGTATCCTGCTTTTTGTATTTGGAGGCAGGCAGGGAAGAATCGCTGCGGTGACGATGGGGCTGCTGATGATTGCACTTATTCCGATTGGTACTGTGGCCAAAGAAATTGTTGGCCGGCCGCGGCCTGCGATTCCTGCCGACGACTTTGTGATTGCGCCGGACAATTCGTTTTCTTTTCCCTCTGGCCATGCCCTGCTCGTTTCCGCAGGCGCAACGGTACTGCTGGCGCTTTACCGCGGCACGCCAAGGCAGACTGTCATTTCCATTGCAATGACCGCTGAAGCAGGGGTTGTCTGCTTGTCACGTGTTTATCTCGGGGCCCACACTCCGCTCGACGTTGCCGGAGGCATTATGCTTGGTGTAGCGGTCGCGCTGCTCTTTGTATCAGTTGCTGGCAAGCTGGACAAGGTGCTTGTGACGCCAATTTCAGACAGCTTTGAACGTACGTTTGGCCGCCTGGCCAAATGATGTTTTCCAAGACGCATGGACGTACCGTTCGAAGCGAGAAAAATACTTGCTGGGGCGTTCCGCAATAAGATATTGTATGTTCTCACCGATGCCGGATGCCGAGGCAGATGCTGGAAAAATCAAGTAAATCCAATATTTCTTCGGGCGCCAAACATTGCAGCATGATAGACCCGTTCTCTTCGGCAAAGAAAAACACTGGAACGCCGGCTAATTCTCACAACGCCCGTATTGTGCCAGCCCTACTGCTGCTGGCAGCCACTTCACTTATTGTCGTGCCGGCAAGCTCCTATGCCCAGCCGACCGCGAAGCTGAACACAAACTCGTTTGCTCAGGGTACCTTTCCTCCTCCGATCTTCTACACCTTCAGCGACGAACCGACCTATACAATCAACCTGCAGCCATCTTCGCAAAACAGCTCAACGCAGTTTACCCCAAGGGTCGTGTCAATCCCGGTCAACACGACTGTAATATGGTTTAACAATGATATTGGCATCCATACGGTCCAGACGGTGGTTAACTCGACATATACTCCACCGGCCACAATATTCTCGCGCGCGCTGGCGCCTAACGGCGGTTCGTTCATGTTCAAATTCAACAAGGTCGGAACGTACATCTATTATGACGGCCAGAATGCGACCGACAAGGGCATAATCAACGTGGGCAATGGGATGGAGGTAGGCTCGCACATGAACATGCTGATTGGCGGGCTTGGAGTACTTCCTTTCAACGCATCAAATCCGCAGAGTTTTGTGACGGTCTTTGTGCCAAAGGACATCAGCATACCTCCTGCTGTCGCAACGACGTACAATGTTACCATTTCGAACTCTACTGCCAGGCTGTACTCTCATGCATATGACACCGTATCAGGCATCCTTTACCTAGAGCTTGTGCCAAAGCCAAGTCATGGAATCAACAGCACGAAGCCAATCCAGCAGCAGTTCACGACATGGGGTCCAGACTTTGTAAGCCAGGAAGGTCATGGTAACACTGGCACCTTCCATATACAGGGGCCGGTGATGACCCAGAATACTCAGTACACGCTCAAGGTCCAGATCGTCACCAAGGACAGCTCGAAGCTTAGCAATGAAACAGATCAGTTCGCCCTGCCGGCGTTTTCCGCGGGGACGACTTCTGCATCGGGCAGCAGTTCAGGCCATAGCACCTCTACTTATACAGTTTTGCCAAATCCTGCAATGACACCGTCAAAAGCGGCTCCGAACCAAATGCCAGTTGGCAATTACACATCCAGCAATTCCCCCTCAGGCAAGTAGGTTAAGAATGTCCGCCCGCTCCGGTTTGGCGCGCCGGGCGGGATTTTTCTTTTCTTTCGACCGTTGAAATCTCGGCTGCGCAGGTTGTATGCTGGGAACTTTTTGCACGTAAAAGATTCTAAAACCATTATTAGGTGAATTTGCGGTTAGCAATCGCCATAGGTCGGTGATTGCTTCACCGCGTAGAGCAGGCGAGCACAACATGAGACTATATTTTCAGTTTTGCTGCTTTGCCGGCCTGCTTGTCCTTGCCTCTGGCGATGGGATTTTTCTGTCAGCCTACAGTGCCAGCTTTCCCGTGCAGGTAACAACGGCAGACCCGCCGATGTTATCCAAGCTACGGGAGGTACCATCGTACAACATTACAATAACTTCTGCATCAAGCGGCACCTGGGAGCTCAAGCCGTCGGTCGCATCGATTCCTCTGAACTTGACGGTGCTGTGGGTGAACAACGACGGTGCCAACCATACAGTGACCTCTTCTGGTTCGCCGGAAAACTTTGACTCAAAAATCATTCTTGCAAACGGCGGCTGGTACGCCCACCAGTTCACCCATGCTGGCACTTACCATTACTCGGATACTCTGGACAGCTCTCTTCAGGGAACGATTAACGTGGGCAACACCACGCAGAAGGGCTATTACATGAACATGCTCATTGGCGGTGTGGGGACCTTGCCTTTTGATGCATCGAGCAAGACAAGTTTTGTTGTCTCGTTTGTCCCCAAGCTGGTTTCAATTCCGCCAGTCCAGGGGCTGAAGTACAACGTCACGGTTTCAAATGACACTGCAGTGCTCTGCCGGCACAGCTTTGTTACAGAAAGCGGAATCCTCGATCTGGAACTATTGCCGCTAAATGCAACGGCCGGCAATGCTACCAAGCCTATTGCCTCCCAGTTCACAACCTGGGGGCCTGACTTTAGAGGGCATCATGACCACTCCGGCTCGGGGACGTTTCATCTGCAGGGACCCATCATGACAAAAAACGTCCCCTATTATCTTACGGTGAGAATACTGTCTCAGGGCAACCATGTATACACCCAGCCGCAAATGACTGACAAGTTCACCCTGAGTTCGGTGTCAGACCCCAGTTCAACCAATACCACTATTACCACCGGCACAGACAGCAATAGCCCGACTTCGTCTTTATTGTTCCTGCCTCCCAAGAAAAATACTGGCTAACAGCCTGGCCTAGCGAACCCCTTTCATTTGATGTCTGCATATAGTACTTGCGGATGTCTGCTGCCGGAAAGAAGGGAGGCGACGAGGATGCAGGCGGCTACTCGAAGTACATGAAAGGAGTGGCCGGCGGCCTGCTTGTAATGGGGATTTCAATCACGGCGATTATCGCACTTTATTTGTCGTTTGGTCATCTGGGGTCAAGCTTTTCAACTACGGTGCTCCAAAAGCAGCAGGATACACTGAGGAAGCAGTACGGCCTTCCTGCGCAACCGGTTCTTACTCCCAAGGAGGCCGAGATCCCGCCGTCTTTGCGCGGCTTTTCAAATGAAACGCAGATTGCTTCAAACAGTACCACCAACCTGGCCAACACCACGGCGACTGGAAATGCTACAGGGTCAGCGACTTCAAATCAGACAGCAGGCCAGCGAGCGGCAGCAAGCACTTCGGCTAGCGGCCCGTCAAACAACTCTACAAGGGCAAGAAACGTCATTGTAGCTATCCGAATCCCCGCGGGAGCCGGGGCGCAGCAGGTAAAGGAGTACTACCAGCCTAATCCCGCTTCAGTGCAGGCCGGGGTTCCGATGGTATGGGACAACAGAGACACGGCGCCCCATACTGCGACAGCAGACAATGGATCGTTTGACACCGGGATAATCGCCGCCGGGCAATCCGGCTCGGCAAAGATGCCGTCAACTCCTCAGCCTTCGCTAGCCTACCATTGTACAATACATCCGTTCATGCACGGTACGCTAAATGTAGTAGGTTAAGTGCACCGTCATTTAGAGCGCTCGTTCCAGCCGCTCTTGCACCTTATCGGCGCCGTGCTCAAAGAGGTGCTCCCTCAGTTTCTCCTTCGTGCCAAAACCCCGACCGCAGACCTCGCAAACATACTGGTCGTCATTTAGAATGCCCGACATTAACCGCTCGACTCTCCTGGTCGCAAAAGTATGTAAAAAGCCATCATTTTTCATACTCGATGAAGTCGTCTCGCGTCATGTCCAGAATCAACTTTTCATTAGTGGGATCAATTCCCACGACAGTGTCGCGGGGAATAGAATATTTTCTAAGATCCAAGTTACCGCGGACAATCAAGCTTCCGCTCTCCTCCTCGACGTCTTCGACCACTCCCACGGAATGATCCTCGTCTTCCTTGGTAAACACGGACAATCCCGTTAGCGGAACCGAGTCTATCGAATCAGACATCCTGAATTCTACCGGCCGGTTAGCGTGCATTTCATTTATCGGTTATCCACCTTTCTTAGGCTGCGCGTGCCCCAATCCGGCTCGCCGAAGCGAAGAACTGCATTCACTCGATAAGCGACGGAAAGGAGAGGTCGCCCCGAACGTCCATCTGGTCGATATCCAAAATCGCCTCGCGGTTTATCCAGCACGCCTTCATGCCCGCGTTCTGGGCCCCCGCAATGTCCCAGAGGTTCGCGCTCACCATTACCAGCCTGCTTGCTGGGAGCTTCAAAACATTTGCCGCGTGATAATATGGTTCGGGGCTCGGCTTGTAATAGCGCACATCCTCGGCGCTTATTACTGCCTCAAAGTAATGGTCCAATCCATTTTTCTGTAACAGCTTCTCCGTGTTCCGACTTGAGCCGTTTGTAAGCACGGACATCCTGATATTGCCGGCCGAATGCACCTTTTCTAGGCCCTGCCTCACGTCCGGCAAAATGTCAAGAGAGAGCTGCGACTCGGATATCCTTACAATCTGATCCTCACTCAGGTTTATGCCGTGCATCTTTGCAGTATAACTGAGGGCTCTAATAGACAGTTTTTCAAACGGTTGAAATTGTACGACCGGAGCTGTATTTGAGCTGCTCTTGGTCAGAAGCGAGTTTACCCACATGTACTGCAGCCGCTTGGACTGCCACGCCTCTGAAAATGCCTTGACGTCGACGGCGATGCCTATTTCTTCAAAGCCGCGGGCAAGCGAACTCGTATCTACTAGCGTTCCAAAAAGATCAAACAGCAGAGCGTCAAATCCTCCAAAGGCAGCAGCCTTCTTATCATACTCCATAGCGTGAGCCATCTGAAGTACAAGACATATCTTATTGATTAAATCGGTTATCCGTGCCTGCGGTGCGCGTAAATATCTTGCTGCGCAATATACGGCGTAAGAATGTCCAGAGAAAACAAAGATCAAATTCCTACGGAGCGAAACGTTGAACATATCGCGGATGTTCTGCGCAAGCAGGAGGGGGTCGAGGGCATGCAGCGGGATGACATGATGGTCCACGACTTTCCAAAAGCTGCGGCGCTTGCGCAGGTACTAAAAAACGTCACGTTTCCGGCTGACAAGAGTAAGATCATGGAATACCTGAGCACCAGTTTCCCTGAAAACTCGACCATGTCGCGCGCGGAGACAATCGCGCTTGTCGACAAGATATTCGACGATAGGCAGTACTACAACGTCTTTGAGGTAGTCGAGGCCGCGAGGCTTGCAGACAGCTCTGCGGCCTAGGAGCTGGATCAGCCTTTTCAATACGCACTTCTGATAGTCCTTTCATGGCGGATTTGTCGTTTGACGACTGGCTGACTATCGCGCAGACTATTGGAATCGTCGGGACTATGCTTATGACTCTGTATTTTTCGAAAAGGCAGATTCAGGGCATTTCGGTCGACGTCGAAACGAGGGTGTTGAACGACCTTGACGAAAAAATACACAGGATGGGCGAGATCCTGATAGAGAGGCCCGGCCTGCTCAAGGTCATAGCAAAGGGAAGGCCGGAGGCTGATGAAGAGGGCGTGTTTACATACTACGTTCTTTACATATGCTCGCACGCTTACCACATGCGCCAGCGAAAGGTCCTAAGTGACAACGAGTGGGAAGGATGGCTGGCATGGATGAGAAACGCATTCAAGTTCGGCACAATACGAGAAGACTGGAAGTCCATGAACATAGAGAGCTGGTTTGACCCGGGCTTCAGGGCGTTTATCGCAGAGGAGATTGTGCCGGCGATGGAGGAGCCGGCAACGTGAGGCGGCCGTATTATTAGGTTGAACACACGCGCCGACTAAAGGATGCCAAGGGCAAGCTCCGCCTGACGCATGGTATCATACAGACGGGGTGGCGCCGGCGGTGTAGGCTCGTCAGGCACTGCGACGGCCGTCCTTATACAGGTGCTCGAGTCAGACGAGCTGTACGCCCGGCAGCGAGAGAGAAAGCTCTCCGCCCATGACATCAGGCTGATAAACGAATACGTTGCCAAGCTTCCAAGACCGGAGTGGGAAGCATTTGAAGCGCACTGTGTGCAAAATGAACTCGACCCGCTCAAGGAAATGAGGGAGCTGATTCTTGCGACTTATATGCGCAATTTTGTGCTGGGCCTGAAGCGAAGGCAGCGCGAGGACTCCCAAGCCTAAGCATAAGATGCGGAAGAGCCTTTGAACCGCTTAACTAGGTGTTTGTGCATGAGTTCTGCATGGTAAGACGCAGCGCAGAAACCGTTCAGTGCGAGCATATTGTCAAGATAAACCCGGACATAGCCGGCAACACAAAGGGTTGCGAGGAATGCGAAAAGCTCGGCTCCGGCTGGGTGAAACTGAGGCTATGTCTTACCTGCGGCCACGTAGGTTGCTGCGATTCGTCGCCCAACAAGCATGCAACCAAGCACTTCAAGCACTCAAGGCACCCCATAATCAAGTCGTACGAGCCGGGCGAGAACTGGAAGTGGTGCTACGTCGACGAGACATATCTCTAACATCAGGGGTATACCGAGTCTTTCTCACTGAACTGGAGGCATGTGACATCACGCGCCCGCCATTCTCCATAATATTAACGCGCTGTCAGGTTTTGCCGACGATGAGTCTTGACACGGCACAATCCGCATTGAGCATGACCGTTTGGAAGGCAAGGGCAATGCACGTTGCTCACTACACTTATTAGCGAAAAATAACTTCGCGAACAAAATGAGCCTGACGATTCGGCCTATAGAGAAACACGATGTTGAAGTATGCGGCAAGATCGGGTATGAGGCCCACAAAACCGTTTCCGCCGCTCATGGATATCCGTCCGAACAACCTACTGAAGAGCATGGCATCGGACTTGTCAAAATGCTTCTTGACAACCCGAACTCTTTTGGTGTCCTTGCAGAGGCTGAAGGCACTGTATTGGGAAGCATTTTCCTGCACAAATTCCCGCCCTCGCCTGTAGCAGTGATAGGTCCGCTTACTGTCCGACCTTCGGCTCAAGGAGGGGTCGGGAGAGCACTTATGGATGCAGTCCTTACTCAGGCGGGAAAACAGCATATGGGCCAAGTAAGATTGGTGCAGTCTCCAAGCCACATCAGATCCTTTGCACTTTATACAAAGTGCGGCTTTGCCTTACGCGAACCTCTGTTTCTAATGCAGGGCCAGCCACTGACTAATGAGCAAAAGAGCGATGATGCGAAAAACGTCAGACCAGTTCGGAATGCAACGGACATAGCGTCTTGCAATGAAATGTGCCGAAAAGTGCACGGCTTTACGAGGGAAGGAGAGCTTAGGCAGGCAATTGACCACGGCGCAGCGTTGATGATAGAGCGGGGCGGCCAGATTTCAGGCTATGCCGCAGGTATTGGATTGTTCGGTCATGCCGTTGCAAAATCAAACAATGACCTGAAGGCCCTTATCTCTTCTGCCCCAACGATAACGGGACCGGGCTTCTTTGTGCCAGCAAGAAATCATGAACTTATGAATTGGCTGTTTGACTGCAAGTTTAGAATCGAATGGCCGGCTAACCTGATGACCTTCGGCCCCTACCAAGAGCCTGCTGGTCTGTTCCTGCCCTCGCTGGCCTACTAGAGCCCCGAGGAGATGCCTCTGGCGACTAATGGTTTACATTGGGCTGTTCGATAAAAACGCTAGCCTTTCCAGAATTCGGCTCCTTCTTTGTACCGCCGCGCCGGGAGTGCCTTTGATAATTCGGCGGTTTGCACAATTTGCCTTCCGATGAGCCCGTTTATTGCATTTGGCCTGATGTTTGCTAAATCATCTGTTATGGCGCAAATAGCCGCATCTCGATATGAACTCAGAACTATTTGCAATGCCGTCATTGACAGTTTCAGCAGATCTTACTGGCATTCCTTCAGAATGGCTTTGGCTGCATGTAATCGGCGCTTACATACAAGCAGTTTTCAGATGAAACGACACTGCGATATAAGCAAGAGGGAGTAAAGTTGAATCCAGACAAAGAAACCATGACCGGCAGGGAAGTACGACAAGCTCTCGAGTCAACCTTGGGCTCCCTGCTCCCGGAAGAGGCAAGAATGTCGGTCATGTCTTACCTTGAAAAAAAATACAAGCTTCTCAGTCGGCGGGAGCCGCCTGTTACGATAGTCGAAGTCGAGCTGGGTCTGCTTGGCTTTTTTGGCTCCCCTGCAAGAATCTTCATTGCCGAAGTCGTCAGGCGCTACCTAGAGATAATAGAACAAAAGCAGCGCGGCATGCGGCCAGAAAGAATGGCAGCCACATCTGCAGTTACATGAATGATCTCGTCGCAAGGTACTGTCCCCTCTAAGCAAAGTCGACTCAAATCTCCGGATCATCGCGCCCGGGAGAATTCTGACAGATGAGTTTAAGTGAGGAATTTCGCCGTCTGCATCCGGCTTTATAGCCAGCGCGACAATATCCAGTGTGCCAAACGCGATTTATTCTGCAGTTATTTTTCTTGTCGGACTTGCAGTATCTACAGTCATTATTTTCCTGATTACAAAGTTGTTCGGCGAAAAGGGAGGGATTGGGCGGGCAGTCGTAGCTGCCATTGTCGGGACCATAGTCTACTCTGCAGTCTACTACCTTTTAGGCCGGGGTTGGCTCGCCGCCATAATCGGGGGCATAGTATGGCTCATTGCCCTCCGCGCCCTGTACAAGATGGGATGGCTCAAGGCCCTCATTGTCGCTTTGGTTATCTGGTTCGTGGCAACCATTGTCGGCTTGCTCCTTCCAACTGCCCCGGGGCCGCTCTAAAGAACGGATCGTGATCATGCATTAGACAAGAACCCGTGGCAGTGCAGGCAGATTGAGCTTGACTGGCGCTGCAGGTAATGAAGAGTCTGGTGTTGATTAGGGTCGACAGGGCTGGAAGTAACGCATGAGCTGCGAAGAAAGGAACTGGCAATCATTGATCGACTGGTAACGTTTCCAAATGCCGCGGGGATATGCTTAAGAAATTGAATTGAGTACAGTCTTCATGGACGGGCCCTTTCATTTGCTTTGGATCGGAAACAGGGCCTTGTCTGCAAAGGCTCAGGTGGCTGCAATTTTGCCTTCCATCAAGAGCACTGACAAGCGCGAAATTGAAATTGCGGCCTCACTTGTAGAGCGCGGCCACAGGTCAGCGGACAGGGGAGACTATGACGAGGCAGAACGCTGTTTTTACGGATTATTTGCGATACATCCGGAGCTTGCGGCAGTCTGGGTCGATTACGCTTTCTGCAAATATGCAAACGGCTTTGAGGACAAGCTGCTGCGCGCATCCTTTGGCGAGGAGCCGGAGAAATTTGATGCGATACTGTCGGCCCATCCGAGGAGCAGCAGGGCCTTAATCTGGAAAGGGAGAATGCTTGGGAGACTGGGCAGGCACGAGGACGCACTCGGCTGCTATATCAAGGCAAAGGATCTCAACCCCGATTCGCTGTACATACTGTGGAACGTTGCCAGGGTGGAGTGCGATGGGTACAGGAACTATGCAGGGGCGCTTGAGGTAGTAGACACGCTTTTGAGAATAAGCCCAGAGGATCGTTTTACGCTCCAGGCAAGGGCGAACCTTCTCTGCTCGCAGCGAAAATATGAAGAGGCAATAGGGGCGTTCGACCGGGCGCTTGCAATAGATCCGCAGAATTCCGTGCTTTTGACCGACAAGGGCACGACTCTTGAACTCCTTGACAGGCCTGAAGACGCGCGTGAATGCTTCGAGTTGGCGATTTCAATTGACCCGGGCAACTTCGTTGCGCTGACCAACAAGGGGGTGTTGTTGCAGGCAGTTGGGAGGTACTATGATGCCGCCAGCTGTTACGACAAGGCACTTGAGATTGCGCCTTACTACTCAAACGCGTACTACAACAAGGCCCGGCTGATGGCGGTCCAGGGCAAAAGTGACATATCGATCGACCTGCTCGCCGAGGCCGTGCGCCTGAACCCAAACTGCGTCGAACGCGCAAATGATGCGCCAGAGTTTCAGCCGCTCAGAAGGACCGCTAGGTTCAGGGCAATCATAAGGCACGACTAGCCGACCCGTTCCCCATACCTATGCAGCTGGTTCAGAGGGAGAACTAGGCTCTTGTCAGGCAGGTTGCGAGGAAACCCTTTGGGCACTCAGATGCCGATACTGTTTATTGGCGTTCCTGAATTTGCGTCAATTACAAAGATTATCTTATTGCCCTTGTGATCGTAACGGGCGAACCAGATGGGTGCATGGAGCAATTCAGCCTCCGCAACTTCCATCTCTGTATGAATCTGCTGGATCATGTGGTACTGCGCATGAGCGCGCTCGGACTGCCGCTGGTCCACATACGTCTTGGCCTGGTACTTGGCCATGTCCTCGCTGATGTCGCCGTTTAGCGCCTTGATGCTCTTGTCAAAGGTCGAGGCGTCGAACAACTTTCTATCGTCCAGCGAAAAGTTGTAATCGTGCGGCTGGTACTCCGTAAGGGCTTTGAGGGCGACGACAGGATAGTTGTAGTTCTGATCAAGCTTGTATGTTCTTTTCTGATTCATCCCGCCACCGATTAGGCCACCGCCTCCGGCCATCATGCCTCCAAGCATCGCTCCCCCCAGCAGGCCACCGCCTCCCATTCCAAACCCTCCGCGGCCTCCTCGCTGGCTTCCCAAACCGCCCATCACTGCCAGAAGCGCCGCGGTCGTGGCTATCGAGCCGGCCTCGCTCGCGGTGTCAACAGATATGATCTCAGTTCTAGCGGACACGGGGACGATCCAATAAGGTATGTAGCTCAGGTTCATTTCCTCGAGTGTAGAGCTCTCCTGCAGGTGGTGCCTGAAAATTCCCTTGTCCATTACATCGTGGATTATGCCAGTAATCTTGTCCTTGTCGCGCACCTTTGCCGCAAGCATGGTGTGCTTTTGTATGTTCTTCCATCCTTCGGTTCCAAGCGTGATGCTTGTGCCGCAGTATTCACAGGCGATGACCATCTCGCCGAACTTAGGCGTGATAGGGGCACCGCAGCTTGAGCACTTTAGCTGGCTGGCGACCGGAGAAGCAATAACTTGCTGCGGAGGGCTTGTGGCCGATTGCTGCTGGTTGGTACCGCACTTTAGGCAGAAGGCAGCGCCGTCTGGAAGCTGGGTTCCACATTTGGTACAGTAGAATGGCATCTTTTCGCCTACACCGCGATTTTGTTTCCGCAGTTTGCGCAGAATTTTGAGCCTGCAGAGACGGTCGAGCCGCAGTTAGGGCAGAATTTGGCACCCTGCTGCTGGGAGGGAGTCTGCTTCTGATCAGCGCCGCAGTTTGGACAGAAATTGTTCGACGCCGAGATAATTGTGCCGCATTTTATGCAGCTCTTTGAGGGCGGCTGGTTCATGCCTTGTGCCATCTGTCCGCCCATTGCGTAGCCGATTCCGCTGCCAGCGCCAAACCCTGCTCCAAGGCCGGCGAGCGAGCCTGCGCCCCCGGACGGATTGCTCGCAGCCTCTGTCATTGCCTGGCCTGCCTGGTACTGCATGTAATTGACGCCGAGGACGGACATTTCCGACCTGGTGTCAATTGCCTTTTGAACTTCGTCTGGAAGGCTTATGGTAAGACCGGAGATCTTGTTAATCTCTACCCCGTACTGGCCAAAGTTGTCAGGTGAGGTGGAGAGCACCACCTGCTCGATGCTTGTAAGGTTTGGAGCAAGGTCGGTGACTTTCATTCCCTGCGCCTTCATCTTGCCGATTGCGCTATAAACAAGCACGACCAGTTGCTCACGCAGCCTGCCTTCGATCTGGTCGGAAGTTTCGAGGTTGAAGGTGCCGACAAACTGGTTGATAAAGTTCTCCGGCGATGACACCCTCCATCTGTATTCGCCATATACCCTGAGGTTCACTATTCCAAAGAGCTGGTCAATGAACTGGTACGGCTGTGTGCTTCCAAACTTGCCGTCCATGAAACGCTTCTGAAGGTAATAGACCTCGGCCTGCTGCTGGACGCCCGTGAAATATTTTAGGAGGCTGCCGACTATGGGGGCATTGATACTGGTCAGCGCATAGCGGTTTGGCTGGTCAAAGTAAGTCAGCACCTTGCCGTCGCGGTAAAAGACCGCGATTTCGTCTTCGCGCACCACAATGTTGTCGTTAAGCCTTATGTTGCGCGGCACTTTCCACATGACGTTATTCTGCTTGTACTGGTCCTCCCAGTTTATCGTGATAGAGCCAAGGACGCTGCCTCCCTGGGCGGGAATGTCGCTCCCGCCTTCGTTTTTGTCTGGATGCCTGTGAAACATTTTCACTTTCCCACAGTTATTTTAGCTGGATGTTACTGACTGCTTCCATCCTTATGGACCACTTGCGCTTTAGATCTGAAAGGTTGTGGCTGATGGTTGATAGCGCCGCAAGTATGTTGCCGGGTGATGAAGGGTCATAAACAAGGGCAGAGGTGCTGCCAAGTACGGATATCGAGGAGCTGACAAATTCATAGTCATACTCGTAAAGGCTGTTCAGCTTTGCCTCATCAATGCTTATTGATGCCGCCAGGCCGGAATAGCCCTGCTGCGCGTGGCGCACTTCGCCCGAAAACTGCTGGATTTGAAAAATAAGCGATCCGACTGAAGACAAGTTTGTAAAATCGCCCGCGTTTGCCATCTGCTTTCTCAGCCCTTCAAGGTTTTCCCTCGAGAGGTCAAGCTTGTCTGCGACCTGGTTGCGCAAAAGTTCGTCTGCGACGCGGATATCCTCGCTTCTCCTGTAGCTGTTGAGGCCGGGGATCAGGAGCTGAAGCTTCTTTAGCGGGCCTCTGTTTTCTTCGACCTGGCGTCTCAGGTCAGGGTTGCCTGCTGACAATTGTGTGCGACTCGTAGAGAATTCGCCGTTGACGATAATAAACTTGGCGGGTTGCTCCCAATGCCTGTGGTCCATTGGCCGCAAAAGGGGGGCACCTGCTTGGCCATGCACCATTTCGCAACCCTGCATCTCGCCTGAGTCCCTTTACCAGGCTCATCAGGCTGGCGTCCATGATTACGCGGCTGAACTGTCGGCCCCTGTTTGGCTGTCCCTTGCAGACAGGTGGTCCAAGAGTATCCTGTTCATCCTTGTAGCCAGTAAAAGCAGACCGGCGCCGGAAAGTACGCCGACGATAGCGATGGCCAGAATCGACAAAAGCCCAAACTGAAACACGGCTTTGACATTGTACAGATTATAGCCTGCTTGGTGCACCTGATTCTCTATGCTCTGCGATGTAGAGCCAATGCTGTTGCCCAAGTTGTCGACGTTGCCTGCAAGGGCAAGGCCGTTTGAACCCAGTCCCTGCAGATTTGTTGCGGTGTTTTCAAGGTTTGACCTCATTTGGCTGAGGTCAATGATCTTGATTCCTGCGACGCTGCAGCCAAAAGCGCACGGCATGCTGTCGGCCGTTGCCTTCAGGTTGTTTCCTGCACCCTGGATGTTTGACGAGGCGTTTCGCAGGTTGTCGGCGGCTGTTCCAACCTGCCCGGAGACATTCGGGATTTGAAAGCTGCTCAGGTAGCCTGCCGTCTGGTCTATGCCGTTTAGGGCAGGCGGCAGCGCCACTAGAGACCCGTACAAGGCCATGCCTGTGGCGACAGAGCCGATGGCTAGAATGGCTATAGCGATAAACTGGACAATCTTGACCGAATACAGCGTGCAAATCCTCCCGTTTTCCCTGCTCACTCGCAAACCATCAATTTATGACTTGCTTAGCTTGGAGCTCCGGCCCAATTCTGTCTGGCCGATCTAGGTTACAACGGAGGCAGGAGCGCTAGGCGGAATCGTCGGCCCTGACCAGAATCTCCAGATGGTTTGAGGACTCTCTTGCTACGGTCTGCGCCAGCTTCTGGTCATACCTGCCGCTGATGGCGTCGCGAATGTTCTTCTCAGCCGTCTTGACGTTTTCAGGATAAAGGTCGATCCCGGTGAAATTTCTGCCGGTAAGCGCACACACGATGCCGGTCGTTCCGCGGCCCATGAACGGGTCAAGAACCCAGTCACCCTTCTCTGATGCAAAGTTGATTATCCGGGCCACAAGGTCCTCGGGAAAGATTGCAAAGTGCTCGTTTCCATAGTGTGCCTTTGTAGAGATCTCCCAGACGTTGCCGGGGTTCTTGCCCGCCGGATTGCAGACTGCAAATATCGGGTAGTGCTTGTGGTCGCCTATTCGCTTTCGCGTCGCGTGCCTCTTGAACTTCCTGTAACAGGTCGGGCAGTATTTTTCCGGGTCGTATCCGTAGGCAGCCGAGATTTCACTTGTCGTAGGGAGCGAGCTGAACTTGGTGTCGGGCCTCGAGCTGTGGATTATTTCCTGAAGCTCCTGGATCTTTTGCTTGTCCGGGTTGACCGGCTGGAACTGCAGAAGGTGCTTTGGAGGCACCTTGTTCCTTCCCTCCCTTGCCTCGTTGCCGCCTACCCTGATAAGGTCAAGGTTTGCAAATGACCTTTCGTTTTTTGATAGAAAGAGGATAAACTCATAGGCCTGCGAAAGGTTCTGCCTTGTGCTGCTAGAAACGTTGTTTTTCTTGTACCAGACGATGTCTTCCCTGAAGGTATAGCCCGCGTCCACAAGCTTCAGCGCAAGCCTGTGGGGGATCATTAGTTTCCTGTTGCTTCTGCGGGTGTCGCCTATGACTATCCAGAGCGAGCCGTCGCTTGTCAGAAGCTTCTGGCAAGCGCTGAAAATATCTGCGAGCCGGTCGATAAACTGCTCGTCTGTCTTTTCCCGCCCGACCTCGCTTTGATTCTGGCCGTATCGCCTGTGGCCAAAATATGGCGGGGAGGTGATGATAACGCGATATTTTTCATTCTCCTTTGGATCCCGTGCTAGGGCCTGCAGGACACCGAGCGAATCTCCGTTTTGAAGGTTATAATCTATCAAGCGTGAGGAGCTACTTGATGGTCAATGCCGCTTATGATTTAACTTTTTTCGAGACTTGACTAGATAGTACGGGTTGACTAGCCAGGGAGATAGGAGCCAGGAAAGCTTATGGTCGGGTGGATTTCAAAGGTCAGAACACCAGCTCTTACCGCAGGGTCCCCTTCCATGATGCTTTTCGTCTCGACTGGGTCGGCAGAAAAGACGCAGATGCCGGCGGTGTTAGTCTCGTCCCTGACAGGGCATACAATGTGAAGTTTGCCGTCCCTTCTTAGTTCAAAATTCCTTCTGCCGTGCTCCCAGATAACCCTGTCAATTCCCGGCTCGGCGAGCTTTGGTGTCTTGTGCAATATCACAAGGGTATAGGGCCTGCACTTGGCCAGCATTTCACGCATGTACTCGTCCGTTATCCGGCTCATGTTGTGCACCGGGGAGCCAGGCTTTTTATCCTTTTAGAGATGTTGCTTTGGATCCCACACAAACTTGGCATTTCAAAAAGGAAGAGCGGTAGAGCACTCCCATTTTACAAATAAACCTTGTCGATGTAGCACCATTCCCAGTCTTCGCCCGGCTCGTAGGACTTGATAATGGGGTGATTCGTTTGGTGGAAGTGTTTTGTTCCGTGCTTGTTAGGCGACGAATCGCAGCATCCGACGTGGCCGCATGTCAGGCATAGCCTCAGGTGGACCCACGTTGAACCGATTTTCTCGCATTCCTCGCAGCCCTTGGTGTTTCCCTTGATGCTCTGGTTCACGGTCTTTAGGTGCGTGCACTGCACCTGTTCACCTTTCATGCTCTGGTTACGAGCCTAGCGTAATTAAAGAGTCCTCGCGACTCTGCTTGACGTTCTGGCGACGCCCAGATTCTATTGGATTATACTATTTCGGCATCCGGTATCCTGTTTGCGTCCCTTCTTCCCGCTTCAATGAGGCTGTCAATCGTGGTCGCCGAAAAATCGGCATGCTTGCCGAAAATCGTGTTCCCATCGTCTTGCCTGTCAATCCTTACAACGTTGACCTCAAACCTTCCTTCCAACAGCTCGCGGTAGTTTCTCCTGCTATGCCCTGCCCTGTCTTCGCTGCGCAGTTTCCGGTCCTTGTTCAGGATGGAATCGATTTCTGACTGCGCCGCCTTTTTGCTTCTGGCAAGCGCGATAAAATCCTGGACCAGGTTGATATAATCGGAGACCAGGTGCGCAACCTGCTCGTCGTACTTTGTCCGGTCATGGAACTTGATGTCAATCTCTCGGTCCCTGATGGCATCAAGGTCGGCCGGAACCTGGTCCTCTGTTGAAGGGTACAGGTTGACGATGTACACATCAAGGTCCGGCACTCTTGGCTTGCCTGCTTTTTCGTCGGCGCCCCGGTCATAGTCCATCTTGTGCATCTCGAAATACCGTAGCCAGTAGTCCCTGTGGCGCTGGAGCACCTCACGCAGCGGCGTGTTGCTAAGGAAGGCTCCATCCCAGAAAGTCCTCTCCTTTCCGGTATTTTGGTCCACCATACGGGGGTGATAAAGGGAGTAGGGGAACATGCATGATGCCAGCAGCTGGTCCAGCCCGATTCCGTCGTACTTTACCTTGTAGAGTCCGCCGTCGCTGCGGGCATAGCTTGAATACCATTCGTTTGCATCCCTTGGGTAGCTGTCAAAAGCCACGGCCTCGGTGCAGTCCTGAACATCCACTCCGACCAGAAGCAACCTTGGGCCTTCTCCAAATTGGTTTTTTATCGGAAAGTTTACGTTTTCTGAAAGAAACGACCTTAGCGGCGCATAGTCGTAGCCCAGCCACGCGGAATCAAAGGGGTTGGCGTCGAGGAACTTGTAGTCAAACTTTGGTATAGTCCAGGACAGATTCTTTGCGCCCATGTAAGGCGTGTTTGCCAGCTGCACCCAAGACCAGTACCTCCGCGCGCCTTCCGGATGAGCAAGCGCCGGGTTCATTTTGTCCATGAAATTCCACATGCTCTCAAACATGGCGCGGGCTGCGGGGTTGTGGCCATAGTCCACCCAGGTGTTGTTCTTTAACTGGTTCCACGATTGCAGAAGCGACTCTGCTGACCCTTCCCAGCTCTTGCTTTTCTGGTAGTGGTCTACAAGGACTGTGGCGTTAATCGCGCCGATGGAAGCGCCCGCGACTACATCAAAAAGTGTGGTCTTCCAGTTTGGATCTTTCCTTTTGATTCTTGAAGAAATAACCTCAAAGATTCCGGCCTCATAAGCACCGAGAGCGCCTCCGCCCTGCATGATAAAGACGCGCTGTCTCTTGGGGATTGGAGCCATTGACCCTAGATGTTATGAGAATTATTTGTGCATTTCCGCAACCGTCATAGCCTAATCCATTCCGCGGTCAAGACTTACTGCGCTCAGTCTCAGAAACACCTTGAGTTCTTTTGCCCAGCGCATGGGAACCGGAGTAAGGTGTTCTGAAAAGGAACCGTCTTTTCCGTTTTCGTTGGCCGGAACGCGGTCTTCAGCCAGCATCCTGTCGACGCATCGAAGCAATATTTTGGCGTACTGGCCACCTTCTTTTGAGCCAATTTGAGGGTTAGCCTCAATGCCGGATTTTATCATCATACCCATTACTGCCCGGGCCACGACTGAGGCAAACGAGCTGCACATTATCGAGTCGTCGGTTGCCTCAAGATTCAGATAGCCGTTCTTGACGCTTTTGGCAATTTCCGGAACCAGGAGCGTGCCCACAAGGCTACTGCCTGCCGAGCTGTCCTTGGATATGTGCTCAAGGAGAAGAAAAGGAGACCCGTGCCTCTTTGATGCGGCGTCTATAATCTGCCGCGCTTGACTTGGGGACAGGTCGACTAATCTGTCGTCTCCTTCAGCAAGATCCACAAATGCGGCAAAGTCGCCCCGTATGGTAGTGGCGTATAGGTCGGCCATGACCCCGGTCTTTGTGCTCTTGGCGCCGGCTTTCTGCAGGTAGTTCTGGTTTAGCAGATCGTGCATTCTCCTGTTAATCGTGGGATAATGGATTCTTGTTTTGGAGGTGTCGGACAGGAATTTTGAGACCGAGTAGATAAGCGAAGGCCCGTTGAGGGCCAGAAACCGGATTATGCGCGCGTTGAGCCTGCCCTCCCTTCCCCGAAATACCAAAGGCAGAGCATGCGTCCTGCTCGCAGCGTAATCGCCTGAACTCAAAATCCTGGCCTTTAAATTTCTAGCCGGGCGCAAATATTTAACCAATCCCGATCCTCCCCGCGCCTAGCAGCGCAGCGGAGAATCCAGAACGGCTGGCCGCTCCAGTATCCCTTTTATCACTAGGGCCAGCCGGTTCAAAAGCTCGGCCTCGTCGTCAAGAGCCACTATGAGGTGTCCGCACCCGGAACTGCACAGGACCTGGACGTTGCAGCACTTGATCCCGTTTGGCATTACGTAAAACGAGCAGGCAAGTGTAATCTCGCCGTGCAGAGGCGAATCGCCAAGCTTTGACAGCTCCAGGTTAAGAGCTTCAAGCAGCGCTTCTTCACTTCCGGTGGTAATGCTCTCCACGCTCCTGTCCTGCAAGCCACAGCTCAATTGCTATTTCCTTTCTCAGCCTGCCGTACTTGCCGTTATTTCTGAGCGGGACTGTGTGCCTGCATTTGCCGCAGCGGACCCTTTTTGGATGGGTGAGGTCCAGATGGTATAGCGGCAGCAGACCACACTGGGGGCAGCGGTAGTGCGTGACGAATTTTCGCTGGACAGTTGAGAGGACCCGGAATTCAACCTTTGATTTTTCGCACGCGCACCTCGCCTTGACTAGCAGGGATTGAAACTTGGCGTCTATCTCTGGCGGGTTCAGGTAATCAAGCGCTAAACTTGTGTCCCTCTGGGGCATTGCGGGATTTGGTCCGTCGACTAGTACCTGGGGGTCGCGATAAACCCCGATGTCAAACTGGCTGCCTGCCTTACCACCTTGGTTAATCTTTGAATCTTCATTTGCGAGCCGGAATAGACTCATGATACCTGTAATGGAGGTTTTGATAAAATAGTTGACCAAAACGGCAGTGCATAGTGTGCATCTGATATTTTTCAAATGCACAGAATGCGAGGCAGCACACGCTAAAAATTAAGTATTGCAGGATAGGATAATAGCTGACCAGAAATTTCGCTAACAACAAACGACAAGAAGTGTATTTTGTGCGGCAGGGAGCCTGCCTCAGGCGCGCTGGTAGAGACCTTGGACGGAGTCGAGTACGTATTCGACAAGACTATTTGCCAGGTCACGTTCAAAAAGCTCTACCGGGTTTACGGCAAAGACTTTCTTTCCAGCTATCACTGAACTACGAGAACCGTGCCGCCAGCTGTTCGAGTTTTTCCGCGAACGGATGATTTCTGTGGCGCAGGACGGTGAGAAACTCCTTTTTGTCAAACTGGATGTCACAGTAGCACGGAATGGCAGAGATCATGTCCATCCCGATTTCGCGCGAAAGGCTGGCGCCCGGCTCCGTTTCTTCAAACTGTGCGGGCACGGCCGTATCGCCTTGTTTTGTCCTCTGGAAGGAAGGATGGGGAACGCAGTAGCCGTTCACCCTGTTTAAGAGAAGGAATGGTTTTGCGCCAAATTCCTCAAATGCCCTGTAAAGCTCTGCAGCCATCCTTCTTGTGCCGTCTATGTCAAGTTCGCCGAACTTGAGCGTAAGCAGGAGAATGTCAGCTATTGCAAGCGAGTTGATCGACCAGAACCTTATGCCCGGGCTTGTGTCGATGAGGATAAAATCAGAATCAAAATCCGAAATCAGGCTCTCGCGGAGCTGGATGAACTTGCTTAGCAGCTTGAGCTTCGGCTTCTCGTCCTTGCCAAGGCCGCTATCGACCTTGAAGATTTCCTCCTTCTGGGGGTTTGAAAATCCTACCCACAACTTGCCGACCTTGTCCGCGCCAAGACCGCTGATGGCAGGCGTCATGTCGACCATGACCTGGGAAACGTCTGCGTCGCCGAGGAGCAGGTCGTTAATCCACCTTTTGGGTGTGTGTGCAAAGTAGGCCTGAAGGCTCGGAGCATACACGTCAAGGTCCAGCATGGAAACTTTGTAGCCCCGAGTCGCCAGAAGGGCGGCCAGGTTGCAGGCCAGAGTCGTCTTTCCGGTTCCGCCCTTGTATGAATGGAATGCGATAGATTTTGGAACGCGGCTCAATGGGCTCGGATTGGGTTAACATTCGTTTTATTTAAGTAAACCAACAGACTTCATTTTCTCCAGTCCATTTTCTCTTTCTTTACTCGGAAAGCTACAATGAACGACCGTTTAGCCGGGCGCATGCTTTCAAAATTTTAAAAGCAACGCTTACGTCTATCCGATAGCTCAAGCATGCATGAAATGGCTCGAGATAATTCCGGCACGCTGGCAACACGGGGTCACAGCAATTCAATCGTCAAAGTTCCACAGGAGCACATTACGACAGTCGACGGGATCAAGACACATTATTTTGAGTCCGGTCCTGACACACAGGGTCATGTATTGTTTATTCACGGGCTCGGCTCTTCCGCGGACAGGTGGCTTGACATCCCCCTTGCATTATCATTCCACTATCACACCCTTGCAATAGACCTGCCAGGCTTTGGACTGAGTGACAAGCCCAGCCCGGGGGGTGCCATGGAATACACCATTCAAGACTTTGCCCGGTTTGTAGTTCAATTTTTGCGCAGTTTAGGTTTTGAAGACAGACGGACAACTCTTGTGGGACATTCACTTGGCGGGTATATCGCCGCCGAGGTGGCGGTTCAAAATAGGGAATTGGTTGACAAACTGGTACTGGTTGACACGTCAGGAATGCTTGATGGTCCAACTCCCCTGCTCAAGCAGTACCTTGCGGCGGCTCTGAACCCGACACGGCAGACAGTACGGCCAGTTCTCGAACAGCTGGTCGCAAATCCTGTGAGGATACCTGATGCGCTGGTAGACGGGTTCATATACCGTCTTGGGTTGCAGGGCGCGAGAGAGGCATTTGTCGCTGCATACGATAATAGCGTCAGCACTCAGCTTGGAAAACAAAGACTTGAACAGATTGCCAGCAAGACTCTGTTAATCTGGGGGTCGCAGGACAAGCTTATTCCACTAGAGCCGTATTGCAACATTTTCCACCAGTCAATCAGGGATTCAAGACTCGTTGTAATAGACGATGCAGGCCACGCGCCGTTTTCAGAAAAGCCTGCCGTGTTCTGTGAGGTTGTGAAGCAGTTTTTGCGTCACAGCTAGCGGCCGATAAACAGTAATTCGATTGCGCAGTGCGCTAATGGCTATTTGTCGTATTTTATCACGATTCATTATAGTGCTGTACGAACCTGTATGATACGGGCAGAAGGCAAAGAAATGCCGGAACCAGTGTCAAAATGTACTGCGTGGCAGCAACTGTATCGCTCCCTGAGATTCTTTATATGAAACCGTACCAAGTTGATTAGCGTGGTAATGATATCAGTCACCGGGATGCTCAAGTCGATAAACCCTGCCACAAACAGGCTCGTAATCGAAGGGCCAGTAGAGTCGGATCAGCCTGCCTTTTACCGCTTCTTGACGAACCCCGGGCCCGTGCCTCCAGCCTTCCAATATTTCGTGTCTTTCTGGCAAGCCGCCACCAAGCTTGATGGAAGGTATGACTACAATCCTGCATTACAGGCAGAATTGGAACGAAGGATTGGCAAGTGGGTTTCGCTGGTAGTCGACGACGGAAGGGCAATTAGACTAGTACCCTGAAAGAATAGCTCCCAGGCATATCGTCGGAGCGATAATTCTCTCTGCCCACTCAATAGTTCGCGATGAGTTATTCTCTAACCTGAAATTCGTTGAAATAGGGTCTTGTAAAGCCTCGAAACAGCGGCCATAATTGACTGCTTTTCCTATACTATACTTAATAATTACTGCGCATGTCAAGATTCTATGGCAGCTCCTCCAGCGGTGCAGACGGCTCTGATCCTTCAGGGAAGTGCTGCTCTTGGAGCATATGAAGCAGGAGTTATCAAGGGGTTATTTGATAATCTAGGGCTCAAGCCTGATATCATCGCTGCGACATCCTCGGGTGCCATTAATGCTGCAATTCTGGTCAGCTACTTTCAGCAGACAGGTAGTTGGAACGGTGCAGCGGACAGAGTTTTGGATTACTGGTACCACAAAGCCGCAGTCGCGACCCCTTTCGGAGTTCCTTTGTTTCCAGAAGACGTAAGGAGATACTATTCAACGAAACAGTTTTTCTTTACCGGTCTTACGTCAACATATAGTCCTCCCATTCCTGTGCCCGACTCCAGGTTCAACGACAATACCCCCGGCGATAGCACCAACAATGTGTGGTACAAATATGACGACACTCCTCTTTCAAATGCTATACAAAGCACTTTCAACGGAGCGCCTTTCATTAACTTTCCACTAAAGACAAGTCCCCCTGAGCCTAGGCTGCTTGCGGTGGCAACGGAGGCACAGTATGGTCAAGCAGTGACATTTGACAGTTATACTCTAAAATCGACTTTCAATTACTGCGATCCGGTTACGTGCAAACCCACTGACGTAAACTTGGAGTACCCTGCAGGAATGGGGCCGGAACACATTTTGGCGAGCTGCACGGTGCCGCTCATTTACGACTACCAGCAGGCAAGCGGCAGATACTTCTGGGATGGATGGCTTGTCAGCAATACGCCCCTGCGAGAGCTCATACAGTCGCATCAGGATTACTGGACAAATACAGTACACGCGGCTTTAGTTCCTGACCTTGAAGTGTACATCGTCGATGTATGGCCTTCAGAAACCCCGTCGCTGCCGACCGACCACGATGGCGTCAAGGACAGGATGCAGGACTTGATTTATTGCGACAGATCGGATTATGACAAAAAAGTGGGAATGCTAGTCACGGATTTGATTACGCTGTCAAAGAGCCTTATGCAACTTGCAGCTGACAGTGGGGCGCCGGCACCTGCTTTGGCTGCAATTCTCAACCGAAATGCATCAAGCAAAAAACGAGATGGGACTGCCAGAACATTCCGCGAACTGTTGCAAGGAGGAGTAACTCTGCGCAATGTGACAACCATCCAGAGAAAACATGATCCGAATGGTGTCTGGGCCAAGTGGACCGATTTAACTTTTGAAACAATTGATCAGATGATAAAGGAGGGCATGGACTACCAGAAAAAGTCCTGTGTAAGTGGCTCGTAAGGTCTCAAATCTCGAGCGCTTGTGTTCAAGGCGCTCTCGTGAACTTTATGATAATTGCCCGATGGAACATACAATTGCGTTTTCAGATAGAGTTGCAGTCGTGAATTGCAATCCCCCAACGTTCACAAAGTGCGCAAATACGGCTCAAGATTCCGACGGGCTGGGCTGGCGGCCACTCTTTAGTGCCTTCTTTTCCCGAGCCTCTCTTATCACAAGTTCCAGATACTCTTTAACCCCGTTATCATCTGTCATCTCGGATTCAACCCCTGTCTCCCTTTCCATCACGTCTGCCTGCTGGCGGACCAGTTTTACGACCTTTCTCGTGACCTCGGCCTCCATCTGCGCGTTGCCAAGAGTATCAAGCAAGGCATAGTCCTTAGCATACCTTCGAGCTAAATTCCGAAGTTCCGCGTCCTGTACAAGTGACAGGCTGACCGCGTAAATGCCAATGGTAAACATGAAGGCGCCAAGCACCGCTAAGGCGCGCTGGATAGCTCCAAAGGGCGGGTAGGAGGCGTTTGGAATCCAGTTGTTAGCCGTTGGCGATACCAGAATGGTTGAGAGAGCCGCAATTATCAGATAGTTGATGATTTTCTTGTTGCCGGCACTTCCGACTTGCTTTTCGACAGTCCTAGCTACCAGAAGGTATGCAAAGAGTATCACAAAGTCTGCCGCGACCCAGCCGGCGGTCCCTATAATCCTAAAGTAGATGAACCGGGGGTCGGCATACACGAATGCTGACCCAGTCGTCAGCAGCTGCGGCGCAAATATCCCGAAAAAATTGAGGAACGGAGGCAGGATTACTATTGCCCAGAATGTCGCCCTTCCTATCTGGTCCTTGAAGAATCGCAGGAAAAACGCCACGGCAACAGTTTCTGCGGGAATGGCAAGAACCACAGGCACAATAAAGACGTAAAGGAGAACCAGGTTTTCCGTGCCTGACAGGGTTATTGTGATGTCGTTGCTTGACTGGTAGGCCGGGGTTATGGCCTGCGGCCTTGAAAAAACAAAGACCTTGGTGTCAAGCACAGTGGTGGTGGTCACGCTGATGGCAAATAGCATTGACGATACGGCAAATGCAAGTATCATGGCGTTACGCCGCTTGTTGCTGCTCGACTTGAACCATGAGAGGAATTTGAAGGTGCGAAAGCCAAAGAACAACATGGGGACAATTCCGCTTATCAGCACAAGCGGTATTATCAGGGCTGTGCTGTACTGCGAGAAAACCACCATCTCTACGATTATTGCTGCAAAGATTGCCAGGAGAGCGTACAGAAACTTTGGCGTTGCCCGGTAAAGTCTGTTAAAAAATGATTGACCTTCGAGGTCCTTGCGCAGTACTTTCATGCAGTCCCGCAGGAGATACAGGCCGGCGAAGAAAACCGCGGCTGTCATTGCTATGAACAAAGCCACGCCAAAGTTGGAGTCAAGAGGTTTTCCAAAACGGTCAAGGAAGGTGCCAAAGACAACATCCGCCAGAATTATCGCCCAAGCAACAAAAGTCATCAGGTATGTTTTCTTGGTAATGATGTCCGTGATGACTAGCAGTTTCATTTGGCGGCTATCACAATTTTCAGACCAACTACGTAAACCAATTATAAAAGAAATCTCCACGGATCATGTCGATTTGTGTACACATTATGCTTTGATTCTCTATTTTTTCTGCGCTAGTGACCAATATTCAAGAATGTGGAAAGCTGCACCTCATTACTCAATAACAATTGATCCAAAAAGCCAAACTATTTCGACCTTCAACGATTTCAGCTAGGCGGTGCTACAAGAGAGGATGCAAAGTCAGCCTATTCCAGACGAAAAGGAACTGACAGAGCAAGCAGAAGCTGCCGAGCTGCGCAACGAGCTGAGAGAACTGAGAGCGGCCAAAGTCGAGCAAATGATGGCAGCAATGGACGACAATGACGTTTTGCGAGCATTTGGTTACCGCAGACAGATCAAGGACCTCGACAGAAAAATCAGCACTCTGTAGACGGTTCTTGCCTCAATCAAAAGCAGCGTTTTTCAAGATTCCGCTTCAAACGAGAGTATGCTGAAGATCAATATACCTTTTCCCTCAAACGCAAAGCGATATAGCTCGACAAAGTACAGCGACCACCGCTCGCCCATGTCATGATGCATGACGAACAGGTGCTACTTCCTTGACGGTGCTTCTGCTAGAAACCACCAACCCGGCAACTGAAGCAATTTAGAAAATGCGTGCTCTGCAAACCGATTCGCACATTGCAGGTTTATGTAAACAAACCGCAGGTCTTGCCTCAAACCAAACAATTTTCCGGTATTCGCACAATAAATTCCTCATGGGTATATACTTCTGGCCCGCAATATGAGGAGATGACGCAGGAACAGCAGCAAAAGAAAGCATTGGTAATGTTAGTGGACGATGAAGTGGACGCGCTTGGCGTCTTTAGCGCGGGCCTTAAAAGAGACGGCTTTAATGTTCATGCTTTTTCCAACCCGCTAATAGCGCTTGAGCATTTCAAGTATTCTCCAAACGAATGTCAGGTGTTGATATCCGATGTCCGCATGCCGGGGCTCAGTGGGTTTCAGCTTGCCCGGAAGGTCAAGGAGATAAACCCGCATGTCAAGGTAGTCTTGACGAGCGCGTTTGAGGTCAACAAGTCGGAATTTGAGACTGTACTGCCTGATGTACCCGTGGACGCGTTCCTGGAAAAGCCAGTCTCTCTGAAACAGCTTGCAGAGACCGTGCAGAAGCAGCTTGGTATAGAATAACCTGGATCTTCAATCGTACCTTCCCGGGGCCGTTACTTGCGCAAATAATCTTGCGCGTTAATGCCTGCCAGAATAGAAAATTCGTCCTCCAGGTTGCAGCACTGGCAGCCAGCCTCGATGCACTGGCTTCGAAGCTCGTGGGTGCAATCGCTGCAGGGACAAACTGCGTTTTCAGGTCTGGTATGGAGTATGGCTTTGTCGCTACTGAATTGCTATTTGAATTTTTTCTAAAGTGGATCGTTTTCAGACCAATGCAAACAGCCGTCCTACATTTTTGGCTGCAGCATGCTCACGCGGTTTCCTTCCGTGTCCATAATCGATATCCACAGGCCTACGTTCGGTATTTCCATGGGTTCCATGCTGGGTTTGCCTGAGCCGTCCATTGCACCTAATATCTTGCCCCCCGCGGCGACGACTTCTTTCATTGACTTGTTGATGTCATGTACCGCTATGACGACTGACGGGGCGTGCGACAGGGGGTTCTCTATCTTTTGGTAGAAACCGCCGTTAATCGAGCCGGGATTTTTTGGGCGGCCCGTCCTTTCGTCGCTTTCCGAAGTTGTGACGACCACATAATTGCCCATCTCAGGCCCCATCTCCTTGGACTGCCAGCCAAACACTCTTGTGTAAAAGTCCACCATCCTCTTTCTGTCATTATAGCCCATTTCAAAATGCACTACCGGACTTGCTTCTGTCATTGTACCTGCCAGATTCTCGCTAGCCTTTAAAAGTTTGATCTAAGACGCTTTCTAGTCCGGTTCCTTTCTACCTACCCACCGGTGTGCTATTTGCCAGGCAACTTTCCATCTCTTGCAGCGATTCGTCAATCTTTTTCTTCAAGACTGGTTCTATAGCGTATCCAACGTGCTCGCCGACCTCCCTTCCTTTGCAGTAGAACTTGAGCGTAGGCGTGCCCTGAATTGCAACTTTGTTGAGTATTTGATGGTTGGCGGGAAAGTCAACCACTAGTCTATAAAACGTCAACCTGTCTCCGTACTGGTCAGATAATTTGCTGTACAGCGGCTCCAAGGCTTTGCAAAAGCCGCATCTGACAGCAGTGAAATTTACTATTACTGGCAGCTTTGACGATAGCACATTGTCATTCCATGACTGTGCAGTTAATTCTTGAACTACCATTCTTGCTTACGTGTTGTGCACCGTAGTAAAAGCATAATGAATGCTTGAAGACTCTACCGTCAAACTGGCGCCTCGATGCTCTAACTCGGGCTGGTCGGCTAAACGCGAGTTGTACAATGCAGGTAATCTTGCCATGCATTTTAAAGAATCATTACCCTTTGCAGCATGCTTCATGTCCGCGCCGGTCTGGATCTCTAGATGGATATGATTTTCCAAGGATTGTATGGCTGTCAATCGGTCAAAAAGAGAGGACGGAAGTCTCGGTTATGAAACTTGTATGACTCCGCGCATATGGGTATGTATCATGCAGATGTACTCGTAAGTCCCGGGGCTGTTGAAGGTATACGAGAACGTCTTGCCGGCTCTTAAAACCCCGCTGTCAAAAGTTCCGTCCGGCTCAGTCGTTCCAGCTTTTACTGACGTTACCGTGTGGGTATTTCCATCCGTGTTTACAAACGTGACAGTAGTTCCGGCTTTGATATTCAGGGTATTTGGAACAAAGAATGGTGACTCGAGACCCACAATGCTCACTGTATTGCTCTGCTGCGGATTGGCGGCACTAGACGCGTTTGCTGTCCCCGTGGACGATTGAGCAGCAATAATGTTGAATTGAGTATGCGCCTGGCCCCAAGTGTAGTTTGAAAGCGGGCTTGGCTGCAGGTTTACATCAATCACATAATTGCCCGGAATAGGAAATGACGGCATCAAAGTCATAACACCGGTGTGTCCATGTATGGCGCCGTGCATTGTCATCATGTCTTCCACTGGGGCTGACTGCGACAGGACATACCCAGAGCTACTTTCCGTGACGGTTACCTGAAGATCTGGATGAGTTATCATGGCACTGTCGTTTGCCCTTGTAACCGTTATCACAAATGGTGTAAGTTTGTCCGTCACAATCGCGCTTGCGGTGCTTGCCAGCTCCACATTCAGACCCGTCCCCGGTACAGTCCCGGCAATTGTATGCACTTGATTGTAGGGCTGAACGTAGACTGGAAAGTCAAATGTTCTTGCCCCAAAGTCGTTGACCGGATCGGTTTTGAATCCCATGGGACTGCCTGAGAGCATTGTGTGTGTCCTCCCCTGGGGTTCAACCTCAAGACCCATCATCATGCTTCCAATGGAAGACACCGTCAACGACACAGAGTTATTTCCGGCTGTAGGGAAAGCGACTTTGAAGTTCATTACCCCGACATGCGTATGACCGGTGGTTGTCTTGTAAATGACCTTTCCATCAGGATCTTTTACCGAAATTGCCCAGTCAACATGGCTCAGTCGTGCCGACGAATTTGCGTCCATCACCTGCAGCTGAACTGACGCCAGATCATATGCGTGGATTATAGGTTGTGCTGAAAAAGACAGCTTTATTCCGTCTGACACTTTTGAGAGCGGCTTGTTTTGAGAATCTACTGCGCCGCTGGGCTGTTGTCCACCGTCCGTCGTCATTGACATCTGAGACATGGAGCTTGGCTGAGCGACTGCAGAACGCGTCTGGAGGGTACTGTTAAAGAGCTCGGAGCCTGCCAGAGCTGCCATGAGAACAGATGCAACCGCTGCTGCAACTAATATGGCCTTTGTTTTCATTGGCCAGAGCATCAATGAATTTGCATATAGCGTTATGTACAATTCATGTACAAATCTAATACAAATTTAGCCGCAGGAATAGCGTGTTGTAATGCAGAACGCACGCTGGATTCGATAATTAAATAACCCGCGCTACCGTAGCTTACCAAAAAGGGCAGCCTCGGGGATGTTAGTTACAAGCCGTAAAGCAAAACAGGCAATCCTCACGGCTCTTGCAGACGAAGAAATGGTAAAGATCCTAGACTGCGTTATGGAAAAACCCATGTCTGTCAACGAAATAATGAGAGAAAAAAAGATACCCTATACTACGACCTACCGGAAGACCAAATGGCTTTTGGACGAAGGGCTTCTCGTCGTTTCAAAGATAGACATAACGCCCGACGGCAAGAAATCGAGCCTTGTCCACACCGTGCTAAAATCGATCACTGTCAAGTACGTACAGCACGATATTTCGGTCGAAGCTGATCAAAATGTTGATGTTGTAAGAAAGGTAATGGAAAAATTCTTTTCAGTGGAATAATGCTGACATCATCTGTTTTTTCTCGCTAATCCTGAACCGCACTATCATACCTGTCGGCTAGGCGCCTTGTTGCCCTGTTTGAAAGAACAAGCCTCGACCACAAGACTGTGGTAAGAAATATTGTTGCAAGTACGTGGAGCTCCGAACCTGCTTCTGGAGGCAAGCCGGTGGCTGCTTGAATGGGGCTCAGTTCTGCCAGTTCACCGACGACGTAGATGCCTATAAACACCGATATTTGCGTCGGAAAGCTTTTCAGGTTTCTGCTCTTTGCAGCAAGGGCCACAAAAATTCCAAGAGAAGCCAGGAAAAGGCCGCTTGTAAGAAGCCCGGCAAAGAAAACAAGGTCAGTGGAAGCCATTTAACAGCATCCAGAATTTGTTATTTCGTCACGTGGCTCCTGACCTTCTGCTTCTGCAGCCCCTTGCTCATTAGCAAATAAGAAAGAGCTGCGGCAGCAAGGACGGCAGCAGATAGCGGCTCAAGTACAGCCTTTGACAACAGATTCAATCCAAAGACAGAAGCGGTATGATACACGCCCTGAGCGATAACAAAACCGGCGAGGATAACCATTGTGACTCTCATTGGGTTGTCGGTGCTTTTCTTTGATTTGATTATAAAGTAGAGCGGAACGGCCGCAGATGCAAAATAGGCAACAGCATCAATGAGATTGTACAGTGCTTGAATCAATATGAAAAGCATCCTGCCTACCTGTCGGCATGTACTATTTTTGAACTGACTGAAAAGTTATAAAAATAGATCTACGATATCCAGCTTTGGATTTCATTCTTAAAATTCAGACAAGGATTTTGTCTCTAATTTTATAATCAAAAGCTTGTAACTAAAGTACGGTCAAACTTGAAATCGATTCGATCAAAATCGGTCTACCTCGGAGCCGCCTTGGGCGCAGGCATAGCTGCGATAATTGTAGTCCTGGTTGTTTCAGCAGGCAACAGTGCAGCCAATACTTCGACAAATAATCTGGCACCTGCTGCAGCAAGTAACACATCAGGATGGTCTACCACGAACCGGACATTCTGGATTGATACAATTCATCTGGACGGAAGTGCAAACATTTACGGCGATAGTAAACACCCACCAGAACCGTTTCCCGTAAATGCCACCTACCCCTCGGGCGGTGGATTTGTGCTAACTGCTCCTGACAAAACCGGCGCATGGAATTTCAGGTCGTTTACCTTTTCCACGTCTCAGATAGTCGTATACCAAGGTGATAAAGTAACGCTTAATTTTGTGGGGGTGCAGGGTCCATCCCACTACATCGAAGTTCAGGGAATAGCATCATTTGCGCTCACAAGGGGCCAAATTCACACCGTGACATTCACTGCTGACAAAGTCGGGACGATAAATTACTTCTGTCATGTCCATATGCCCAACATGCGTGGAGAAATCGTGGTGCTGCCAAGGCCCGCGGCGTGATGATATTGTCGTCACATTACGAGCCCTTGAAAAAAGGCAGGATGGGGTAGCGCGGTGGAAACAAACTCGTATGCAAGGCACCTGCTGCAATTCGTCTTTACAGCCTCAAAGGGAGGCGTCAATCGAATGAGAATAGTGTCGCAGCTGCGGCAGAGACCGCTCAATGCGTACCAGCTGTCTATCAATCTGGACCTGAATTACAAGGCAATCCAACACCATCTCAAAGTGCTTGAAAGTAATAATCTGGTAATTCGGATTGGGGGCAAATACGGCGCTGCTTTTTTCATATCTCCGTTCTTGGAAGTAAATTTTGGTGCTTTTGACAGCATGGTAATTGAGCATGATAAAGAACTGCTAGCGCCAATGCACATCGCCTAGCGCAAGCTGGATTCCGGACAACTTTGCATTTACCTGGGGCGGAGGACCTTGGCATCAGTCTTGTGCTACTGTCACGACAAAACCTTCAACAGATGTGAATGTTCAATTCATACCTTCGATCCGGTCAGGGCATTGCTGAGTTACTGGCAGGAAGTGCTAAAGTCCACGTTGAATGCCTGAAAGAATCACTCGGTCAAATAATTGCCTTGACAGTGACGCGTTATTCACTACCTTCCTACCCGAGGCTCAGCAGTTTCCTGCATTACTACGGCCTTGCCTCAAAGACGAAGTTAAATGGAGTCTGCGCAGCCCTTCGAAACCTTGTAAATCCCGCGCGCGTGACTATCTCTTTGATTCTTGCCTCGCCGGCCTGCGCGCCTAACGCTGGCCCGTGTTCATTCAGGGAAGCAGGAACGCATATGGTCGCCGATGCAGCATAGAATACCCGACCAACTTCGTTGAGATTGTCTTCAACCTTGTCATTGGCAAAAGGCTCGACAAGCATCCACGTTCCGTCTTTTTTCCTGAGTGATTGAAGCACGTACTTTGCGGCCCCTGATGGGTCGCCCATATCATGGAAGCAGTCAAAGCAGGTTACAAAGTCATAGTCGTCGCCGGGATAGTTTGTCGATCCTGCAACTTCAAATGTTACATTCTTTAGCCCGGCGCGTTCTGCGCGGTTTCTTGCAGATTCTATGGATGGCCGGTGATAGTCGAATCCGATTATTTTCGCATCAGGGTACGACCGTGCCATCAAAATGGTCGATGCTCCGTGACCACATCCCACGTCTGCCACTTTTGCGCCACCATTTTTGAGCCTTGCTTCGACGCCATCCAGTGAAGGGATCCAGCTTGAAATCAAGTTTGCAACGTAATTTGGCTTGAAGAACCTCTCCGTGCCTTCAAACAGGTAGTGGTGATGGTCTCCCCATCCAAGACCAGTGCCTGTCCTGTAGGCGTTGATTATCTTCTCTTCATCCTTGAAAAGGCTGACAATGGTCTGGTAAAAGCCAGCAATATATGCAGGACTATTTTCGTCTGTAAGAGCCATGGCATGCTCTTCCGGTATCACATAAGTCTTGGTAGCAGCATTGTAGGTGACAATGCCCCCTGCAGCTTGGGCGGCGAGCCATTCAAGTATCATTCTAGGGTGTGTTCCTGTCTTTGCCGCTAGTTCCTCCGGTGTCAGCGGACCGGCACCGGCCATCGCCTTGAAGAGTCCTAGCCTGTCACCGATAAAATTGAGCAGCGTGCCTTCGGCGGCGCCCCATTCATTGATTGCTTTTCCTATGAACTGTTGCAGTCTTGCCTGATCAATCGGCATTTTTTTACTTGAACCTCCAGTCTGGGCTCATGGAACATTGAACGAATCATGATTATTTAAGCAATTTTCTTGGATGCGGACGCACGAACCGATAATACGTTGCATCGCAGCTGATAATCCCAGAAACCTAGAGTTCCAAGCATAATGCAGAATTCCCGCGTGAATCAGGCGCCACGATAAGCTGTCGTACTTCAGGCCTCGACCCGCTAGCCCGTCTGGGCCGCAGCCCTGTGTCCTAGATGTCTTTCAACATGGCAGGTTGCAAATCACGGTACTAGTATGACCTGCGCCTCACCCTCAACGGGTGCTTGCAGCATGGGCACCTATTGTCCTGTACCTTTATGTAAATGCCACAGCTTGTGCATCTCTTAAAGCCATTCTTGTATGCAGAATTCTTGCCGCCTCCAATTATTTCAGCGCCACAGCTGAGGCATTTTTTGAGTCCGGCGCCCGGAGTATCATTGCCGCCTGTCGTCTCCAGCCTAGAACAGTTGCCGCGGCAACCAGAGGCCAATGCCTGAAATATGCAGTGCACGAAAATAAACGTACTCAAAGGCCTGTTCTTGTCTGCGGAGTTGACCATTGCAAGCTAGGCTATTGACTTTGGAAACCAGAGCGCGATTGCGCTAATTGGCCGGACAGATTCGCACTTGCATCTTTGCGTCGCGCAAGCATTTGTCGCAGTGTCTTTTTGGCGCGCGTGCTCCATTTGTCTCGGATAAGGCTTCTGTCCTCGCGTCTTTCACAGCTAGAGCGGTCGCTCGTTAGCCTGCGAGGGCGCCATGCGTGTAACCCTGCCTGTATCGGTTTTTCCACTTGCGCGCAATCTAGGCTGCTGCGGGAGGCCAGACAGTCGGGACATCTTCGCCCTTTATACGGTCTAGAAGCTGTAGGCCTAGCCTAGAGAGCACAAACTTTCTGCTGTTCCAGTAATCGTACCTGCCGTCAACAATCCTGCTTACAACAGACGGGTCAGAATTTGCATTAATGTAGCGGGTGTCAATTTCCAAGACGCCGTTTACAAAGGCAAACACAATGTCCTGCTTTGTCATGCCAAATTCCAAGAGTTCAAGCGTTGAGAGGCTGGCGATGTCCATCAGCTTAACTACCTTGCGAGCCGATTCGTTATGCAGCAACCACTCCATGGTCTCGTGAGAGGCAGGGATTCCGTACTCCATTCGCCTTTCGAGCATATTGGTCATTTGACTTGGTCAACTCACGCTAATGCTAATAGCTGTCGGCATAATTAAGGCCCCGGAGTACAATGCATGGCACTTGAGTGCATTTTTGAAAATTCTGTAACTGATGCCAGTTATCGCGAAGAACGCCCTGTGCTTGGAGCCAGGACATGGCTGCAGGAGCTGTAACCGCTGCAATTTAATTTTAAATTGTAATGCACTGCATTCCTTGTCTTTAACTACACTTGGAAAGGAAGCTCGCTGCGTTGCCACGGGACAGTCCGCCTTCCAGATTCGAATTTCTTTGTGAGGAGTTGCGTTTAATGGGCGTCAATATTGATCTGATACTTTCATTCAAGCCCTCCGAAAACGATCTGGAGGCGCTGTATGATGTGATTGGCAGAATACTCTCCTCAAATTCGCGGGTAAATGCTCGCCTGACTCCCAGAAATATTTGCCATTGGTGCGCAATCGACTATCCGAGCTTTGCAGATTCGTGCTTGAAATGCGGCGGCAGCTTGACAATGTTTTAGCCTTATTTCTCAATACTGCAATTATTCTTAATAACCAGGAGAGTTGGTAGGAGAAGCTTACGCGGACCTTGTAACCCACCGGTCAGTCACTGATCAGAAATGGAGTTTTTTCTACGAACATTTCACCGATTCGTTCTTTAAACACACGGTTCTCCCAGAGTGAGTTTGCGTCAGGGTCTAACCGAAGTAATAGACAAGATGTACATCTGCACGGCCTGTGGTTTGGTGGTTTTGTTTTTGGAAGATTGGGAGCAGCATCAGAAAGAGACTGGCCACGCTGGCTTTGTCACTACAGCGCTCGAATAGCCAGAAAGGGGTCAGGCAGAATCTCCACGCGACCATGCATCCGGCTGCCAGTCAATCCTGCTAGTATGAAAAACCGGGTCACTGACTGGGCACCTTGCCAGCCGGTCTTCGCCAAGCGGGGTAATGGCCCGTCCCTTGCCCGGTTTCCCTTTCTCCATCCAATGGTTGTGCAGCATAAATCCGGTCCAGAGCCTACCAGTCGCGTATCCCCTCCAAACCGTTTTGCGCGTGGGAAAAGTTTACGGAAGGGCCCAAAAGTTTGCTTTTAGATAAGAAAAAAAGAGACGACCTTCTAGCAGGTCGGGAGCGTTCCATACAACGGAGTGCCTACCGGCTTTCCAGTACATCCCGCATAGGTCACGCCAGTCAAGTCTGCATTCTGAAAAATAGTATTGGATAGGTTTGTACCATTCAAGTTTGCATAGGCGAGCGAGGCACCGCCGAAGTTTGTGAGGGTCAGGTCGGCACCACTCAAGTTAGCATTAGGAAGTAGAGAACCTTGGAGAATTGCATCGTTGAGTTTTGCACCGCTCAAGTCGGCATGGACGAGGCTCGCTTCTATGAATCTGACATCCTCCAAATCGCAATTCGTGTAATTCCCATATGGTCTAGGCTCAGACTGGCATTTCAAAGTCTGGAACTGGGCCTGTGTCATTCCTGGTGGAACTGAGGCTACAGCTGAATCAGTGTGTGAATTTATTGTCCCGATAGCATTTGTGATTGCAGTGTTGCTTGCCGGCTCAGATGGCAGATTGTCTGTCTTTGCCTTTATCGCACTGTCAGTAGTCTGTAAGGTATTTACTGACGTCTGAGTCGCTCTTGTATTAACATTATTCTGAATTGCCTGCAAGCCGTGTGATGGGTCAGAGATAGCTGTCTGAATACCTGTCACGATGGAAAGTACGTCCTGTGTTCCAGCTGCGAAAGCCTGCGGTGCTACAAGACCAGTTGCCAATATTGCCATAAGGCCAAAGGATACCAGCTTCCATTTGTCTTTAGAGAAGTCAAACATTTCAAGCAGACAAAGAAGAATCTAATATAAAAAACCTCTTATCTCAATTAGAGAAGGCGGGCACATGGCCCAAATGGCGGCGTTTCTCAATCTGCCCTGAAGTGTTACCATCTCCAAGAGGCGGTTGCCCGCCTTTTTGCTTTGTCGGGACTACGAAGGCAATTTCTGTTCCGATGATTTGTATTTTTGAGTTCTGGAAGGACCGTGCGACTATGCGCAATTCTTCACTTTGTTACTGCCTCCCCCTTGAAGACCTGTATGTGTTGCGACTATTTTGCTCTAGATGCTGAATACGACCGGTACAGCCTGCCGCCGCAGCATAGACACTTTGTAGCAAACAGCGGATAATCGATACCACAGACATAGCACAGAGTATCTTTGCTCTTTTGGTTCGACTCGTAGTTCTTCATAAAACTGCTGTTTCAGAATTTACATTTAAGCAGGAAGAATATTGTGCATGGCAGTGCATTCATTCGCGTGATATCGATTGGAGAGGGACTTGAACCCGCCCCTGGGTTGGATACAAGTGCGAGTTTAGAATACATGCCAATGCAGCTGGTCACGATTCATTTGTTGCCAAAGAAGACTAGGCAAATGAACTTAATTGTAAACACTAACTTATGCTAAGACAAATATGCGTCAATTGCAATCGCTGGGCATAACTACACCTGAAATTGCAGCTTGTCCTTGCAAAGAATGCGACCATAAACTTCGAGGCCAGTGCATTGAGGTCGATTGCAAATGCTGCAACTTAGAAGACGAATTTTCGATACTGGCTGGCATTAATGCACAAGCCTATTTGCAACCGTAGTTTGACTTAAACACTAACCAAAACAAACTTGAAATATAACTGCAATTAATTTAGCACGCCCTTGCAAACCACGGCTAGCGGCTTGTCGGTATTGCTGGTTGACGACGAGCCTGACATTACTTTGTCGATGTCTAAAGGCTTGACTGCCAGGGGCTACAAAATAGACACTTTTAACGAATCGCTGCAGGCAGCCAAATGCGATCCCACCAGGTACGACATTGCAATTCTTGATATTCGCATGCCTGAATTAAATGGCTTTCAGCTAGCCCGCGAATTATGGCAAAAAAATGAAAACTTGCAAGTATGCTTTTTGACTGGTTTTGAAATTTTCGAAACCGAGGCAAAGGCGGTATTGCCGTCGCTAAAGACGCATTGCTTTTTGAAAAAGCCAATGTCGATAGAGAAAATAGCAAGCCACATTCAATCACATTTTGTAAAGCAATAAACCCGCCGGCCTAACCTGCGTACTTGGTTAGGGTATTAGTTTTGGACATCGAAATTTACTTAGTGTTTGTTTACTGGCTGCCCATTACGCATTTAACAGGGCAAATAACTGCCAAAGCAAAGGGTATGCATGCTCTAGAAATTTGTCGATTGTCTTATTAGGTGGTTGTCTGCAATGGCAATGGCAGACTTGAACAAGAAGCTAGACAATTCGCCAAAGAATCAAGCAGCGCTTATGCAGCAAGCCGCTGACCTACACGCCCAATTACAGGCGACCTTTGAGAAATACCTTATCGCAATTATTCAAGCAAACTATGACATGACTGACGAGCAGATATTACAAAAGCTAATCGATAGCCGCAAGACCGCCGTCCTAAGCAATGCCCAATACCACCAAGAGCGCGCCAAAGTCGAAAAACAGCCCATTGTTGCGAGTCAGCACAAATTGCTGGCAACAATGTACAGCAGCCTTTACGCCAAGTTTAGTTCGTCTTAGACGATACTAGAATTAAGCCAATATTCGCTGTTCGCAATATTCATGAAGTTGCATTGCCCCAATTGCGGGCGAACTGAAACTGTACCAGACGACTTTAGGCACGAATTGCACTGCGTTGATTGCGGGTCAAAGTTGCCGTTACCGAGCAAGGTTAAAAGTTAGAACAAACACGCCGGCTTGAAACGACATAGGTCCAACAAGTGGAGCACGTTCTGTGAGCTTCGCACTCATACAATGAATAGGTTAGCTATTTAGAAAAAGAAAAGGAGGGCCGATGAGCGACGGGCAGAAGCCTAATACTGACGATTCATCGTATGCTGACGGAACAAGTCTCTTTTCCGACAGCGAGCGTTTCATTAGATGGCTTTTCATTCCAAGATGATTATGAAACTATGAGACGAGTGAAAGCATGAGGCAAATCTATACTTGTGCAATGTATGGCTTCAAGTGTTTGCTCTTCATCGACTGGGAATGTCACAAAGAGGATACAGGTCGCGGGGCGTTTATTATTTCTCGACTGAAATATCCAAAAAGGCAGGCACATGGCCGGAATACAGGAGTTGAGGGCTCCTTATGGCAAGTTACCAAGCCAAACAACCGTTACCCACCTTTGTGTGAACCGAGTCTTTAAGTCGCGCCATTATGCGCGTGTATTACTACAGTGCTGCTTCCTTTTATCCTCGGCAGTAAGTTTTTGCCAGCTTCGACAGTTTGAGGACTTGCATTCCTGAGCAACTGATTAGAGCACGGACACCTTATGGATTTAGGCAGCCATTGCAAAGGCTGCTTCTCAGATGCAAGCATTGAATAATGTGAACTGCAGACGCCTAGCGCAATGTTGCGCTCAGACTGTGATCATTCGGTAGAGGCATTCTCGGATAGAGTTCTTCATTGGGGCGGCATCGTATCTTGTCAGATGTTTGGGTGCAGATGCAGTAAACCTCAAAGATAAAAGAAGAGAGGGCTTTACCATTGTTGGCTCAGCATACAGTTTATGTCTATGAAATTGCATGCGTAGGCATTGCCAAGGTTCTGTCCTATATCCCTAGGTAGCGGGTTACTTATTGGACAGTGCCCTTTCGTTTATCGGCTCATCTTGCATGTTGCAAATGCGACGGTAAGGGGTGTCTTTCAGAAACGCTCGACTGAGCGGGAGGACACAGAATACTAGCGCCTGTCTAATTATCGGCTTGAAGTGTTGATTATTATCTTTCGCAGTTTCTCGTCTACGTTTGCCATAAGTCGGTTGTTCTCTTTCATGATTGCCTGATTCTCTTTGAGTATGGCGGTGTTCTGCCGAAGAATCTCATTGTTCTCCTCAAACATCTCTTCAAGTTTGCGCTTTACGCTCTGGGTAGCCATACGGTGTAAAGCAAGAATCTTCTATAAGAGTGAGCAGACAAATTTCATTTTTGGAAGTGTTATCTATCCTGCAGTTCACTATCGTCACCTCAACCACAGCAAAGCGAATGCTACGTACGGACGGCGTGATACTATTCAATGTGTTATGTGACAAGCTGCAAGAGCTACATCGGGCCAGGCGGAGCTCGCCCTACTTCCCACCAGCGCCAATCACTCTTGTCTTTGAGTGGCGTCTCCCCTGGCCTTTCAATGTATTGTGAAGCCGTCTTAAGCAATCAAGTTTATCAGTAATATAATGACAGACATCAAAAAGGACCTGAAAAACTTGGAACAGAATGTCAGGGCAAAGGCAGAGACTGCCAAGGATCACGCTGAAGGCAAGCCTAGCTCTGAAACACTGAACAGAGCCAAGATAAAGGCAGGCGACGCAGCTAAGGATCTAAAGCGAGACCTGTAGTCTCCGTTTTTTCACTTTTCTTTACAGAAATAGCAAACGCCCGCTTTGAGCTTCCTGCCGCATTTCTCGCAGCGAGGATAACTGGCATCTCTTAGAGTCCGTCCACAGCAAGGACACCGGACGCCTTTCTGGTTAAAGTAAGTACAGCATAGAGAGCAGTATTTCCAGCCTTCACCAAAATTCGCAGCTTTGCGTCCAACCCAGTTGCAATAAAGGATGCATTGCATCGAGGCGAGCTGAAATGCCCACCTTATAGCATAGCTGGCACTTGGGGGGAGAGGGGGCGACAGCATCGACACCATGAGGCTTCTGCCTGTCTACCAGCCCACCCTGTCTTAAGTAGGCCTCTCTGAATGGCTCGGCAATATACTGGACCTCGTGGACAAGGTCACTGACAAAAATCGGCTCAAATAAGCACGAAAACGTTAGAGCCTGCCCAGCTCTTCTAGAAACTCTCGGTCTTCTATTATTATGGCGAGGCCTTCCTGCAGCATGCGCTTCTGACGTGCTGCTTTTTCCTGCTCGGTCATCTTCGCAAGGCGCTCCATGTTAGGTGATTACCTACGCTCCACTAAAATACATTTCAGCCATGCCTCGACCTCGGCCTCCGAAGTTTTGGCCGCAGCCTCCTCTACTATAGTTATAATCAAGTTCTCTGCAGTCGTTTTTGCGCTTTAAAGAGCGCAGCAAGGCAGGGCTTGCCGGCTGCGGTGGCCAAATCTGTCACCGGCAGGCCCTTTTTCTCGATACGAGTCACAAGAGAAGTACAATCGCCCGGTGCAAGCCTTGATCTAAACAGCTCCTTGCCGGCCTGTACAGGCTCTGCAGTCGCAATAGTATTTCTCCGGAATACTGCCTGCGCCTTGAATAATAGTCCTCGGGTAGCCGACCTGCCGCGATGGATGCACAAGCCGTCGCCTGGCCAGCAAAATCGCTATCAGGGCAGATAACGACGCTGTGAGGACAAGCGTAGCCGCTGGCAATTCGGGTGTTACGGCAATGTTGAACTGAACCGTCTGGTTTACCGGCAACGCCCCGGCTTTCTGGATGTCAACAAACACGCTCAGCGTCCCGGAGCAGTTGAACTTTTGCACGACAGTTCCGACTCCGCCAGCCGTTGTAAGGTTACGAACGTGGCCTATGCTTGTGCCATTGAGTGCCATGTGAACCGAATAGGCAACTGAATTTAACCTCTGGTTTGTACTGGCGTTCCAAAACTCGATTGAAAATGTGGTGGTCTGATTGCTGATCGAGTTGATTGGCTGGGGCCATGACAGCCTGACTTGGATATTTCTCGCAGTGGTTGTCATTGCAGCGGGAGACTGCACCACTGGAGCGCTGGTCTTGTTTCCATTCAGATTGATATCACTAATGTCCAGGCTTCCTGCGCGTGCGTTTGGCACTGGAATGGCGATGATAACAAGCGCGGCAAGGGCGCAGGAAATTGCTCCCAGCATGGCAAATTTCATTGTCTGATGCAGACAGCTAATACTGCGGGATTAAAGCATTGCATTTTGACTTGTCAGCTGGTAAGAAGACCAAGGGTATGGATTGGTCGCAAGGGTATAGGAGTGTCAGACCCAGAAAGCGAGCTTCATAAAATTATCTTGAGTAGTTGCTCCGGCCATCGTACGGGACAAGGCGAAGGCAATTAGACTTCAAATTCGCCAACCACGTCGTTGAACATCGGAAAGTTTGAAACGGGATCGTCGCTCTAGATTAGCTCGAAAGATGCAAAATACCTGTGTGCGAGGCAACTTTTCTCGGGCGCAGATCGCGCGCATGGTGCCGCGTACTAGATTGTTCTGATCTGTCGACATTCATCCGCGAAAGCGCGGGTGTCTCTAAGTCCCCAGAGACATGCGATTTTCAAGTTGGCACTTTTTTGTGGATAAACTGGTGACACCTATTGTCCTCCGAAAAGCTGGGCCTACCTTGGAGTTAATTGTTCAGAAAGGCTTGTCCTTGTAGAGCCAAGGCCTCAAAAGCTTGGTAGCTGACGGCATTATTACGTACGTCATGAGTATAACCATGACTATTACGGAAATCAAAGTGACAAGAATTGATGGCAATACTGATCCTAAAGTTTGCCTCAGTGCCTGAGCGATACTGATAAGAAGTAGAAATACAAATGCGCCTGTTACGATCGCCATTTTGTATCTTGGCGGGATTGTTGGTCGCTGAATCAGCTGGCCATCCTTGACAAGCTCTTTTGGCGTAAACCAGAATTCCAGCCCAGTTTGCTTCTCAACCACTGGCTCGCCTTCTGTTATCTCTAAACTTTTCTTGAGCCACACCTGTCTGATTTCAGAATTTTCCCACCTGGTTAAATTGGAATAGGTGTCGAATCGAAAGATTATGGTATAATCTCGGCTGGGTGTAGTTGGGCGAATAACGTTTACTCCCATATGGCCTTCAAATTTCATTGCTGCATGGAGGATTCCATCCATCCACTGTTCAAATTCATTGTTTTTTCCCACCCTTGCTCTCCGCGTGACGATTACTGTGACCGGGCCAATTGCATTGTCAACCTCAGTATGGTTTTGTGGGTTAGGAATATCCGTCAGAGCAGATTTCACTTCTAGTGCGTGGTTCACGTATTTAGCACTAGTGGGTCTTCAAGTGCGTCACTCAAGTCGAAGGGACACGGCTTGAGGCTTGTTACGTTTTGTGATTCAATTGCGTTAACAGGATAATGGTCACGCAAAGACAATTCTTAATAGCATAGTCCTCGCGGTTTAACGATGGCCGGTCCTGACGAAGTAAGCCACGAAATTCTCGGTATAGTAGCCGAGCTGTCCCGAAATAATGTCAAGAAGGACGTCCTTGAAACGGAAATAATCTCTCGGAGTGGGCTTTCAGTTACTCTGGCAAGAGAATACGAATAAACTGGAATGGCGAAGGTTGGTTAAAGAAGGACAACCTCGTCCTCCGCATGATGATTACAGATTATGGAGCATAACAGAAGAAGGGCTGTCTGCAGTGCGGGAATCCTCCACATCATAACTGAAGCTGAATAATACAGTTCACTACGCTTGACTCGCCTGTTCTATTGTCATGCCATTTTACATTACCATGATATCAAATTCGATTTTCACACTTCTTAAAAGCCACCTGTCCGAAGGTTTATGCGACTATAATGCAATGCCACACTGATGGCTGTGCAAGCCCGGATGCACGGGAGACGGGTTGAATGAGCGATGCTCGCAGAGGACTTCCTCTTAACAAATCTCGGCTTGACAGGATATTTCCAAAGCTGACTGCAGCACAAATTGATCGCATCAAAACCCAAGGGAGCGTGTATGCGATGCAGCCTGGCGAAGTACTCGTCGAGCAGGGTGACAGGGACATCCCATTCTTTGTGATTGTCTCAGGAGAATTGGAAATCCTGAGACCTTCATTAGGTTCAGAAACGCTCATTACTATTCATGGGCCCGGTGAATTCACGGGGGAGGTCAACAACCTTTCAGGTCGCCCGACCATGGTAAGAATGCGTGCCACGAAAGCGGGCGAACTTGTCAAACTTGGCCGACTTCAGATGATTTCCCTGATGCAGAATGATATGGAAATAGGAGAGATACTGATAAGAGCGTTTATTCTCCGCAGGGTCGAGTTAGTAGCTGCGGGTATGGGGGACGTCGTGCTTGTTGGCTCGACGCACTCTGCAGGAACACTCAGAATCAAAGAATTCTTGACACGTAACGGGCACCCTTATTCTTACATTGACCTGGAAGGCAGCCCCGACGTCCAGCAGCTGCTGGATAGTTTCAAAATCGAAACTACCGATGTTCCTGTAATGATTTGCAGGGGTCAAATCGTGCTAAAGAACCCCACTAACCAGCAGGTTGCGGATTGCCTTGGATTTAACGAAATCTTTGACCAGGCGCATATTCGTGACCTGGTTATCATCGGTGCAGGTCCCGCCGGCTTGGCTGCCGCCGTCTATGGCGCCTCCGAAGGCCTTGATGTCTTGCTTCTGGAAACTAATTCTCCGGGTGGCCAGGCGGGCTCTAGCTCTAGAATTGAAAATTACCTAGGATTTCCCACCGGCATATCCGGCCAGGAGCTAGCGGGTCGTGCCTACATGCAGGCAGAAAAGTTTGGCGCGCAGGTGCGCATTGCCAAGGTGGTCCGTCTTGTGTGTGACCGTAGGCCGTACCTGGTGGAAGTCGAGAGCGGTGCCCAAATTCCAAGCCGAGCTATTATAATCTCGACCGGGGTAGAGTACAGAAAGCTGCCGCTTGACAACCTGTCGCATTTTGAAGGGGTTGGAGTGTACTACGGGGCAACCTTTGTTGAATCGCAGCTTTGCAAAGGTGAGGAAGTAATTGTAGTCGGCGGGGGAAACTCGGCTGGCCAGGCTGCGGTTTTCCTGGCCGGTTTTTCCAAACGAGTGCACATTCTCATACGGTCTTCGGACCTGGCCGAGACAATGTCACGCTACCTTGTCCGTCGCATTGAGGATACTCCTTCAATCACGTTGCACCGACACACCGAGATCGCATCCCTTGGCGGCAGTGCGCATCTGGAAACGGTTCGATGGAAGGATAATCTGACGGGACAGCTGCAAGACTGCAATATTCGGCATGTTTTTCTTATGACAGGCGCCGTTCCAAATACTCGCTGGCTTGGCGGATGCATAGCGCAGGACGATAAGGGCTTTATAAAAACAGGCTCTGAACTGACAACGGAGGACCTAGGCGTCGCGCGCTGGCCTCGGAGACGCGCGCCGCACATGCTCGAGACGAGCCTGCCGGGAGTATTTGCGGTAGGAGACGTGCGAAGCGGTAGCATCAAGCGAGTCGCATCGGCCGTTGGCGAGGGGTCTATTGCCATTTCATTTGTCCATCAAGCAATTCGAGACTAGAACACGATTACCGATCAGTCTCTCGTTGCCAATGCAGAGTTGAAAAGGGAGTTCTTTAAGTAAAGCGCCGTGGTAGGAACGTTGATCTTAATGAGTACAACGAAACAGCCTAGCACTCCGTTGAACTCACTATTTGTCGGAAGCGAAGCGGCTGTCATTATAGATTATCTTCTATCGACTGAAGACCACCGGACAGCAGCTGAGATTCGAGAAGACACTGGGGCAGCCATGGGCGCCATAAACAGAACGATTGACGACCTCTTAGATATAGACGCTGCAGGAATTGGCGCAAAGAGGATCCAAGACCCAAGCAGCGCTACCGAGGACAAGGAAGTAAACACCTACTTCATAAGGAATGATACTGATACTGGGAGGTCTATCAGGGATTTGTGGTATCATTTGATGCAGGTTCGGACAAAGAACTTTAGCTAGGGGACAACAATCACGCCGCTCTCGTTAATTCGCGCTACAATAGCCTGAAAAATGACCTTTCATTCATAGAGCCGCAAACCCTGTATAACTGAGCCTCGGATCAGCAGGAAATCTTCTAATGTCTGATTCCAGAAATATTATGTAGTTCTCTCCTCAAGAGGAGTCGCTTTGAAGAATCAAAGGTACGGACTTATCGCAGGTATCGTAGCAGCCGGAGTCTTGCTGGGGGCTGCCTGGCTTCTTTTCAGACCCGCACCTTCTGCAGCCAGCACTACGCAACCTGTAAACAGCACTAGTGTCGGTAGTTTGGTGGACGATCCTTCCTCATTTCTACATGCAGGAGGAAAGCAGGCAATCGATGTGAGCATCTCTCCTAAACTCCTTAACCTCACACGCGGCGAGAATGGAACAGTCACCATAGTGCTGCACCATATTTCAAATTCTTCAGACTATCCGACGCTCCATGTTGTAGCAAAGGGCTCAAGCGGAATGATGGTGCTTCCGTCATTTGCCAAAAACATGACTGCTTTTGAGAGATCTCAGTACATTATTCAAGGAAAGAAGCCACCAGGTCTAATGAGTCTTAGTCCCTACATCTCTTACTCTCCGAGCGCAGTAGACATTGCTGCAGGCGAGAATGCTACGATAACAGCAACTGTCAATCTGCCAAAGGACTTTCCAAGCGAAATGGTAGGAAAAACACTCCAATTCAATCCAGCCCTCACAATAACTAATGTAAAGAATGCCTCTCCAAGCGAGCAACAGTCAGTGCAGGTATTTCCAGACTACTTTACAGTATTCTTGGAAGGCTGAAAGAGGTGATCCATATTCAAACACAAGTTCTGGTAACTTGGCGGGACATGGATGGAAATCTACGCACGCAATTCGAATCATGTCCCGTTAAGTTACCAGAGCCGCCTGTGAAGCACTTTAGATTATAGCTGTGTGCACGGACAGATTTGCCTTCAATAATCAATCCAGAAAAAGTGGAGGCTGGTCATCATGCATGTGTGATGTGGAGCGCGTGTCTTATCTTAGATCCTGCGACCACATACGCGAGTGCTCCGCATAGACCAGCTATTCCAAGGATCATTGCCAGAATGTCTGTTGGCAGCATTTGTATCTCATAGTAATTAACGTCCGTCTGCCCGATAAGGTTGGCTGATGCATGTTAAGCAAACCCCATAAGCAAGCAGTAACCATAGTATAACACTATATTCTGTGGCTTTCTCTTCAGTCCTTACTTGCTGTTCTTCGCTTTCTCAACCAGAGCAGGATCAGGCTCAACAACTGTAATTGCCACGCTCTGCATCTCGAGCGGTGCTGTTAACTTGGTGGGTATTGATGCCTTTGAGACCAGCGCTGGCCTCCGCCAAGTTAACAGAGTCCAATCTTCAATGACGGCCTAGTGGAGTACTAGGACATCACGCCTATTTGTTTTAGCATACCAACCAAGTCGTAGAATAATCGCTCTTCAGTGATTTTGCCGTCTTTCCAAGTAGCCACTGTACAAAATTCCAGATGGAATTTCTTGTTAGTGGGTGGAATAGTCTTCCCGTCAGCGCCCTTCATGGGTCCTTTGAATGTGCCGGTAAAGTCTGCAATTGAGCATGTATGGTCGCCGTTTGCAAACAGAATTTTATACGGATTGTTTACAAGGTGATTATCCGGAAATGCTTTGAAAAATTCAATGGACTCTGCTCTATGATTATGCACGCCCCTTGTTGGCTCAGGTTGGCCCGGCCAATAAACTGCAACATTCTCTGCATGCCGCTTCTCAAAGGTATTCCAGTCCTGAGAATTCCACGCATTGTCCAAAGTTTGCATGAGCTGCATGTTCCCCATGACTGTTGCGCTACTCACAGTGCAGAATCGCATACCTCGTATAAGTGAATTCCAGTGTGGAATCTATATCGGACTAGGCTTTTCTGCTCGAAACAAGGTATAGCGTTACCTGGCCAACCGATTCCTCATTTATCCAAAATATCTCAAAGCCTTCAGTCAAGTCCTGTATAAGCTGCTCTGTAAAGAAGCGAATCTGAAAGCCGTTAATGTCGTAGATGCCTTCCTCTACCTTGACGCCTTTAGCAAAGGATTTGTCGTTAATGTTTCGGACAGAGAAGAAATTGAATCCCCTTCGTTTTAGGACTCTTCTTATTTCGGCAAATATAGAGTGCAGCTGCTCTATTGAAAAGCGCATATTGAATACCATATTCGAATAGACTGCGTCAAAAGAGCCGTCCTCAAAAGGCAGTGGCATGTTCACATCGAATACCTTGGCAACTAATGGTAGCCTATTTTCAGTTGCCAGCCTGCTAATAATACTGACTCCGACTGAAGAATAATCAAGTGCCGTTACATTGATCCCGTTTGATGCAAAGAATACGCTGTCTCTCCCATGGCCTGCACCTAGCTCCAAGACTTTCTTGACATTATTGACCTTCATATGGTTAAAGCAAAGCATCGCAAAATTGCTCGGCTCCTCTCCGAAAAAGCTCTTGTCCGAGGAGTACGCCCTGTTCCAAACCTCACTCATTTGCCCTTTCAAGATGCAATCGGTAAATTTAGCGTTTGAAACTAGACAAACACTACTAGATCGCTTGTTGCACTCTAACCTTAAACAAATAATGCATAGTGGTGCTGATTGAAACAGCAACTATTGCAATGGCCCAAAATACTGAAGCATCATCCGAGCTCTGGAATACCTGCGGCGAGTACTGCAGAGTCTCCCGCTTGATTATTTAAGGCTGAGCGCTAGACCGTTTGAGAATTTTGGCAGAAACAATACCGCGTCATGAGTTTGCAACAGTTCGTACATCCACTCCTTGTCCATTTGGGCATGAATGTCATTGACATGATACGCGCAAAGCCACAGGCCGTCAAATGAAGCATTATTGTTGAGTTGATAAAGTCTCTCCGTCAGAAGTTGACTTGATGCCATAGGGCGGTTTATCTCCACATCATTGTTGTAAAATAAGTCGCGGTGGATGCTGCCTACTCCTCGTATCTTGGGAAAGGTTGATGCGGAGTTATTTCGGGATTTTGAAAGTTGTTTGGCAACTGCTTCTCGAAATGCTGCTATGGCTTTATTGTATGACTCTGCATCAACAATTCGCGGTTTGTTTAGGTAGAACTGCAAATGCCCACTGGCGCTAAACTTTTCGACGTCAATGCCATTATCCTTCATGTCTCTTTCTGTAAGCACCAAGTCGTCATCGTCTCTAGCTGCATACACGCTGCAATCTCCCCGCTTCAGCCCATCATTTATGAATCGCAGCTGGATTTTCCTTGCATATTCTGGTTCCTCGTAAAACATGACCAAGTGTTTATGGACCGAGGAGTCGAGATTTTCAAGGAAATGATCTAGCTGGTTGAAAGTCATAAGCTATTGTCCATTTCTAGTATTCGCATCTTCAATTTTCCGCATGTACATCAGCTCAGCTGTTATTTCTGTCTTGATTCGAGGGATTACGACATCAGAAGACGCTCCAAGTATCTTATGCAGCTTACTCTGAAGCAATTCGGGCTTATGCACGATGCTGTTTCTATCGATGTGATAAATCAGTTCCAGAGTCTTTAGCATGATCTTTGAAGTTCCACTGCCGAGCGCACCGTCAATAGCTTGAGCACGGTCAAAATCATACGGGGCTTATCTTTCGTCGTAATTGAAGTCACTAGACTTCATGTTAGAATATGAAGTTATCAGTGCAGAACGCCTTTCAGCAAATGAGTAAGGATAATGTTAATCAAAAATACCGTCGCCGCTGCTTTTAGCGCTTGGCCAGCAATGATTGATAGCGAGAAGATCGTGAGATTGTATTTTTTCACGCCTGCTGTGATGACAATCGCGTTTCCGACAAACGGCAACCAAGGAGAAAAGAGGATAACTAGCCAGCTGTATTTTGAGAGTAGTCGGTGCTCCTTCTCCTGCGCCTTGGTATGAGTCCTCCTGTGCAGTTTGAGAAAAAGTTTGTTTCCCGAGTAACCTGCAAAGTAGCCAAGAAAACTGCCGATAATCGAGCCCGAAATTAGCACTATTAGAATCAAATACAGACTTTGATCAGCAAGCACAAGTGCTGAAACTGCAATTTCTGTCGGGATCGGAACGAATGGCGAGAGCAGGCAGTTTAAGAATAGGCCTGCCAGGCCAAACTTTACAAAGATAGGGTCGTGGAGTAGGGTGGATATCGCGGTTGCGATGTCAGCCAAGTATTGTTAAATTCACGTTCTTTTCAGGTACTTGCCCAGTTCTCTGTAGGGAAGGTCTAGCGTCACTTCAGCACCGTTAAAGCCGGCAACGTATTCTTTTGGAATAACGAATTCCACCTTTGTTCCATGGACAATGGTTATCGTGTCGTCTTCGATTTCTATCACGTTGCCCGCATTTTCGTTGTCGCTGCTCCTCACGTTCTTGTGTATTATTGACTCCCAGTTCACTATGGAATCCTTCATACACGCCGGGAGCTGAGTTCAGTATTTAAGGATGGATTAACATTGTTAGTCGGATTTACCGAGCGTATACTTTCCCGACAACTGTCCTTTTCGTAAAATAACCGGCTGGATCCCCACCTAAAGAACATCATGTATCCTGTGCTTGTATGTCAGAGTCGCCACTTGAAGGCTGAGTGAAAGAGTAGGTGAGTCCGACCGAAAATCGCGTCCAACAAACGTGAGGCCCCGAGTAATTGCGGCTCCAGAATGCAGGCTTGACTTGTAGAGCCTCAATACAATACGCAATTAAATATCAGAGCGCATAGAATTGGTTGAACACTTGCCAAGTTCTCAGGTAAAAGTCAAGAAACCTGTCTTCGGGTACGTCGCTCTAGCTATAGGAGTCGCCCTTGTTGGGCTGGGAGTCTTTTATTTCACGACCAATACAAGCTTTTTAGCAGATGATTTCGGCAGGCACGTAACCCACGGTGCCGCTGCAACAGTCGCAGGGATTGCTCTCATTGCGGCTGGAATCTTTGCCATGCAACGGGCCAGAAAAAAGGCTGCACGGTAAAGAAATACCGACAAAGCATCTGCACCTTTCAAATCCTGGCCCTTTGGTTTTTCACTTAACAGTTCATTTATGCAGTGTGCAGTTTCAATTTATTGCCTCAACCCGTATATTGTCGAAACTCACTCTTGCATCCTCGCAGTACATGGCTATCTTGCCGGCGTCAAATGACGACTTGTCAATAAAGTCAAAAGTCTTTATCCCGTCGATTACCGCTACGATATGACTGCCATTGACAGTCAAGTCCAAGTGATCCCATTCTCCTACTTCAGCTGGAGGGGTCCGCGTTGTCTTTAATATAATCTGGCTTTGAGGATTCGTTCCACCGTCATACTTGCCTATTTCCTGGCCTGATGTTTTGAGTGCGATATAGTAGTGGTGCGTGGGGTCATTCCACCTCCACATTATCCAGCCGCCTTCCCAGGGGTTAGCGCTGATATTTGTCCTAACCTGCTTGTCAATTCTAATGTCTGCGGAGAGATGAAAATTCTTGAATTCCTTGGAGCTGACGACAAGCGCCGAGTGCGTTTCGTTTCTCTGGCTGGCAGTCTTGGGCGCAAGGAAGAACACATTGGTATCTGACTTTGAATCGTGCACTGTGCCAAACGAGCCTCCGCCATTCCACAGCCCGAACCATTCTCCGTTAGGCGATAACTGAAGCGGATGAAGGATGTAGGCCGGACCTCCGAAATCGTCATGCAGGCTGTTTCTGGAATAATTGTCGTTATCCGGGCCGTATGAGGCGCTTTTTAGTGAGCTCGAATTGTTCTCATGAACTCGAACAGGATTTGTGCCAGCCGAGGCGTTGCCGGAGGAAGTCGTGACATTGGTGGCCAAAACGGATGGGTCTGGATTTGCATTTCCAAGAGAGGCGCCATACTTCACAAGTCCTATTGAAACCACCATAATAAGCAAAACCGTTAGAACCAGCATCACGTTCCTCTTAGACACGGCAGCGCGGGCAAGCATGCTACTTTCAACATCCAAACAATGTCAATCTGTATAACGATTAGCAACCACTTCGTCAGGTCTCTCAGAGAAAGAACAATTTCACACATTACCTTTAGTGTCATGTTTTGGCAATCGTCGCTCCATTCAGAGGTAAGGCAACCACGATGAACCAAGACAACATAGTTGTCTTTCCAAATGACGCCATACGGGAATCTCTGGACAGCGCGCTGTCGTTCCTTGACGAAAACACGAAGATAGGAGTGATTGCGTACCTGAAAAGAAACTATGGCATCAATCTGGAAGGCGACAGAACAACAGCCGAAGATGTGCAGATTGCTCTGGGCCTGGCCTTCGGGCAGGGGTCCCAGATGATAATCTCGCGCATGAACAAGAGGCTAAAAGAGATAACTTGTGCTCTCTAGGCACGTTCGTTTGTATGTTGAAAGCCTCCTGCCCTTTTTTCGCATTGGATAATTTGAAGAGCCTGCTGCAGCCGGGAATTTGTGGGCAAGTCGGCCGCAGCAGGTGTGGAATCTGCCTTATTAGACAGCGATACTTGATCTGGCTCGCCTGCAACTTGTGGACTTTAGGAAATGTCTCCCAGCAAAGACGCTATCGCGTTTGATACTCAATGCACTCTCGCTGTTATCGGAGTTTCCATAAAGGCGGGTAACGGCCAAATGGCGAGTAACTTGCCATAAGGAGGTCTCACTCCTGATAATTCAGGACTACGTGCCCGCCTTTTCTATTAAAAGAAGGAGGGGTACAGTCCAAAAGTTTGAGCTCAATTGAACCAATACCCCTGCCTGCACGAATTGACGCGCGAATTAGTAATCAGAGCATCAGCCTAATATTTCTAAAGGCGAACAAACGATGCACACCGTTGCAAAATTTGGCAATCAGCGAACCACAGGGCAATGATGGAACAATCAGTTAAATCTGTCCCGGAGAAATGCTTCAGCCGGGAGAGGGGGTTAGCCATGCTGTGTCAAACTTGGTCGCGCAGGCTGATCTAGCATGGTTGCCTTGTTCATCAAAAGCCCCCTCCCCGTTTACTTTTAGCTTTAAAAAATGACTGCGGTTTGCCAGATTTTTCTCGGGAAGAATAATGTCGTTAGAGTTCAGAGAATAACCCAAAGTTTATCATAAAAACGTAACATTATTGTTATAAATGCGCTATCAGTGAAGCGCAATCATAAAAGCTAGGAGAATATATCTAAAATAATAAATATTATTGCTGCCTCAACAAGATGAGGTATACCATAACGATAATCATTAGAGATGGCGTCTGATGCCTAACCGCTTTGATAGAACCGCCAATCCATTGTCACTGAGGGGCTTGAATCAGGCGATTTTTATCATGCGATACATTGATCTCGGCAAGAGTAAACAGGAAATTGTAAAACGTTTCAACGGAGACGAGCAGCTGGTAGACCTTTGGATCTCATACATGCGACATAATCACTGGCTTGAATCTAACAATACTGGGGGGTTGAAAGTGACAGACAAGGCTAGAAGTTGGCTAGCAGCTCATCCGCTGTGAAACCCGGAATTGCTTGATTTTCAGTTGCGGCTACTAATGCTATATCGCGTGTTTACCTATCGCAGCTTGCTCTCGTCTCAGCGAGAGTATCTAAGGCGGCTATGCAGCATCTGTATCCTTGGAAATGCTTTTGCGTGAAACTGCCAACTGGGGCTCACTGGGCCCTAGATTTCCAGAGCTTGCATGCAATTCGGCTTCGTCTTCAACTATACTGCCAAACAAATCAAGGTCAATCGGCTTTTGCAAGCACACGACTGGATGCTCTAGATCTTGCATAGTAGCGTGAATTACGTCTTCTACATATGCACTTAGCATGATTACCTTTTGATTTGGCCAGTGCAACTGTATTTCGGCTGCTACGGACACGCCGCTTTTCTTGGGCATTCTGTGGTCAAGTATTACTATATTGAATGATTCACTGTGGTCGGCTGCTGCATACAATGTTTGTAGACATTGCTCGCCATCAGCTACAATTATCACTTCGTGGCCAAGCGACTCCAATACTGCCTTGTATACAAGTGCAATTGATTCTTCGTCTTCAGCGACTAGTATCCGCAATTAGGGATAATTGCCAATCCATGACCTATAACCTCATGTCAGTTTAGAAATTATACAACAAGTATGCTGATTGGAAAGAGCCTGTTCAATTTATCGTCCTATAGAAATGGCTAACTAGTTTTGAGAGTACTTTGAAAATAGGCGCCAAAACCGAAAAAGCCAATCGGCACTAGAAATGTCAGGCAATTAGCCTATCGCATTCCATCCAGATGCTTTCAATCCAGAATGACTAGGGACAACTGACTTCGATTCGTAGCCCGGTGTTCAATATTATTTTTACATAAGCTGTTTTCCGCTTTGGATAAGTAGATAGCGTTGATGCGTGATACCATATTGATGGCAGACGCGACTTCTACGTATGCGATCGTCGCCGGAATCTTTGCCTTCCTTGCAGCCATCCTTTTCGCGTCAAGGGCAAAGAGGTATCGGGCCGGCTACACGCCTTCTGGAGGACATGCCGAGGTCTCCGAGGCGTAAATCTTCAACTCGGCACGTATTATTTAGTCATAATTCTAGCTGTAAAAACTAGCTAAAACAACGCTGATCATGTATTCTGATCGGTTTTTGCATGTCGTGTAAAAGACACTTTGACATCTCTCATGGGGTTCTCATTGAGAAATAAGGAATGCCGGCCATTGCAAGACAACGATGGTTTCGAAACACTCTTGCATCCCTTGTGTCTGCAACTGGCGGGTCGGAAATTGCCTTTGCAATGATCACTAAGATGAGAAAAATAACCCAAACGTCGGGGAATGCACAGATGCATGAAATGACAGTGGGGTTATCGAGCGCTTTTCCTTTTTCTCAGGTTCGCCTTTTGGAATGAACCGAGACCTAATGTTTTCCTTTAGAGTTCTCCAAAACTCTTTCGGGTCATGAAATAAATCTAGTCCTATCTATCACAGTATGAAATTGCGACATAGGAGCCGGACTGACATAGTTTCTCAGATACTCGACACCTCTAACGTCGGGGCGACAAAGACGCAAATAAGAGACGCAGTCCTTCTTTCACCCATTCAATTAGACGCATATATCAATGCGCTAGTCAAGGCCGGACTGCTGGAGGTCTCACTTGGAAACAAATACAAAACTACCCCTGAGGGCCTTCAAATCATTGCTTCGTTAGAGAAACTGGACAAATTGGCGATCGATTAATATTTTCAAAGTTGTCTTTGTAGCTTTTCAATTCCGTGATTTCCTTTTGATGCCTCGACACACTTCCCGGCCGAGACGCCGCGGTTAATTTGAAAGCGTAGATTAGAGCTGTGAATGAACGAGACTAACGAGTGTTCAGCCTTTGGCGCTGTCATTACTGGCAACTTCCCGGGCCACAGGTGCGGCGACTGCATAGACTACCGCGGACGGGTTTACGATATGCGAGTGTATGCAGAAGGGTTCCACAAGCTTTCCGACGATGAAAAAATCAACCTGTTAATGCAGGAAATCCGCGACATGCACTCATTCTATGAACGCCAGGAGGCCAATTGGGAGCGGGCTAGGACATGCCAAATACAAGACTAAGAAAAAAGAAGGCTAGCAGCCGGGTCGCAAGCCAGCTCTGTCTGAGCAGCAGACTGTATTGCCTGAGCGTTTGCTATTACCTGGTTTAACTGGTCAGCTTGCGCCTTTGGCATCATCGGCTTTTTTCTTTTCTAGTCTGGAAGTATAGCGCCTGACAATCTCTTTGTCAATTTCCTCATTTTTGATCTGCTCTCCTCTTCTCCCCGGTGTTTTCATTCCCTGGTTCTTTACTTCGCTTCTTTCAACGTCCAAATCAGAATTATTGCCGCTATTCTTTATCTTTCTAAGCTCGTCTGCGTACCTTCCTCTGAATTGCTTCTCATCTTCTGTATCAACCATGACATTATTCACGATTCCTATTGCAACTCAATAGACAGCACACGAGCCAAAAAATGCAGTTGCTTCTAAATTAATTTTTCTGCTTTAGGTGCCGCAGGCATTGCAAAACCTAACCAGTATTTCCTTCCCAGGGATGACTATGTAATTCAAAACACACTTTAAGGCTGCCAAATTGCAAAGATTGCCATTGCCAAAACCATGTCCGAAATGCCTAGGTACTGGTCTGTTCACCGGTGAAACCGGTATCTCTAACATTCTAACAACTAGCACTTCAGGCTTGGTCGTAAAGTGCGGCAAATGCTTTGGAAAAGGCTGGCTTGCGGACGATTCAAAAGATATCTGACTAGAGTCTGTCAAGCGTGCCGCAGGCATTGCACAATCTGATCCGCACCTTCTGGCCCTGAATTATCCGGATGTTAAAGACTATCTCGTCAGAGCCGCAATAGCGGCAGTATTCGATATGGTCTTCGATGTCAGTCATAGTTTTTGCAGTTTGTCCGAACTTGTATGCACACCTGCATTTGCAGCGTAAACTATCTTTGACGTTTTACCACCCACCACGAACCAGGCTATCATACATGGCCCACAGGAGTACAACAATGAGGGTTTGTTTCCCCGATGTACAACTGCGAAAATCTTGGATAGCTGACTGCATCGAGGACATGCAACTTTTTTGGCCGCGTCTTTGTCAGAATGCTTCGAGAGTTCTGATGCTGTCAGCCTAATCGCCCTTTGTCACTTTAACGACTTTCTGCTTGCCTTCCATGGAAATTTCCCAAATGTCTTCCTCATTCGGCTTTAGGTCAAGAAGACTGCAGACTAACCTTCGCTTTTCATGCCTTAATGGATATTCTTTGTCCTGTCTGCAAAGCGCATCAATACCACGAGACCACCAACAGCGGCTATCGCGATGGGTGCGCTCAGCGGAAATTCAGGAGTTGTAGCATTGGTATTTGACGATGTCGATTGCTTTCCTTGGTCAGAAAATGCTGGAAAGTTAAACGTCGCAGTTTTGGGAGGTATTTTAGATCCGTCAACGACGTATAGAGTCACCACTACCGTATATGGCTGAGTTTTGCTTAGGGTTTGAACTTCAAATACAGTTGTGGTCCCAAGAACTGCAGAGACTGTAGGAGTGCTTTTTCCAGCAGTTCCGTTGAAAACCTGCTGTCCATTTTGCAATACAACAAGTGTGTAGTTGTCACTTCCAGGCGCTCCAGTCAAAGAAGTGTGGTCAGTCAGAGTCACAGGTAAGTGAACATTCTTGCCTGCCCAGATTGGGTTGACGAAGATATCTGTTGTCGGCGTAGTAACATTTCCTGTATTTACCGTTTGAGTTTGAGCTTGAGCGAACGCAGATTTGGCTGACATGAGTGATAAGACCAGTCCGAGAGCAACAACGCTTGTCAGCAGTATGATCTTTGTAATGGGTCTAAAGTTCATCGAGCCGACGAGTGCGGACGGCTATAAAGACTAACTCATGAGAGCCGCGGCCGAAGCAAGCTACTTTTTCTTTAGATATTCCTCAATCAGGAGTTTTACAATATCTTCTAATGCTCTGTCATTTCCGTCCTTGGCCCTCTACTCTTCTTCAATCAGAGTTACTTTGACCTTCTTGCCGAGCCAATCTTTAGGTACAAAAACGTGAGCGCCCTTGACATTGGCCACTTCCATACGGGCGTTCCCCCTGGCCTCTACGCAACTCATGTACCGATCAGCGATCGAAGAGCAAAGTTTAAGATTTTCCCGGATAATTGTAAGGCGGGAAGAGGAGATTATCATGCTAGTCCTGCATGGTTGCCTTCACAAAGCTCCTCTCTCCTACTTTGGGTGTCTATGGTTGCTTTACAGCCAGCTATTTCGGCATAGCTTGGCGCGCCAGTAAAATCAACCGCCACGCAGGCTTCATTGCCGACTGTCCATGCATCATGTCCTGGAGGAACCAACCCTGCATCTCCCGGACCAAATTCAAGTTCCGTCCCATCGTCCATCCTTACGCGCATCTTGCCGGAAATAACGTACATCGTATGGCTCACTTTGCAGCTGTCAGTCTTTACAATTGGCTTGACAGAAGTAGACCACCTCCACCCAGGCTCAAATGTAGCCTTCCCAACAAGCGTTCCGCCGATATTCATTATGTCCATCTTGCCTTTTTCAAACTTTCTTGACTCATCTGGACTGCTTGAGCTTTTTCTAACCATGCTTGCCATGTCTGAGAGATCCTAGCAGTCGCTCTTATCTTTTTTCTGGATTATTGAGCCTTCTGTCACGGACTATGTTCACTATTTCCACAAGCAGAGGCCCGGCGGGCTCGGCTAAATAAAGGCGGGTAACGGCCTCCTTGCATAGTAATGTGTAGGGCTATAGTCGTGTATCATAATACAGGCTAGGTAACCGCCTCTTCAGGATTGCTTACCGTCCGATCACCATGTCCCAGGTAAGGAAGAATCATCTCATAGGTAACAATCAACTAGTCGAAGATTGCAACGTCTTTATCTTGACCCGGCATTCTCATGAGCTCAATAACGGGGCCAGGCTGAGCGCCCTTCTCTCCCCTCCCAACGGCTTTAGGCGTCTCCCCTGGCCTCTCACTTTGAACATAATCCATTCAGCATTATTCATCCTCCAAATCTAATACAACGTTTATCTTCCTTTGTACAATAGTGAATAGTACGCCAAATGTCGGGGAATGGCTGATGCCGAGTTACAAATGTTCTACCTTAGGCACACCAATGGAGGCTTGCTTTCCTTACTCGGCACCGCTAGCCCTTTTCCAGAAAGCAAATCTCTACAACTAGGATCTTTTTATTCTACGGTGTAAGAATCGATAGCCGGGAGAGGGGCAGCTCATGCTTTGCCAAACTTGGTCACGCAGGCTGGTCTAGCATGATTGCACTCTCCCAATTCAAAACCAGTCAGGAGATACCTCGCGGCCGATCAGAGGCATGGGTGCCGGGCATGAAACACGCCCGGCTGGTCCAAGCCCCGTTTGCGACGTTTTTGGTATTAGTTTCAGGTTTGTTAAACGAAATATTATGTAAAAAGGTTTCACTTAATCTAATCGCAAGATTATGATAATATTATTGGATTTCTGGATTCCTGTTACTTTGCGGCGCTTCGCGTTTTTTAAATGAGTGTTAACACGCGGCGGATAATTAGCGAAAACTGCTAGTGTTCATCACGAGCTTGCGCATCTTTTCATCCAAGTTCATGAGCAGCTTGGTGTTCTGTAGCATGATTTGCTGATTCTCCTTTAGAATGTCGTTGTTATCCTTGGTTGTTTCGAGCAGTTCTTTGAATATAGCCATGAGGTGTGCGTCAGGGTGTACGATTCCCTCGGAATTTGATGCCCTTGCCATGAATATTATGTTCCATGCTTTGTATAAAAATATGTTTTTCCCGAATTAATGGGACTGGAGAATACCATAAAGTCATATTTTATACAAAATAACATAGCAGATTGCAAGCACGACAATATCCAGTAGTCAATAAAATCGCTCTGAATCGCGTTTACGCATTTGTTCTAACCTTCAATCTTCACAGTTTCGCCATCATGGCGTTCATTCCTTGCAAGGCTCAATGTTACTGGCCTCACCTGGCAGGAAATCTGCGACATGCACTCATTCTATGAACGTGAGGAAGCCAATTGGGAGCGAGCTAGACAGCTAGCCGAGGCAGGCAACCGTGAAAGCATCGAAGATTTACCAATGCCAGACGCGGTCGAAATACGCAAAATCGCTACCAAACAGGGCAACGGCTCGCTTGACTTTTGTCTTGGTCGAGAGGGCTAGGCAAAAGCCAACCGCAGCTGGCTCGATACTTTCTCGACCTTCCTATGACATGAATAGCAATAGCCGCACTTGATGCAAACATGAGCCGTCCTTTTGCTGCACTCCACGCATGAGCGATAAGTTTCAGACGGTATCATAGACGGGTCTATCGTTCTCTATAGGCTACTTCCCAAGGTTCCTTTCCATAGCGTTTAAGATGATCGTCAATATCTTTGGGCATGTTCGCGATTAGTCCTTCCAAGAAAATCGCACAGACCGCAAACGAGCGTTCACCGTATCATCCATCGGCAATACCCGTCTTGAACTGGCCTCAAACATTTAATCCCACGTGACTCAACCGATAAGCCCGGATTCTCAGCATCGCGCTAAACATGTAACCAAAAATCGCTCCCCACAGTATGTGGAATGCAACCGCGCTCGCAGTTACTTGCGACACAAATACATTGATGTTATTTGAAAGTGCGGTCTGGTTAGCAGATGATCCCAAAAGTGAGACGATGTGACGAATGGAAGGCTCGATCAATAATAGTGTGACTGGGATGAACAATACAAGCGAAATGATTACTCCGGCGATTATCCCAATTTCAACGTTCTTGACCGTATTTAGAATTCCCTTCAGCCTGACGACGGCAAGCCCAACTATCATCCCCAAAACGGTTCCAGTCAAAATGTGAAGCCCGAATGCCACATAGGCGGCAGTGGTTGTGACATTAATCCCAAGGCTCACGCCCATAATTGTATAAAATGTACCGATTGGAAAATGTAACACAAGTTCTGTCATTGCGATGACAAATGATATTGACCAGGTTGCGACCGCCCCGGCAATTGCACCTGCCAGTATTCCTGGCGCAAGTCTTCCCTTGATTCCAGTCGCCTGACTCATACACAATATAGCCTAAAGTAGAATTTTAACATTACTAAAGACAAGGTTGCAAAGCCTATGTTATATCACAGGCCGCATAAAATAATACACAACTTTTTCTGTATAGATATAGACAATCTGTATCAAGATATAAGATGGCCTTTTCAGCTTTGGCTAATGTTAAACCAGTACTGCAGGCCATCTGCGTTGACGACTAGGCTTTGCCCGCCTCGAGTCTCTGGTACGACTCTAACTCACGCAGGACTGCTATCACGGTCGGCACATCGACATCGACCTGCATCGCGATAAACTCTTCTTCCATTCCGCTTACATACAGATTTTCAATCATCTTTTTCTTTTCAAAGTCAATCTCGCCGGCATTTGAGCTCTGCATCTCTGTCTTGTTTCACCTCATATTCTCTTGCAGGCAATCGCGATTAAAGTTTGTGGCTAGATTGCTTTACAGTTGAGCTGTGTTTTGAGAAAAAGCCTTTTACATGTAAACTTCTAAACCGTTTCCTATCCATGGATGATATGGACGTAAAGATACTCAAGATCCTTTTGTCTGATGCCCGACTATCGTACCGAAAAATAGCCGAACGAATTGGCACTTCTCCACCGACAGTCCTTAGCAGGATTGAGAGGCTTCAGCGGGAGATGATAATCAAGAGATATTCTGCCGTGCTTGACCACGAAAAGCTGGGCTATGACCTAACTGTCATAATTGAGGTTAGCGCTTCCAAGGCCAAAATAACAGAGCTTGAAAGGCAGCTAGCCAAGTTTCCAAACATATGTGCGGTTTACGACATTACCGGATTGACAGACATAATACTAATAGCCAAGTTCAGAAACCGAAAAGAGCTTTCAGATTTTGTAAAAAATGATTTGAACTTGCCTTATGTAGAACGAACGCTTACTCACCTAGTAATGATTACTGCAAAGGAAGACTTTGGGTTCGTTCAAGCATAAGGCCTGCACTACGAAAAATCAGCTGGCTTGCCTCGGACCGTCTCCACCTCATCTGAAGACAGCCGGCGCCGCGGCAAACGATCTATGAGTATGGAAGTAAGAGACCCCATCACTGCGCCATACAAGACGTGGAAAAGTATGGAGAACGCAAGCACAGTGGACATCAAGTCAGTTATTCTGTTCTGCAATTCCATGGAGCTAAGAGTCTGCGGTATTATTCCGGCGTTCTGCAAGATACCTGAAAGAGCTGGTTCTACCTGGAACCGTGTAACTGGTATGAACAGAAGTGAAAACGAGATAAACCCGGCCAGCATCCCAAAGCCTGCACCCTTGCGGATACTGTCGATGTTAAAGGGTCCGATCGTTGCAGAGAGAAAGCCAAAAACGCTGCCTATTGCTGTACCGCTTAACAGGTGCAGCGCAAGTCCCAGAGAAACTGCCATTGACTTATTGGCTATACCAAATACCGCAAGGGCCAATATTTGGTAGAAGGCGCCCCCCGGAAAACCCAGAAAATAATCGCCTACAGAGATCAATCCAACTAGGACTAGTGCCGCTGCTACGCCCGCAATGCTGCCCGCAACAACGAATCTTTTTATGCGCTCGCTTTGCACTGCTTGCTCCCGCGAAGGTGGTCTTGATACGACTGTGACTTTGCCTTCTTCATCTATTTCTTCCAATGTGCTCCTCGCGGGTACTAGGAATAGGAGCACTAATACCAACGGCGCTGCGCCGATAGGAATCAGGATCTCAAGCCCTCGGACGGCAGAAGATGATCCGCCTGTTGACAGATAGGGGATGATGGAAGACACATACACGATTGCAACTATGACCGCGATTGCCAAAATGGCAGCAATCATTCGCAGGTTCATGGGATTTCCGTGCCTTCTGGTATTTTATTGCACGTTTAACTAATTAAGATTTTCTGCTACTATAATTTCTATTAGATTATGCGTACAAATAGAAATATTACAGCAACAGTTTTATATATTTGGAAATCTTGGCCGTTTGCTTATCTGCGTTCACATCAAGGTGTAACGCTGATGTCTCTAGTTCGATTACCTCTGTCTGTCGCTGCAAAAGAACCATGCTAGTCTTTGAACGAATGGTAATGATCAAGAACGCAGCATCGACCAAGAGGGCAGAATAATACCGCTATTATCCTAGGTTCAACTTGGTCTTACCCCTTCGATAATGAAACACTGTTGTTGGTATGATAATAGCAGCAGTAGTAAGTGGCATCCATGCTGTTTCCTCGGAGCCTGACTCATGTACAATTACAAATAGAATACATAATACTATCCACAAAATCCCGAATCAAACAATTACGACTGCGAATGGCGACTATGACGTACTCGCTACAAAGAGTGGCATTCAACGATTTAGCAACTTCTACAACATTTCATGTTCAGAAAGCTGCTCGTCTCGGACCTTAAACGGTTGATTTTCACGTTGCTCTTGCCAACCACAATCTTATTGGTGTATAGACTATGCTACATAACCTCTGATTATTGGAAGGGATTATAGGACGCAGCGTCTTGCGGGCGATCAAGTCCTTTTATTGTGACGCGCGTAGGCTGGAAGAGCACGGTTTGACGGTTGCACCAATTGAAAACAGGGAGGTGATTGCATGGCAACGGAAAAGCCGAAAACCTACACCGTGACCCTGGAACTGCCCGCATGGCTGCACAAAACGTTCGCAGTGGCAGCGGTGGCCTTTGACAAGTCTCAGGCGGAAATGTTAGTGCACGAGCTGGCGGACTACGCCGAGGTGTGTTACATCCACTCTAACAGGCTCGGCGATTGGTTCAAAACCCTACAAGAGAAGGAAACCGGGGCTTAGCCCTTCTTTTTTGCGAATCCACTGCAGCCGCGGGATGTGATCGGAACTCCCGCTGACTGCAGCAGGTTTCTTGGACAACTCTTCTTTCGAAGAGTCGTCACTTTGTTCTCTAGCTCATGGTATTTACGCCCTTGAGGACATTGATCGCAACTAAAAGTGGACTGCCGGAGATAAATACAACAATTGCCTTTCATACACTAGCCCTGATACGCCTAGGGCGGTTCACACAAGGCGGGTAACGGTCCAATGGCAGGGTAACTTGCCATAAGGAGTCCGACTCCTGTAATTCAAGACCACGTGCCCGCCTTTTCTATTAAAAGAAGCAGGGGTACAGTCCAAAGGTTTTATGTTCAGATTGGAACTATGTTCCATAACAGCTTTTCAAGCTGTTCATGGTAAAGTTCGGTTGTATGCTCACCTAGATAGAGGCAAATCAATCGAAAATTGGAAACTCATAGATTTTGTAGTGTCGAGTTGTTGTCTGATGGTTTAGTCTCTCATCTGGAAAAATGGAAGTCCACGGACATTGTTTGCAAAAAAAGAATTTGTCGATAACTAGTCGCTGTTTTCGATTATCGAGTGTACTGGGTGGCGGTCGCGGAGTTGTCTGCATCCCACTTTCAAACTCATCAATCTTCATCCCCGATGGAATAGAATATTGCCATAAGGTCTCAAAAACACCGCGATAAAGGGCCAAGACCCCCGCGACATTGCTATAGTAGCCGTAAGTAATTGGATACTCTGCCGAGACTATTGGTGCAGCACCGATTTCGTCATCGCTTAGGATGAAATTCGCTGCAATTTTGTCCAAGTGCCGCAGCTCTGTAACCATATCAACTAGGTTCTTACAATATTGAAGATTGTCTTTGGTAATTTCTGTTATGTACCGAAGTTTGACTCCTCTTGCCTTTGCCGCGAGCCTTTGTGCCTTTATGGGTTCCGCATCAGTGGTTATGACCAAGGTGTAGGAGCTTAGAAAAGCACAAAGTTCCGTTCTTGCATTTTGAATTATTTTTGTCAAGTGATCGTATGCTTGCTCTCGACTCCTTACAATTACTCCGCAGTGCTCGTCAACAGGCGGCAGACTTTGCATCTATCTCATCGACAGTCTTTCACGACCGCTCCATTTAAGGAGTTTCGATAAAGTCTAGCACTTTCTTCGAGAACCTTAATTGTTAATCTCAATCGGATTCTCTGAGAATGGTATAGACAAAAAGACAGCTTGTACGATACACTGATTCGTTAGGCGGGATCTGGATTGAAAGCTAGACTCTGACATTTCTATTGCCGATTGGCTTTCTGGCCCTTTTCGGACTGTCTGATTAATTTGAAAACAGGTCCCAACGCATCTAATGAACGAAACTAACGTCTGCTCTAACTGCGATGCAATAATCACGGGCAATTTCATAGGTCATGTATGCGACAATGGTATAGACTACCGCGGACGGGTTTAAATCTTTCAAGTGCACATGATCAGTGTTGGAATAGGAAATGAATTTTGTTTGCGAGGGTGAAGATACCGAGATCGTAAAGTGCCTATCCTCCTCAACATTTCTCAAAGAAATCCTTCTTTATCTAAGACATCACAGGTCGGTATCAATGGTTGAGCTTTCTATGAAGGGGCTTGACAAGATTTCTGTTCAGAGCGCAGTTGGCTCTGACCTGCTGTGCGTCGAGAAGGATTATTGGCTCGGGAAGTGTGCTGCGAAAGGAGATTGCCTTTTCCTTTATCTTACTTCGAATCTCAGATTAACAGAAAAGGGAGTGGAGGTATCAGACAGAATATTGAACAACTGCTACTGCATACTCTGATGCCTTGAATTTCACCCAGGGTGTTTTCGATAACAGTTTACCAGTTGAAGTTTTCAATGACTTTATCTTTTTCTTCCACTGTCAATGTGCTCAAGACATCGGGGTCAGGCTGAGCGCCCTCGACATTAGCCCCTTCCACACGGGCGTTCCCCCTGGCCCTTCTAAAACATGACAGCTATCTTTTATCCCGGTGCCTGGACGCATTAGCAATTGGCGTGCAAGGGTATCTGTTCTAGGTACAAGACGATTAGTCCTCAGAGAGACTTAAGATATGCAAGGGGTCAGAAGCGCTGCAATGCTTGCGACTATACATGGTCTGGCCTCAGAATGTGTGTCCTTGCTGCAGCTTGAAGCTAAGGCTTCGGCCTAGAAATGCCCGATATAATGAAAAGTATCGCAAAGCGCGTGTCTGAGCACTCCCCTAATTATTCCAACATGGTAGCGATAAACTCCTCATGGCCTGTCTCATCGTGATGATGCTCCCAGTCTTCCATAAACAATACTATGGTGCCACAGGTCGTGCAAATGTACATTCTGTCAATTACCTCTGCTAAACCCTGATACATGGTCTCAGTCAGGCAGAAAGGAGCGTTAAAAGAACAAATCGGTGGTATCTTACCTGAAATTACTACATTCTTGATAACTGACTGGTCAGTACGTTAAAGTTCTACAGGATGATTGTCGGGACGGGAGAGGAGGTTATCATACTCCCTGTATGGTTTCCTTATCAAAGGCTCCTCTCTCCCACTATAATTTACGATTCTGCCTGATTGTTCAATGCTGCTTCTGCACAGGCGTCGCAATATCGCTCTTTGAGTATGATATCGCCCTGCTCATAGTGGACCTCTTTAGTTGCACGCTCATAACAGTCAAAACACACGTAACCATACATGTCATTCGCCTTCTCTGAAATAGGACTAACAGACTGGAATATTCGCTGCATAAACCTGCCGCGTGTCTAACTGTCGTCTTTAAAACCTACTGCCTAGGCTACAGTCAACCGCAGCTGCCTCGACGCTTTTTTGACCTTTCAACGAAACGAATAGCAATAGCCGAACTCATGCTGCGAGCTATTTTGCTCTCGCCGCGAGCCGCATTATGAGCACTACAATGCCGATTGCAGCTATCGCCACTGTGGGAGCAAGAGGAAATTCAGGGGTGGATGTATACTTGCCGTTTTCATACGTAAAGTCAAAACTTTGTTGTGGAACAGCTGCGCCGCCAACGCCATATACAATCAGATGTGCAGTATAGCCAAGGTTTGGAACAAGGGCCATATCAAAAATCCTTGTGCCGCTTGGGCTCGATATGATGGGCTGCCCGTAGACTTTGGAAGCGTTGTAAACGATGTTACCATTCTGGCTGACTGTGAGCGTAAAATTATCGTTACGAACCAGCTTGCCAGGGTTGTCTTGTTGCGTGAATGTGACGTTGAATATCCCGCTGCCGCCAAAGCCAGTGTTTACCACCGAGACTGAAACAGGTGTTGACCCGCCATTGACGGTCTGAGAATTAGTGTCTGCAAATGCAAGGACTGGAACGGCTAGAAGAGCAAGCAGCAAGGCTGGCAGCCATAGGTTCATCACGCATCGAAGAAAATGCGCTCATATAAGTAGCTAATGAGAATCCAAAATTTTATCATTGATCTTTTGGAAAGAAGTCATGATCGCAAAATCACAAATGCGCATTTCTGGAGCCACGATTTAGGCCCGTCATTTTCTACTAAAAGAAGCAGGGGCAAGTCCAAAAGTTTGAGCCCAATTGAACCGGTGCCCCTGCCTGCACGAATTAACGCGCTGTCTAGTCATCAGAGTCATAGCCTAATATTTCCAAGGGCTGCCAATAGCTCGCAGTTGGTTAAGGACCCAGGGTCGAATCGCTGGAATTGATGTGAATTTCTGTTCTTCTTACAGTAAGCGCTATCCTGGTGCATTTTTCGTGCATTTCTCCATTGCCCCTCAGTCATATCCTCAAATACCTTGCCATAAAGCTCACAGGCCCAACGGTCTCTCAGTCTCGGAATGTGTAATCAGTGCTGAAGTATCTAAAATAGATAGCATTTCTAAAGCCATCTTCCTTCACCCTTTTTTCCTTTTTTCCAGTTAGGTGTTAACTCGCGGCGCTCTTACAACAACGTATAACCATTTGAATCAATGAAGGGGTCGATTAATTCGGTCAGCACTGGATGTCTTTGAATTGGATTCCATTAGACCGAATAACAACAGCCCAACACCTAAAGCGGTAATTCCACCGGGAATAATGAAAGACTCCCAAGAAATAGGCAGGTCTCCATTGCCACTGAAAAATACACCAACATCAGACCAACAACCGAAGAGAGTAATCAGGCTACCAATTACGAAAATGAGAAACTGCACACCATTGAATAAAGGCTCTAACTTTTCTGCGTATCTAGTTTGCCGTCTCAGATGCCTTGCTGAAATAGTATACAATTGTCGCCGGGACGAAACTGCACATGAAGATAATAATCACTGAATAAGGAAGCCACGGCCAGTAAAATAATATACCATTTGGGATTAAAACAATAATTGAAATCAAAAGACCCATTGCAAATACCATTATAGACTTGCCGCGCGGGTCCAAGCCCTCTCTTTCATTTTTATCGGACCGAGGAGTACGTATGGCCAAGTCGCGGAAAGTCAGCATCTGCACTTTGTGTATTAAACTTCCTGTGCGTTAGAGATGCACGTCAAGACGGAAAAGGTTACCCCCAGGTCAGACGTCCGAGGCTGCGAAAAACTTACTGCCATGGATAAAAGGACGCACTATTATAGTAATACACGCACACGCGCATAATAGCGCTACTTAAAGACACGGTTCAACACAAGCGGGTAACGGTCTTTTGGTAGGGTAACTTGCCATGCGGAGGTTCGACTCCTGTGTTCTAGGCCACGTGCCAGACCTTCTTGGCCAGCGCTCCAGATTCAAACTCAGCCAATTGCGTATAAGCGACCTGCGCATACAGTACACCATGTCAGAAGACGCAGGCCAAGATGCCCTTACCCGGCTGTATCAAAGAGAAATGATAAAACTTTCCACCGTTAACAACCAATTGCTAGACGAAATCAAGGCCGTCTTGGTGCAGAATCAGTCATTACTCCAACAAAATCAGGTGCTTCTCGTCCAGATAGACAAAAACATCAAGACGTTAAGGGGCAACAGCTATTAGAAAAACAACTCGCGGGCTGAAGGTTAATTGATGGTCTTATTGTCCAATCAGTGGCTGTCATCGAGCTTAATGCGCATTCATTAGCTCATTTCAGAGCGAAAGACAGTTGTAGCGTGCATAACTGGTAGTACCAGCGGATAAATGACCACTCGTGAGTTCAAACCTTGCCATTGCTGACCTAGGCTTTGTCGCCAAATGCCCATGCAGGCAGTGTGACCATGACTCACGAATAGCATGCGTTGAAACTGATTGTGAATGCTGCAACCTTGAATGCGCGTACTCGCTGATAACAAGAAGAAGTTTTGAAGACGAATTGGCCCTCTGAAGCCTGAACCATCTTTTAAGATTAAAATACTGCTACTTGCTACTATAAGGAATGCCTCTGTTACTTTGCCTTAGAGCAGCTTTGGTGATGGGGCATGGCTACAACCGCTAGTCGGATATTACTTGTGGAAGACGAGAAAGACATCCTATCCACCCTTAAACGAGGCCTCGAATTAGAGGGGTTTGCTGTTACGGCATTTGACAATCCAGTAGTGGCGCTTGCAAAGTATTACCATGCAGAGTACGACCTTGCACTTTTAGACATTAGAATGCCGGGCATGAATGGCTTTGAGCTGGCACGGGCACTTTGGGAAAAGAATAGTAGTTTACAAGTTTGCTTTCTGACGGCCTTTGAAATCTATGAGGCTGAAGCGAGAAGGGCCTTTCCAAGCATGAAGAACCATTGCTTTCTGACAAAGCCTATTGCCATTGAGGCACTGGCGAGGCATATTCGGACACGCCTGGCAAAGAGCCAATCAAAAGAACGCTAGGCTGCTGCAGTCTCAAAAGTTCTCAATAATTGCATTGCACTGCATTCCTGCTTGATTTGTAGAATTTGAGCTAAAATAAGAGAGTGTTGCGACCCTCAGACGACGACCACAAAGACAACTCTAACGGAAGTTGTAGGTCAAGGGATGAAATTGTCAAGGATGTCTTGATAGCGGTTCTAAACGGCTATGAAACCAGAATGACGATTATGCATTCAGCGTTTGTGACGTACGAAGTTGCAACAAATGCGCTTGAGGAGCTGGTTTCCGAAGGACTGCTTGTCATTCTACCGGATGGGGCAAGGCGATACAAGATTACAGAGCTTGGGCGCAAAATGCTAGAATCGTCTTGATTTAGTGGCGACAAGGAGCCATAGTGCGAATGAGATCATGAGCTTGTACATCTATACATAGTCACCGGGCTCCAGCGTCCTTTTGATAACGAAAGCCTATCTTACAGCCTCAGCGAGACACCTGTCGCAGTATCTTCGCAAAATAGTAACATCGGTTTCCTCAAACAATGCCTCGACCGTGGCCGGAACTGAGCATTTGGAGCAAATGCCCTTCGGTTTATCCGAGTGCCTTGTCAGGGGCCTTATCACATTTGGCTTTGCCATAAGCTCCTCAAGCGCCCGGCTCAGAAAGACTTTCTTAAAGTCGATAACATGTTCTACAAGCGCGAACCGCTTGTAAGTTACAATCTCGCTTCCGGAGCGCACTTGTCGCAATACCTTCTAACTGCGTGTACTCCGCCCATGTCGAACAAACACTCTGTAGTTGCAGTGTCAGAGCAGACATAGCAGACGTTTGAAAATTTGTCCGGGTCCCTTGTGCTCGGTCTTGTCTCAACTGGCTTCAAGTGCCTTGATTGAACATGGCCAAGGTATAAACCAACAAACATTTTTCCATACGGGCCTCTCCATACCAAACATGTTCACTGACGGACTAACAAGTTAAGTTCTCCCGGAGCAGGATTAACTGCCTGGAGAGAGGCTTATCACGCTAGTAATGCATGGTTGCCTTGTTCAAAGGCACCTCTCTCCCACTTTTGAAGATGGCAGTACGAACGTAGAATCACTTCATTTATTACAATTGCCCTGAACTCCGATAACATCACACCATTGGCCCATAGACTTGCAACAACTCGAGACCATACAGGCAAGGGTTGACTGAGTTACCGTCCCATACTCCCCCCATCATCCGTCATGCCTACCTCGGCTCCTAGCCGTTACGAATGAGAAGTCTCAGGCGCGGCAGTTAGTAGATGGCTCCTGTTGGCGAGTAGGCTTACTGCAGGGATATCCGATTCCAAGTCACAAGATCCATAAAGTGGATAAAAGTACCTGGAAAATCCTTATAAGAATCTTATATAAGATAATTCGGTAGTATATGCCTTTAATCGGAACCAGGTTAAATAAAACACAGGCATCCGTCTCGATGGCGGCAATATTGCTAGCATCAGTCCTTGGGTCGACTCCGGTGCTTCAGGCATTTGCCGATAGTTCTACACACATGATTCACCACTCGTCGCCGATGTTGAGGGTCAGGGAGAGCACGAGCACTAACTGGTCAGGATACGCAGCAGAATCCAGTATCACATCCCCGACTTCCAGATTCGTCAATCAGGTCGTTGGCACTTGGACCGTTCCGACAGTGAATTGCGCTGTTACCCCGGTGGGATACTCTTCTGTGTGGGTAGGAATTGATGGATATTCCGATAGTACAGTCGAGCAGCTAGGTACTGAGCAAGACTGCTCGAGCGGTAGCCCGGTATACTACGCATGGTTTGAAATGTATCCCCATCCAGGCTACTACATCACACAAACGCTGGTTCATCCGGGTGACTCCATTACTGCGTCTGTCACTTACAACGGCGGCAAAATCTTTACTTTGACAATGAAGGATGTAAGAGGTTCGACTACCGTCTTTACGTTCTCAAAATCCTTCTTTGCCAATGCACAGCGTTCGTCTGCAGAATGGGTAGTTGAGGCGCCATACTACCAGGGAATCCTGCCGCTGGCAGACTATGGTTCGGTTAACTTTAGCAGCAGCGAATATCGCAATTCTGCCTCGGGCACTGCTCTGCAACCAGTAAACGCACACGGATACGATCCAATCAACATGCAGGATCCGAGCGGAGGAAGCTCGACGACGTCGGGATTGTCAGCCACCGGCACAAGTTTCACAACCACGTGGTTGCCGTACCCTTAGGCTACAAGCCTGACCGGAAATTGGCGGGCTTTTTTCTTCCCCGCTCTTTCCGATATTTTTCTACCGCTCATAAAATAGAACGAGTTCTATAACTTGTCTGGAGTCATGCCATTGCGTGACTTGCCATCGGCCTAGACTTGGACTAGCAGATCGGCATTAATGCCATTTTCTGCGTTTATTCAATCCGCCTCCCCGGTGCTTGTCACATTGCAAGGTTCCCGATAATTATTGCAATCGAGTTGTTGGCAATGAGAATCACAAGTTGCACATAGGTCAGGCCCCACATGTCGAGACGGACGAACTTGAGATTGAGGAGCTTGTCCGGCCAGACTGTAAAGAAGAGGATTGCAGTTATCCCAAATATTGCAAGCTCGACAGGGTAGCCGACTATATACCAGTATCCGTCGAATTGCTTTATGAATATCGAATTGATGCTTCCCATCTCGACAAAGTTTTCCCGAAGAACGTATTGCGCGATGACAGTCGTACCAATGTCTCCCATAACGAGCAGTGCAAGAATCAAAAGCCGTTGAGGCTTGACATCTATTGCTGCCAGACGGTTCAATCCATTCCGGACAAAGGAAATGAACTACTTAACCCGGATGAATGCAGTGCAAGTAAAAGCCAAAATCCTGCAAGGTTGCCTGGACGACTTTTCAAAAAAAAGAAAAAAGGGAGCTTAGGAAGTCACTCTAAGAGAACCCTTCATGAACGGATGCACCTGGCAATAGAACCCGTAGGTTCCAACGCTGACCTTGGCGAGGCTGAAAGTCGCCGTCTTGCCTGGGTTGATAAAGCCGGTGTCAAACATCTTGCCAGAGTGTGGATCGCTTGGACCAGAGCCGGAGGTCAATGTGTGGATTGCAGTGTCGTTATTGGTCACCTGGATGATGTCACCTGCCTCGGCGGTTGCATTGTCCGGACTGTAAGACTGGTGGCCCGAGACAGAGGCTCCCGAAGGTATGGTCAACATCACTGTATGCCCTGCCGATCCGCCAGAGCCTGCATTCTGATTCAGCGAAACCTGCCCTGCCAACTTGAAAAGGTGCGAAGACGGGCCGCTCTCAAATCCCATGACGCGCACTGCAAATGAGCTGCCAGAGCTGTTTGTCGGCAACTTGTTGTCCGGACCCACGCCGAATGCAAAAGCCCTCAACACCTTGACATCGTGTACTGGAGCTGATGCTTGTGATGAACTTGCGTTCTTCAGGGTGTATGCGTAGACAATAAGCCGCGGGTGGTGCGCAAGGTAGTATGCGTGGCCACCGTTAATCGTGGTTACGTTGCCACCGATGGTAATGTTGCCGCCGTTAATGTCCATTGCCACAAGCGAGTCGCTGGACTTCCAGATGGACATGTCAAGCAAGAGCTGCGCGCTTTCGTGTTTTTTCATGTCCGGACCAGTGGCGTTGCCGTTTGCGTCAAGCGTGTAGCTCAGGTTTGCAAGGTATGGGGGAGTGATTGTTGGGTGTCCCATCATGTGCTCATGGTGCCTTTTCGCTGCGTTCATGGAGGCAAACTCGTCGCGCATTTGCTCTACCCTGCTTTTGTAATGGCTGTAGCTGTTGTCGGACTTGTGGTCATTCCTGCCGGTATCAGTGGAATTGCCGCCCTTGTCGTTCCAGTTATGGCCCTGGTTGGCGGGACTTGCAGACGACGTAGAGTTGCTATTGTTCTCGTTATCTGATGCATAGGCGCTGTTTATCGCGGGCAATACTGCGCCTAGCGCCAGTCCTGCCGCGAGTATCATGCTTAGTGCGATGAATCTGTTCTTCGCTATACTGCTCATGTTAAGGTTGCCGGAAGAACATCTGCTTAAAAAATTAGTGAACGTCCTGTCTAGCTTGCGCTTCTATAGGCTTGTTCTAGTGGATAGACGATTGTCAGGGTTGTGATCGGCTGGCTTGAGCAATCAGCTCAAGAGCTCGAGAATTTCGTGTGCGATGAACATCCTGTTTTCTTTTTCGAGTCTTCTTTTGAGAACACCCATGGACTCTAGTTTCTGGATGGCTTTCTTTGCCGCAGGGTAAGTCATATTAAGGAACTTGGAGGCAGCCTGTTCGGCAGAAAAGTAAGCTGATTTTCTTTATTCAACACCCCAGCTTGCCATTTTGCTGCCTAAAGGCGGAGGCATCCACTATCGTTCATCTGCCTTTATAACGCGGATTTGGCTTATCATTTCATAGTAAACTCCGGTATAACAAGGAATTTCCTTATTAAAGGAAAATGCATTTTCGTTTAATAAGAAAAAAACAGACTTGAATGCATTACTGGGCGAAAAATGACTCTGTTAATTCGGAGCGTTGCACTGCGACGTCGGCAGGCGAGTAGATTGTGGAGAATTTCCTCCTCTGAGTATTCCGCTATTTGCCTGCCGTTTCGCCGTAGTGGACGACCAGGAACAGGAAATACTTGTCAAATGCGGCATTGCGTATTACGTCGTCTGAATAGATGCTAAGGCCGATTACCTTGCCTTTTCCATAACTCAGCTGGTAGGTTGCAATTGTGTGTCCCTTGTCCGTTGTCCTGTACTTGTAGAGGATGACATCGTTCAGGTTCGTGATGTACTGCTCCTCATGATGACGGTATCCAAACGGATTATTTTCAAACCGGATTTTGCAGGAATAGCACAGGTAGTTGCTGCCTGCCCACTCGCGGGTCTCGTTTGCCCAGCGCTCTTCAATGCTTTTCCATGCAGAGTGTCCGTTGTAGGCCCATCCGTGGCCCTTGACAAGCGTCACTGATTGTGCCTGGCTGTTGTATTTTACCTCTGCATAAAAGAAATTGCCGTCAATTAGTACCAGCGTCCCACCGTCTGAAACAAACCGCTTCAAATTGTCGTACTCGTGCTGGGTGACATATTCCTGGTGGCCGAGCACTACAATGTCAAACGCATTTGTGCCATTCCGTGAAAATAAGGCGTTTCTGTCAACGCTTGAATCGTCAAGTATTGTCACCTGGGCATTAGCAGATTGCTTTAGTTTGGCTGCCAGGGTCCGCATCGTCGAGGATGCGGAGGCTCTGTCAGCATAAGTAATCCTCGCTGTCAGCAGGTTGAGCTGGGTTGTCACGTTGTCATGCGATGAAATTCTGCCAAAGTGTCTGTAGAACACGTAAAATGAATGGTCGTATGCAGCTGCGGTAAAGACAGGCGATATGAGGGCAATTCTAGTGCTTGCATGGCCGTGCGACTGTCCTGCAATTTTGGAAGCAGAGACTGCCGCCATTACCGCGCTTGTACTCTCCTTGTCTGCCGGGATCACCTTGAGCCTGCCCTTATTTGCCAGAAGTGAAGGGTTTAGCGTATTCGCAGAGATAGGGCTAGCATTGGCATTTGACTGCGTGTGCGGATTAAAGGTAAGTGCTGCAAGGTCGTTTGATTGAAACTTTAAAGCAGCTAATGAAACAACTACTGTAGCGGCCAGTGCAATCGCAAGGGTTTTGCGAGAAACCGCCTGGCTAATCAAATCTTGTCGCGCACTGGTATCTAATTAGCCAAGCGATCATTTAAGTCGCACCCGAAGGCCCGGCAGTATGCCGGCCGGATTTTCTGTCCATGCTTTTGCTGCTTGAAAGTTGGGACAACGGCGCTTTGATGTGTTTGGAGCTGTGCTATATTGCCGGGGATGCTGGCATGGAAAAGAGTTGGCTAGATTTGCATCTGCCTAGACGACTTTGATTGTCTTCTCTTCTGCCTTGAAGTTTATTTTCCTGTGTGCACCGTCACATTGGGGCTTATTTGCAGACGCGCCGCATCTACACATGGCGGCAAATACATTGCCGTCAACGACTATCAGGTTTGGTCCGTCCTTTGTGCATTTGATTTCAACTGAATTTGCCATATCCTATACCCAGGAGACGAACTATAAGAAATAGATGGTAATTCCAGGAATACTAGGTTTGCCGCGAACTATTGCCCAAGAAGCGCGGATTTAATTTCTTGCAACTTCACTATTGCCTTGAGCAGAATGTTGCAAGCTAACGATGCTGCGTTTGACAGCCTTTCACAAAGTGCGAGTGTTATAGCAACAATGCAAATGAGATTGGCGGCATAACAAGGGCACTGGCTCTAGACGGAACAGGCAATAACGCCGTTGACAAGTATCCCCTTGCAAGGCCGGTTCCATTGGTGGAGCAAACAGTAGTACCCGAATTTTCCACAAATGGTTCAATGCTTCTTATGATCAGGACCGCCGTAGCAATCTCTCGGTGTTTGCAATCTTGACGAGGTATGCAGACAAGAATTGGCGTCGGAGTATATTCTAACATGAAGTCCGAATTGATGTGCCGTAGAGGATCAAGGAGCTATACCTATCATGGTCATAGCGATAGTGGGCGACACTTTCCCTCTATCTAGGCCTGATCTATGTGAAAAATATGTTGGCAGCTACTCGGTTATATAGTACAAGAATCCAAATTGATTGCTAGGGCAAAGTTGGCTTTCTCCGTAGAGATAGATGTAATTTGATAGAATCATCGAGCCGTCGAAGTGATGAGTATTGGGATCATCTTTACCGACACGGCGGTAATTCTGGAACCACGCTTGAAGGCAAGTCAGAGGTGTTGAATGTATTTGAAGAAAATGCCATACCCATGAGCAATGTTATTGATCTTGGGTGTGGCGACATGATAATGTGGGAAGGCCACGTTTTTGATTCATATTTTGGTATTGACGCTTCTCCTGCCATAATAAATCGCAACAAAACCAGGTATCCAAATTACAGGTTCGAAGAAGGCGACATCTCCGCGGCACCCTTTGCCGTCGCTGCACCTACAGTGACTTGCTTTAACGTTCTATTCCATGTACGTGACGATGAGGCGTTCGTGCGGATCCTCAAGAATATGGTTGCGTATTCCACAGATTACATTGTCATTGTGACTTGGAAGACCAACCCTCTCAATGACAAGCAGGTCAGAAGGCAAATACTCAGAAATCTATTGAGGAGAGGAAGAATTGGAAGTTGGCTCAGGTTGGTTTTCGCCTCCGAAATCCAGGACGACTTGCTATACCAAAAGTACAGGCCGTTTGAAAAATACATCTCAATTTTTTCTGACGGCGGCTTTCGCCTAGTAAAAACGATTGACACAGGTGCGCATGGGGCTTTCTACGTTTTCCGAAAGCAGAGTTAGGTGCTCTGCAATTCTCCTAAATCGGTTTTCCTGATTACCAGCCGGTTCTATCAAATGTTCAAAGCAATAATAGTTCGTACATCTTAGACGTCGAAAAGACGGGCGAGCGGGGCAATTCAGACCGCGACATGAATCGCTACTCTGCGGAATATTCGCCGAATGAAGGGTTTCGCTGTTGATGGGCATGCATGCCTAACCGCATCAAGCTGGTAAAAGTTTCAACGAGGTTGTGCATATTTCTTAATAGAAGAGCACCTGCCCAGGCTGCTACAATATGTTTGCAGGTTTTCTATATTGGAAGCGTTATTTTGCGCGATACTTTAACTCGCAACTGATTCGAGTGTCGAGACCTTCAGGAATCAAGCCTAAGGAACAGCCTGATGAGGAACAGGTTGAACAGGAGATAAAGGAGTGTACTTTTGAAGCGCCTCATCTGAAGATCCGCATTAGGATTATCAAGCCTTAAATGGACCGCGTTCAGCACGTGTCATCCCAGCTGTTGGAAGCACTGAAAGTTTGTTCATAGTTTATGATGCCAATTGTGCCTAGCATTCGTCCTGTTGTAAGTGGGTCAGTGAACACGTTCTCTCATTATCCACCGCGGCCTACCTTCTGATCGTATTACCCATCGCAATTTAATAGTAACACAAAGACTCAAACGGAAAGGACTTTCTTTATACTCCGAACTACCATGAGACAAATGGATCACGTAGGTCTATGGTATGCCTATAGTAAATTTATCTTCTACTGGCATCTGGCTTAAATCTCCTTCGGGAGAATTTGCAATCCCTTATGCGCCTTTTCCGCACTGCACTTGCTGCGATAATTACTATTCTCATGTTCTCGCTCGTTCAGCCCAGCCTGCCGGTTTCAGTTGCCCAAAAGGTCTGGACGGTTAATGCCAACGGCCCGGCAGATTATGATACCATCCAAAAGGCGGTAAACGTGGCCTCCGTCGGTGACACCATCTTGGTAATGCCGGGAACGTACACTTCCACAGAGGTGAACAAAAAGGTGGACATTGTCGGCCAACCGTCAGGTGGCAATGTGTTCTCCGTCAGGCTAAGCTCGCTCGGCATATCAAAAGGTGCAAGCGGAGCTTCAGTGCAATTCCTTTATGCCCCGAACGTTACTGTGAGCACTGGCGTTCACGACGTGCGCTTTGACGGCGTTGGTGGAGGATATACACTTTCAAATTCGTTCAACATTTCCATCAATTCAGGCAGCGGCAGCATAACTACTACAAACGTCACTCGCCTGTCGATTGAGCGCTTTAGCGGGCAGGTCCAGGGAACCACTTTGAATCATACGTCCTATGCGGATTCATCGGGTGGATTTACACTAGGCGGTGATAACCTTGCAATGACAGGCGATTCAGGCCAAGGCACAGTTACCGGCAACTTTGTCAACGTCTCAAACACCGTTGGCCAGTTGACTATAATCGGTCATTCTATTAACTTGAAAAATTCACTGCTAAGTTTGCTCAAGGTCACTGGGGGCGATAACTCTACTTTCTCAACCTCCAAATTCACCGGGCCTGTTTCCATTGGAGGAAAGAAGCTAAACTTTACTGCCAACGAGGTTAATTTTGGGACCCTGACTATTGATGGAACTTCTGTCAACTCTACCATCTCCAATAACAAGTTCCTGAACTCTACCGTATCGGTGCAGGCGTCCGGAGTTGTGTTTGACCAGAATATCGTATCAAATCCATTCACAAACAAATCACAGACGCTGCCGACTCCCGGGTCGATCTACGACGTTGACTTTCCATCCACTGCGTCTTTGGCAACAATTACCGGCAACGATATAATGGGAATGGAAGGGGTGCACTTCGGATCATGTGTCAATGTGATAGAGGACAATTACATTCACTGGGCAGGATTTAGGCCATTCATTAACGACACTTTTCTGTCAAATCAGACCGGTGTGCGGACAACCGGAATGATTCTTGGTGATACCGCGGGGAGCGGCTGCACCGGCGCAAATGGGGCTGTGATAAATACCACCAAGACTGCAGTCAACAAGATCACGCTTAACAAGATTGCAGGGTTCTATTACGGTGTAAGCATTGCTTTTGACAGGAGCTGGTTTGAGACAAACGAAATTGGTGCAAACCATACCAACATCAAGGTTACAGGCGCAAACAATACTCTCATTAGGAATAACTTTCTCGGAAACGCCAGCAACATAGACGACGGCCGGGACAATAAATGGTTCCAGTCTGACGGCAGCACCGGTACAGGCAACTATTGGCAGGACTGGGCCAACAACAATGCAAATGAGATTGGCGGCATAACAAGGGCACTGGCTCTAGACGGAACAGGCAATAACGCCGTTGACAAGTATCCCCTTGCTAGGCCGGTCCCGCTGCTAGAACAGACAGTTGTCCCCGAGTTTCCAGTAGCGTCTATTCCTATTGCCGGGCTACTTGTAGCCATAGTTGTTCTTGCTAGCAGACTCGGCAAGAAATCACACAGCAGTGCAGCTCAGTAGGAGCTATGCCGCCCAATTTTACCTGCTATTCCAACTTTTATTATCTGAATTTCATTATGACAATTCAAAACTGCTATAATGACGCCACTTGAATGGTGGAGCCGGGATAATCAGAGCAGTGATTCCACCATAGAATTACTAAAACTATCGATACTAGGAAAACTAGAGATGCCGTGACGAAATTAGGCTCTCTAAATTTTATATTGCTCGAGAGCTGACTGATGAATGACCGCCATGGGCTTTTTTGGAAACTCTGCTGGCGGGAACGGCAAGAAGTCAAAGACTCCTGTAATCGTCTTGGGAGCGGCTGAGGCCGAGCAAACCCTCGCATTGGGCGAGCGGACAATCGACAAGGCAGTATGGAAGAACGACAGGATAACGGTTACGGTCTTTGGCAAGGACCCGTCGGTAAAAAAGGACAAGATAGTCAAGTTCGGGACTATAGGATACGTGTACCATGAGGTCTTCATGAACGATTCGATGAGCCTGCAAAATGGCGGCCTGCTCACCTATAGCGTTGTCAAGCGAGTCGGCACCCAGAGGCACGCAGGCTCGCTTGTAAAGATTATGCAGAATGCAGCTGAATCATTTGACGAGAAGCTTGCTTGGAAAATGACGGCAGGCATTGACTCTGGCCGGCTGGAAATGAATGCGCAGGATGATGTCAAGACTGCCAAGATGGTCTTGGAATTTGGGAACGATTTGCAATTTAGGATAGAATACGAGCACAAGCTGGAAGGTCCGGCAGATTTTCCCGGCAACCCGGGCAAGGACTTGAAAAAACTGCTTGATGTGCCCCGAGAAGTTGCATACGGCCTTGCAGTGAAGGTTTCCTATTTGTTTTATTCAGCCTACTAGCGTTCCAGGCTGACGAGAAAGTTCTTTGTTGCGAGGTCATAAAGTGACTTGCATGTCATGTTTGAACATAGGATGTAGCTTGTTTGATTGATAAAGACAAGCCTGAGCGATGTCATTTTGCAGCGCGGGCAGACTATCTCGTAAGTTTTATTGTATTCGTCATCTGCCATCTTGCGCAGCTCTTTGAACAAGAGCTTGTCAAGGTTTGTCACAGAACCACCAGCAAAACCTGTCCACAGGCCACGGATCTTGCAGGGCCGCACTGTTTGCAATTTGAACTCCCTGTCCAATCACTGCGTGCGGACTCGCTAACAGCGCAATCATGTCGGACCCGACGATAGTTGTCTAACTTGCGGATTTATTTATCCTTAAACTATATAGTTTAGCTACTCTAAGCTCCGCTCTTTGCAGCACCCTGTGTCAGGACCGGCGGCAATGGTTTTCCCTGATAGTCAGCCGAATCAAATGCGTGCCTCGCGTCCAAGTATCTTGTGATCCGCTCGTCGCTGCAAGAGTCTGGCTTCACTTTGAAGAGATTATCGCAATTGTAGCTGATCTTGCCTACTGCCGAGTCGCATGTTTGGCTACCTTTGGGCAGGGTTGGCATGCAGTATTTTAACACGCTATAAGTGGCGTTGTCTATCCGTGAGTTTCCGCTCTGGGTGGCCACCGCGCTGGCATAGAGACTAGAGTTGGTTTTGCTAAATGCAATCACGACGGCAGAAAGGGCAAGAATTGCAATTGCTGCAAAGCAGCCAATTATCATTAACTTTCTTCTAATCATATTTCTGTGGCTAAAGACTTTGGTTAAAAACGGTTTCCTCATAGACTAACTGTCAAAATGCACTTCCTGTGTATCTACATGTTCATCTGGCAAACCTAAATGAAATTACTTGTGCAATGCTGATGAAAGGATCATGAAGTTGTTATCTCGATTTCTTTGGTAATCCCATTGGAGTTTATGGACAGGTATGCGGCGTAGCCCGGTTTTTCGCCGGTCCATACAAGCTGGATCTTTGCAGAGCCCGTGGCATTTGTAAGGACGAATGGTGTGTTGTCAGCTATGGTTGCGTTATACGGTGTCGTTGAGACAATAAAGGATGAGACTCCCGCTCCTGACACACTACGCCCAAGAAGGTCTGTGAGCTGAACGGTTACGTTAGACTGGTGGGGAACATACACAGTTGAATTGAGATTCAGTGCGACCGGTGGCACCGTCGAGTTTGTTTCTGGCATTGTTATTAGCGGAGAAGACGCTAACAACCCAGTGCTGGAGACTGACTTCATGGAAATGTGCAAGGGGCCAGTTATCTTGAGTGACTTTTGCTCAGTTGAGTTAAACAGCGATTCTGGTCTGTAAGTGAGTACATTGCCATCAACATATTTTGTTACTACATTGCCAGTCCAGTCGTTGTTTGTATTGCTGTTGCTAAGCACGTCAATGCGCCAACGTATCTTACCGTCGTCAGTGGACGATTGGAAGACAGGTACGGTGCGCTTATTGTTTAGGCCAATATCTTCGGAAATATAGTGGGCTTGCACGACCGGTGCTGACAGAGAATAAGTAGTATCAAAGTAATTTGCCGCGCAGCTATAAACAGTTGCTTTTAATGTAGACAGGCGCTCGGGGGCAACATTGTAACTATTGTATGACAATATAACCTTCCCACTTTCCTGAGCAGGAATTTGATAGGGCGATGTCATCTCGTGATGTGCTCCGTTTATGTCGTTGAATCCAAATGAATATTCCCCATTTATGGCAGTAGCACAAATGTATGAATCCTGAATATTTGAATTCCGTACATCAAACGTAGCATTCAAGATACGTGCTTGATTTATGACTAGGTTTCTGGTAGCGGTTTCCGACCCAAGTTGCAAGGTACAGGGTGAGGGTGTTTCTACAATTATTGCATGTAGCGTGCTTCCAGGTTTAATGTCATGACTGTAGGTTCCCCCGACAATGTTGCATACCGTGCCGTCGTTTATCGAGACTTGGGATTCATTTAGGTATTCCAAGACATATCTGGAGCCGTTGTCAAGCTCAAAGTCCGAGCGCGTGCTGTTTGGATAGAATTGCACGGCGGTAATGTCAAGCTTTTCAGCTTTTACACTGTCCTGAAAATTCTGTCTGTCCTGTGCTTGTTTTTCAGTCTGTGAAATAAAGACAGCTATCGTCCCGACAGCAACAACCACTACAATAATGAGCATAAGCGCGCCAAAAATCTCCGAAATTCCTCGGCGAGAAGCGGGGCGGCTGCCGAACGGTTTTTTCATTCTAGATTAGGGGTCGTTCGGAATTGGGTTCTTATAACCTTCATCTATATCGATCACGTAGAAAATATTTTTTCGTAAAAAATCGGTAAGCCGCAATATTTGCTAGCAATATCCAAATTTGTATTTGAGGTAGACTACAGGGCTTAATCGTAATCAAATTATTCAGTCCTGCAATGAGGCGACGCGTCTAGAAGACAGGGCCTGACAGCTTGTTCTGAGAGTTGTAGAGCAGTCAGCATACGGGAGGTTACCGCTCACTGACAGCATTCCAGCACTCTCGTTGAACGGCTATCCAGCGCTTCCTTCGCCCCTTGTGGCTGTGATGGTTATAGCAGTTGTTGCCTTGCCTACCGATACTATGACAGTTTGATCTCCGACGGTAGAACCAAGCGTAACCTTGGCAAAAGCTATTCCCTTGTTGTCGGCATTGGCCTGAGGAGGACTTAGTGCCCCTCCAGGACTATCGATGTCAAACTTTACCAGCGCGCTTTGTTTTGGGTGTCCGGCGGCGTCTGTAACTTTCACCATGATAGGATTCTTCATCGGAAAACTGGCAAGGCCGGTTTTATCATAAGAAATGACGGTTATTTTTGTGTCATCTGGCCCCGGGGGATGTATCATCAGAGCAAATGCACCAAAACCCATGATTACAAGAATTACGCTGTGCTTTAGCCCGTGTTTTATGCTTCCTTCAGAGATTTTGCCTATCACCAGCCCGCCGAGAAAGCCGTTAAGTATCAGCAGGTAGTACATGTCCCGCTCGACGGTCACGTCAGCAATATCGGACTTGGCAAGAAATCCAACTCCGCCCGTACCTCCAGTAAAAGATAGGTTTTGAAGGCTTGGCCAGAACTGCTGCAGCATGACAATGCATGTTCCCATAAGGATAACCTCTGACGCGTATAGGATCATTTGGTACTGCTTTAGACCTGAAAGTTTTTCCTCCTCAAGTGTCAAGTATACAGACATATCCTCCGATGCCTTTCTAATCAGATCGGATACACTTCCGCCACTGTAAGAGGCCTGGACGACCAAGTCTGTATAATTGCCTATGAGCTTGCTGCCAACCATTTTGTCTAGATTCTTCATTGCTTGCTCAAAGCTGTAACCAAGCGTAGTTTGTTTGGCCGCTATCTGAACTAATTTGGTTATGGAACCAAGATCTCTTTCAGATAGCAAGAGAATTGCGCGCAATGGATCAATGCCTCCCCTGATAAGCTCTGAAAGCTCAAACAGGAACTTGACAAAATCCCTTTCTCGTTTCTTGAGCTGGATCTGCTTCATAGTAATGTCTGCAGAATATGGAACCAGCCCGATAATGATTCCCGCGACCATAACTTCGTCAAAGTTTACGTATTTTCTAATGGTCTGCTTTACAGCGTCAAATCCGGTCGGAGGCGCGACAACTGCAGTGGTGTTCTTTTTAGCACCAGAAGCAGTCAATCCGTACTGCTCAAGCAAGGCTTCCCTCGCTTTTTCTTTGAGTGCATTTACATTAGTGCCACCTGCCTTGTTTGTAAATGACGTGCCGCTATCCGCAGGGGTTATGATTCCAGTGAGAAAGAATGTGAGTATAAACAAGAGGGCTATTCCACCCGGTATTCCAAGCGTAATGTAAGCACGGGGGATGTTGTATCGTATTGTCAGAATCTGCATTAGGCTCTGACTGTAGCCCTTTTTGCTAATCTTGCGTTTCGACTTGGACTTTGAAGCAGCCTTCAATTCTTGCGCCTCCGCGAAACGCCGGAATAACTATTATCCAGAGTAATATCCAATTCGTCGATAGCGTATAGATGTAATATTTTGTCCATTCGGCACATTAACCCTGATGCCAAGGCACAGCACACCAGTGAATATAATGTCTCTGTTATTGATCTATATGGTTCAAGCATGACATTACTAAACAGATAACTTGATCCAAAAAAAGGGAAGAACCCTTGCGGGTTCAGTTGTTCCTACTTGAAGTCGTATATGCTGTAGTATCCGAGGTTGTGGAACGCGTCGGTTACGATTGGGCTTGTGCTTCTAACAAAGTCAATGAAGGCCTGTTCTGAGGCGCTTGGTGAACCCTTGGTTACGTAGTAGAAGGTTCTTGAAGCCTGTGTTGTCGCGTCAGTGTTGTCGCCTGGGAACTGTGAAGTGCCCTTGAGTGAGTTCTTGACTGCATCTTCAACTGGCTTGATTGCCTGGCCTGCACCGACTACCGGTGAGTGGTTGGCGTTCATGCCTGTTGCTGCCTTTGAGGTCTGGAGGCCCATTACAAAGTCTTTTGCGTTGTTGCCTGTCTTGTCAAAGCCTACATCTACAAAGCCTAGTGCCTGCTCGGTTGCGGTGTTGGTTGTGTCAACTGCTGTGAATACGTTCGGGTTTCCTGGTTGGCCGTCGTTAAAGTTGGTTGCATCGCCCTTTGCAGAGTTGGATTGTGAAATCCAGATAGCCCACTGGTCTGCTGTGCCAGATGGAAGGTCGCTTCTTGAATATACGTGGACTGATGTTGCGCTAAGTACTGTAGTTGGAACTGCTGCGGTTACCAAGCCTTGTGCGTTGCAGGTAAGGTCCCAGTATGCAGAGTGGCCGTTGAATGTTCCACCGTTTGCGGTGAATATTGTCTTGGCAATGTCAGATGGCATAACTGCGCATGTATTTGCACCTGCAAGGATTCCGCCTGGGAATGTTACGTTAGCGCTTGAACCCTTGGCGATGATTGTGATGCCGGAGCCGCCGATAAGATAGTTCTTCAGGTTAGCGGTTGGGTCCTTTGCTACTTCGTCGGTGTATGCCTTTATGCTAGAAGCTGCGCCGATGTCGAGGACACCCTGGTCAACGCCGACCATGCCTGCGCCAGAGCCGCCCTGCGCGTCGTTGATTGCAATGCCACTGCTAGCAGTAAAGTTGCCCTTGACTGCTTCAGTGATTGGGAATACTGTTGTCGAACCACCGATGTTCAGTACGCTTGATGACTTGTTGGCAACAGCCTGGCTTGAAGCCTGCTGTGATGTTTGTGATGTAATGTTGCCCATAAGGACGGCAACTGCGCCACCGCCTACGACTGCGACCACAATAAGAATGAGGACCGCAACGATTGGCGAAACTGCGCGTCGGTTTGATGTCTTGTTAGAGACCATCGTTCTAGCACATTATGCTGAAGTTATTATCCAGAGCGCAAATACAAACAATAGAGATTACTGCTAATTTCAAAAGCAGTTATTGCTAATGTAACTACATAGCATATTTTCAATATGGTTCTAAATGATCTACAGTCCTTAATTGATTGATGTAAGGTTCATGCAGCGAGCTTGACTAGAGCATTGGAAAGTGTTGCTGTTCAAAATCGCGACATTCCAAGAAGCAAATCCATCAATACAAGGAGGCCGCATTGCAAAACTCAATAGGGCCTGAACTATCCCATCCTTCGGAGAACGCACGTGGGAAGCTGACATAAAGCGCTCGAAATAGCTCCGGGCAACTTTGCCGTTATTCCGCGCTCCTTTTGAGCGACTTTCTAATCTCTAGCATCCTAGCAAACATCTCGCCCTGCTCTATCGCATCATCCAATGCGTTATGCGTATGCTCTGTCGTTACGCCAAGCTTTCTCTTCATTTCAGACTTGGACATGACGAACCCGTTCTGATCTGGAAACAATCCAAAGTATACGCTGCGAATGTCCAAGGGAGCAAGTCCAAAGACATTTCTTCCGACGTACTTTAACATATAATAATTGACAAACATCCAGTCAAACCCTGCGGGAAAGGCTACAAACTTGGGCCTAGTCTCGTCAGAAGGCTTCTTGTTCCCTCTGATGTGCTTCTCTATCCAGTCAGTAAACTCTGCCATCGCAGTGGCAGGGGCCTTGCCATTCTCTTTTGCGCCTTTCATGGTAAAACCGGAAACCTGCAATGCCTTGTCAACGTAATTGTCGCTTATGGGCTGAAACTCGACGTAAAATTTCTCTGGCGCATTTCCCACCACACAGGCGCCGAGGCTGAGCATCGAATAATCCGGAGGAAATGGCCCGCTGGCCTCAACGTCAACCGAGATAAAGACAGTGCCCAAATTTGACAGGATGTAGCCTCCAGAGAATTTATGCTTAAGGCCCCAGATGCTCCTGCCGTTATGCATACGTCCTTGAGCAAAGAAATCTGCACAAGCCCTTGATCTGCTTTCTCTTCTTCCAGGCCACCGGTATCATGGGCGCTGCAAAAACAACGATCTGCCACAAGCTTGGCGGGTCAAAGAACCCGTGAGCCAAGAGAACCCAGATTATGCCTATTAACATCGGATGTTGCTATAACTTGAGAACAAATAACCGACCTGTCACCTTTGGGGGAGGGTGCCCTAGGCTACCTAGACCAACCTAGTATTCCCGCTCACCTGCTAGATTTTTCAATTTTCCAGCCTATGCTTGCATAGTTTTGCTTGTTGGCAAACCGTTGCGGCGAAAACATGCAGTAGAGCACGTCAATTGCTGCCGCTGCGTCTTCTTTTGTGTGATAGGTCTTGGCAGGTATCTCGTCCTTTTTCCTTCTTTTTCGGCAGCTCCGAGCAAGTACATTCCATCGCTCTCACCTTTGTGCAGAATATCGGCCTTTACCTCAAATGCAATTTGCTGATCATTCGGCGATTCTCCCTTGAATGCAATGATGTCGAACGGAATTAACGCGCCGCCTGCTCCTTCTAATGACAGTTCGCGATAGCACTGATGCTTGAGGTAGTGGGTCATTTCATATTTGACAGGTAGCTCTGCTGGGTGGCCAGTCGTTTGGGCTCTCCCAAAATCACATAGTCGTGTCACGGATAGCTGTAGAAAACCATTCAGAAAATCCCAGGTGTTACCCTAGGTAACATGTATCTGGATATGCTTTTTCGACACTGGCATTTCAATTGTAGACGTTCTTAACCGGATCGGCCAGCGGTTAGGCAGTCTCTCGAAATTCTGCCTTTCCAAGAAATTTTGGCGGTCGCTCCCAAACACTTCAAGCTCTTTCCCGGAAACTTTTTTCAGCCTCCTCGACAATTTCATGGGTTGACTATTGCGTTGCACTGAGATCAGCCAAAATATTTCTTTTCGGCTTTTGAGCCTTCTCTCATTATGTACTGATCGATAACCCATTCGAGTTTGATTACTTGACCTCCGCTCCTGCAAGCCATGTTATGAATTCTCCAGATAAAGGACTCGCCCTTGAGAAGGTTTACGATTTGCTGCTTCTCGAGCCTTATTTCGTTTACCTGGCCGCAAATGCTGCAGGTTTTTTTCCATTCTCCGCATAGTGCCTGAAATGGACGCGCCTCGGCAAGTTGCTCTAGCATGATAATCTTCTCGTTTGTCTTCTCGCCAAACTCTGTAGGCCAGTTTGCGGCCCAAAAGTCTTTACGCTTCAGCGTTGCGAGTTTAAACTGCTCCTTGATTGTGATGTTGAACTCTTCGTCCATTCTGGCCTTGAGCATCGAATTAACAGTTTCATGGACCTTCTTCCTAATGCCAAGCCTATTAGAGAGGATCGGTGACTGCTCTTTCGTGCCGGGATTCTTCACATTTTCCAATTCTGCATAAACGAACTCCGTCCATTCCTTCTCGGTAGCCGGCATGTTCGGCACCCTCAGACGGAGTTCGTCCCTTTCTGATCTTATTCGCTCCAATTCCTCTTCAAGTAAACGGCGTTTCCAGTACTCTTCTGGATAATTGCTAATGGCGACTAGCACACTGGTAAGGTATTCGATAGATGTTTCGCTAGGCTTATTGACGTTAGCTTGAATCTTTTCTTTGAGCTTTTGAAGTGTGGGGTAATTTTCTATCTGGGGGTAGCGGGACATTACCCGATACTCGATTTTGAATAACTGCGTTTGAAGATCAGGATATGGAGTGTCAAGCTTCTTTAGTTGGATGATTTCCCGGGCGACCTGGAATATGCGCAATATTTGAATATTGCTCAGTAAACCCACGTCATCATAATTGAGGGCGACAGCGACGTCTATAGCAGTTCCCAAGTATTTTGCTTGTGCTGTAATCATTTGTTCAAGGTCAGCTCTAGATTGTTCGTTGCGAACCTCGAGGTCTTGGTTCTTTGCTTCTAGGCTTGATTTCTCATGTTGCAGCTGATCTAATTGCTTTGACTGATCGGAATATTCTTTCCATCTTATCTCCAGTACCTGCTTAAGCCGGTAAAGGCTTCCGCATGTTTCAAATGTATCGATTAGTGAATCTGGATTATTGTCAACCTTGTCCATCACTTTTGACAGTCGAGCGAACGTCGCATCCTTAAACTTGAATTCAGTTACAAGCCTGCCACAAACGGCTAACTTTGCCTCGTCCCTGGCGTGTACTTCCTCAAACTTTTTGCGATCCGCAACTACGCTATCCAGCTTTGCTTGCTCCTGCATTCGTTCCCGTTTTATCTCCTTGACTGAAGCTTTTTCTGAAATTGCATCCAGCGTGTTGTCGAAACCTCCGAACTTTTGGGCCTCTGCTACAAGCCGTCCGAGTTTCTCCTCAGTAAAGCCCATTGCCTTTAGCCTCTTGTATTGTGCAAGTAGCGGTTGGGCTTTCTCAATTTCCAGCCTAGTCTGGCTTGCCTTTGGCTCAAGTCCGTCCAACTCTGCCTGTACCGCCCTTTTTCTCGCTGAAATAGCCCGCAGTGAGCCGAGCTCGTTTAGAGCCTTCATTATCTTACTTGGTTCGCCAAACTTTATGGCAGCTTCGATTACCTCGGCGATTTCATTGCCCCCTATGTTTTTCTTGTCTAGGTATGCAATGCGCTCGCAACACAACATCCATTCCTCTGGCGACATGTCAGATGCGGCTGCCATCTTGAAGCGCTCCACAATGTATGGGGTCGGCAAACCCGATGCCTGTAATTGAGTGAGAATGAAGTACAGATCATCAATCGAACAATTATTTTCACTCAGCCGGGGCCCGAATAATTCAATAAATCGAAGTCCATCTTCAGTAATCTGTCCACTATCCAGCAATCTAGGTAAGGATTGCATAGTTACGCGAGGTGATTTCGTCCTTGGTCGTTCATTGACGCCGCCCTTCCCCGAGGCAGCTGGCCCGGAAATGGCGTTGCTATCTATGCCGTCCTCCTGCCCTGAACTCGGGCCGCGCCAGTATGCCTTTATTGTGACCTTTGACCACACACGTTTAGTTAGTCTGTAGACATCACCAATAGTCCATCCCTGGTCCCTAAGCACGCTCATGCAATGCTTGACATCGTTAACCTCTTCTTGTTCAAGCCTCCTATCCTTCTTGATTTCTGCATAGCGCGATAGCCTGCCAATCGCTTCTGCTACGCTTACTGAATGAATCTTTTTCATTCGGCTCGGCGGGAGAGAACACTAGTATTTATGGTTCGCTGCGGGGGCGCCCTAGCTGGCCCGGCAAGGCTCCGGGATTATTGAAATCGAATCTCGTTTGTAAGGGATGCGACTTCTAGGGCCCTGCAGGCAGCAGTCCCTAAAGCGCGCAGGTGGATAATGAAAGTGGATATTCTGTGCGCTAGTGTCCTGGAATTACATTCTAGCGCTTGAGCCAATGACACGCAGATGATAGGCTATATTCATAGTGACGTAGTCTTGATTCTGAGCACAGATTAAGCACGATTATTGGGCTTCGATATCCCTCTAGATATCCTTCTATTATACCGCTCAATATCCCTCCAATATCCCTTAGTTCTCCCGACCCTGACAAAGCCCAGGCGGTGGTAAGTTGATTTTGTTGGCCTTCCATGCCACAGCGCCCCGTTTGTGTTTTGATGATTTGCCCTATCAGTGCCTGCCATGACGGAATGGACTGCAACAAGCACGCTCTGATGGCGTCTGTGCATTTGGCTCCAAAAGCCCTAGCTCGATATTTCAATGCTCAAAGGCTGCTTTATGTCTGTCGTGTCGGTAGTCATCGTTCGTCGGTCTTTGCCTTTCAAATCGACTGCTTTGAAGTTGCCTTAGGGACACGGGAACCACCCAGTCAGCCGTCAACAATTTCCTTGAAGAGCCATAATGCAGAGGTCGAAAATGCAGGTATCTGACGCTGGGATAGAAGCTAGAAGTAGTCGTTCGAATGGTGTTTTGCCCCATAAGAAACCTGGTTATTAAAGCTGTCGATCACGCCATCCGCCCGACAATTGTCTAATTGCTTCAGAACAGCGCGGCATTGACGGCTCCATTAAAAGTATTTATAGTAGTTTTCTTTTCAGGCTTTTTTCTGCCCCGGCTTTTTCGTTGCGCCATTCCTTAGATCGTGCCTTGATGCGCTGCACAATTCGCTTGGAGACCCTAAAGCCGATTCTTGTCTGAACAGCCTAGTGAGCATACGGTCCCCTTATCTTTTCATGCTTGCCGTCGTATGCTGACATGCTATCCATTATTTTCAAAGCAAGAAACTTCGGTCAATGAGCGGCCTTCCTGCTCGGCCCCTGCCACCTTGCACCAGTTTATTCTATTTTATTTTCCTTTTTCCACCTTGAATAAGCCCCGTCAACATATCACCCATCTTCCCATCAATGATTTTGGAATCACTTGCCTGAGGCATGGGAAGCATAACAGGCTTGAGCTCGCAAGGCCTGCAAAGCAGTGCGGTATCCTGCCCACTAGACAGACAATCGTCGCACAAAACCCCGGTTGAATTAAATTGTCAATTTGTTCAAGCCGTGGATACTTTGCAGGCAGGCTATCGCTAAATGACTGTCGTGGACAAGCTTGACTCCGGCAGGGCAGCCTGGCTGACCCTTGCAATACTGAGCGGCCTCGGGCTTATCGTGATGTTTGACGAGACCATGATCCTGCCGGCAATTCCGGACTTTATCCGCGAGTTCAACATTTCATACAGCACCTCGGCATGGCTCCTCTCCGCCTACATCATTGCGGCAGCCGTCATGACCCCTATCGGAGGCAAGCTGTCAGACATTTACGGCAAGAAAAAGATCCTGCTAATCATAATGGGCGTATATGCAGCCGGCCTCCTTGCAGGCCGGCTCGCTACCAACATTGACCTGATGCTTGCGGCAAGGGCGGCGCAGGGCGTGGGCATGGCAATGTTCCCGATTACGTTTGGAATAATCAGGGACGTGATGCCCCCGAAGAGGATGGCTATTGGCCAGACCATATTCGGCGCGACGTTTCCAAGCGGCGCCATCATAGGCCTGGCAGGCGGCGCGGCAATAATTCAGGCCTACGGCTGGCCGTTTACCTTTGTCGCGATTCTTCCGCCGACGATAGCCCTCTGGTTTCTGATCCTAAAGCTCGTCCGCGTGCCTGCAGTCCCCCAAATGCCCGGCAACCCGGCCGGGCCGCAAGGGTTTGACAAATCAATAGACTTTAAGGGAATACTGGCTCTGGCATCGGCGATAATCTCGTTTCTTGCAGGAATTACTTTTGTTCAAAGCGGCCAAAGTGTTCCTGGCTATCTTGTGGCAGGGCTCTTTGCCATGTCAGCCGCCTCGGTTGCCGCTCTCCTGGTCGCAGAAAGAAAAGCACGCTCGCCATTGCTTGATTTCAAGCTCATAAAGAGCAGAAACTTTCTTGCGCCCACCATAATTCTACTGCTGACCTTTTTGTCGATATTTACCGTTTACCTCACGGTTCCGGTCATGGTCAGGAGCCCCCAGCCCCTTGGCTTTGGCGGGGATGCACTTGCAGTTGCGACCGTTCAACTGCCATTTATGATAGTCTTTCTCGTAGGAACCGTAGCCTCGGGCTTTGTCCTGAAAAGAATCAGCAATTCACGGCTCACGCTGGCTGGGACTGTGATAAGCGCGGTCGGGTTTCTCATTCTTCTGGGCTCCCACTCGACCGAATACGCTGTCCAGACGGGCCTCACAATACTTGCTGCAGGCCTCTCGCTCTCTATCACCGGCGCGTTTAACGTCATAATCACCTCAGTTCCGATGCAAATGACCGGCATTGCACTTGGAATGACCCTCTTGCTGAATCTGGTCGGGATGTCCCTTGGGCCGACTGTCTCCGGCGCGCTGCAGCAAACCAACCAGTCCTCGGTCCCCGGCGTGCAGGGCACCTTTCCGACCGGCACGGCTTACAACCTTATATTCATCACCGCGGCGGTGATTTCATTTGCGGCAGTAGCCCTATCGCTTGTTGTTGCGATGTCAAGGAGAAACAGTCAAGCGATTGTTGTAGAGAGTCATAATCCTCATGACGACAAGCAGGCGGGGCGGGGCGACTTTGGACATTAACGACTGCAGGAAATAATCAGCCAGCAGCATGGACAGCTGCCTGCATAACAATCACTGGTAGAATTCTTCGCTAAGATTAATTCAACAGATTTTTTAATACTATTTCAAAAAGTAAAGACCAAGTGTCTCTGTGGCAAGCCTACAAGAGCCTGCTCCTAGTCTTAGTTATCATAGGCGCGGCTGTTGCTTTTGCAATTGCTTCATATCTGCACTCCTCCTCTGTCATAGACCAGATAACATTTGTGGCCTCCAACGACGCAAGATCAAACGCAAATATTCAGGCCTATGACCTGGCTGCCCTTTTGAGCCAGCAGCTAAAACACGTTGACGACAACCTGCAAGAGATTTCCGGCTCGCGCGTAGTAGAGAGTGGCAATGCCTCGCAGAGCTCTCATCTGTTCGAATCCTCCCAGAGTTCTACCTCGCAAATAACAGACGTATATACATGGTTTGACAGGGACGGCAAGGTTTACTGGGCCAGCAACTTTGGCAACGTCTCAAACTACAAAAAGTTCGTCGGCCTTGACCTGAGTTACAGGGACTACTTTAAGGTGCCAAGGGACACCCAGGCGCCTTACTATTCATCGTATTATCTGGGCATCGACGGCGCCCCTAGGATCAACATCGCATACCCAATAATCTTTGATACCAATGGCGTACGCGACTTCAAGGGCGTTGTAACCAGCTCTGTCAGCCTAAAAGAGCTGGGCAAGTTTGTGCAATCCCAGCTGGCGGGCAACTACCAGAGCCAGGTAGGACTGCTTGACTCAAACGGCGTCGTACTGTATTCCAGCAGCATCCCGCAGTACGTGGGCAAGAACATCTTTGGCCAGGAAGTACAATCCATTATTCCACAAGAAATTCGGCAGCCATTTGACAAGATCGTTCGTGACTCGTTAAGTGGGATGGCCGGTTCGGGCGACTTTGGCACGCAAAACAGCACTAGCACAATTGCATACTCTCCCGTGACTGTAAATCACAACACTGTTGCAATGCTATACATTCTGACTCCTCACCAGCTTGCGGGTAACGTGGTTTCGCTAATAGAGCAGCAGAGGACGTTCAACCTGTATATTCTGGCGGCCATAGCCGTCATTGCTGCTGTCCTTGCTGCGATTATTGTTACCTGGAACAAACGCCTGGCCACAACTGTCGACGTTCAGACTTCCCAGCTCAAGTCCTACAGCAGGTCGCTTGAAGAATCAAACAGGAAACTGCAGGACTCGAACAAACTTCTTGCTGACGCAAACGAGCAGCTGCTCGTGCACGACAAGATGCAAAGGGAATTTGTCAATATTGCTGCTCATGAGCTTCGGACGCCAATACAGCCGATACTGGTGGCAAGCGAGCTCATGAACGATTCCCTCAAAGAGAGCGAAAGCATCATGATAACGAGGCCAGAAGTCGACCTGATTGTTCGCAATGCAAAGCGGCTCGAGCGGCTGTCGTCCGAGATATTGGAAGTGGCAAGAATTGAGAGCGGATCTTTAAAGCTTCATAAGCAGACCTTTAGCCTGGACGAGGCAATTTCAGCGGCTGTCAAGGACGCTACCTCGAGTCCAAACTTTAGCCCCAAGGTAAAGGTCATCTACTCTCCTACCGACATCATGATTTATGCAGATAAGGACATGATAACGCAAGTAATTTCGAATTTGCTTAGAAACGCAGCCAAGTTTACCAAGGAAGGCTCGATAAGCGTAACTGCGAGCAAAAAAGACGCAGTCGGTGCACAGGTAGTCGTAGCCGACACAGGGGCTGGCATCGACCCCTCAATTCTGCCAAGGTTGTTTCAAAAGTTCGTGACAGGCTCGGACCAGGGTACTGGAATAGGCCTGTACATCTGCAAGAGTATTGTCGAGGCGCATGGAGGGACAATTTACGGGCAAAACAGAGTCGACAGGCAGGGAGCAGAATTTGCTTTCACGGTTCCTGTTGCCCCAGATCAAGACCTGCCGCCGTCTGATGGAATAAAGCAAGCCTGAACTTTCTATCGCGGTTGAATAAACTGTGTCACTTTTGCTGTATCTAATGGAATCCCCATCAGACCGGCCTCACCTTCTCTATTAATTTGGCACAGCAACGCGCAGGGCATGGCTGTAAAACGTCACAAGCGCAAAGTCGTTTCAGACAACCACTCCGAGCTTTCAAGCTTGAACAGTTACATTGGTTTTTAGAAACGCCAACGAGCACGGCATGCACGAACATGGGAGTGGAAACAACCAAGAGATTTTGAAAGCCGCTGAACTGTCTTTCAAAAAAAGTGGAGGGGGCCGCTCTTGCCTAGTCTATCGAGCTGACCTTTACCTGCGCCTCATTGAACACCAGGAAGGTAAAGAACAGTGGCTGCTTTGGATTGTCTACCGGCCAGGTCGTGGATTGCGAAAGCGGTGCTCCGATAGAGCCGGTCCGTGGCGGCGAAATCTGCACTGGATAGTTTACCTGCGGCGTGTGGGTCAGTGACGGGTCTGAAGGCAGCGGAGTGAAAGACTGGGCCTGCGCGGGCGTAAGTGTTCCTACACCGGGTAGATTTACGCCGCTTGGGATGTTGACGGCAAACAGGAAGACCATGGTCGGACTCGTCGCTTCGTTCGCAAGGTCCCTGTAGAACCTTGTCTCGTTCATGACATGGGCGACCATCACGTGCGTGAACACGTCGCTTGCCACGACCTTGTTGCCCGCAGTCACATCCACCACCTTGGCATGGCCGTAGAGGAATGCGACGTCGTGCAGCTGCGGCACGTCAGACCTGTCGACCATCGAGGCTCCATGCTGTATCTGGTCAAACCCGACATTATTTACCAGCTTCAAGAATTCTGCCTGCCTTGTGGGCATCGCCGAGTCGGTGCTGTTCCAGTAAGTGTCTGTCAGGATTATCTTGTAGGTGTGGTCGGCAACCTGCTGCGGGCCGTATGTCACCGGCGACGTGTATGTTGCCTCGTAGCCGGTCAGCGAGTGCGCATTGCCCTTCTCAAAATGACCAAAGAACGCTGCATTGTCACCAGCAGAGACACCGCAGGTCAGTGAGTTGGCGCATGAGAAAGTGCTGTTCATCGGGAATAGCCCGCCGGGGCCAAAGACATTGCTAAGCCCTGCAGCTGGTTCGAACAGCGCATTTGACGCGCGTGCCTTTATTATGGCTCCGCTATCGTTTGGCTGGGCCAGGTCGGTTCCGGTGAACGGATGGTTGTCTGTTGCTGCCGCCACGCCGGCAATGGCGTTAATTGCAGGCACCATGGCGGCAAGAATGGCTGCAAGGGTGATACCAAGAACGGCATTTCCCCTGAGCTTCCCGTTTTCGTCGCGTAGTGCTTTGAACTTTTTCATCGCAGGTTTGTTCGAACTATCTATAAAGGACTTTTTCCCAACTCACTCCCAAATCTCTCCCAGATCTGAATCACGCCGGATAGCAAGACAACTTTATATCGTAACCGCAAAAACAAGAAAACGTGTCGCCGCTGCCGGGAAACCCTCTTCCCGGAGCACTGGATGCCAGCCTGGACCGTATCGCCTGCATCATCTCCCCGTTCGCAAGGCTGATCCTGGGACTAGGAAGCGGTCCCTCGGGCTCTGGCAACTATATTGATCCGCGTTTTAAGCGGGTGCTATGGTACCTGATAGGAAGCACAAAGGGCGGAGTAAACAGGGCCAGGATTATTGACATGCTAAACGAAAAACCGTCAAACCCGAACCAGCTTGCGACAGAGCTTGAGATGGACTATAAAACCGTACTCCACCACCTCAAGGTCCTTGTGGAAAACGGGCTGATAATCACTGACAACAAGGAATCATACGGCGCGGTGTATTTCCTGACGCCAATGATGGAAAAAAACTACCAGTCCTTTGTCGAGATACTGGCAAAAATCCGGGTTACAAAGAAGTAAAGCTGGTCAAATTTGGGAGAAAGTAAATTAACTGACCATGCCCGCAGTCTCCTGAAAGGGTACAATACCAGAACATGGACTTTATGATACCTGCTGCGGTCGCGGCGATCACGAATATTGCTCTGCTGGCAGTTATCATCGCCACGTACGTTCAAAACGCCAGGCTGATCAGGTCATACTTTACCTACGGCCTTGTCATCGTGGCATCGCTTTTCATTGCACAGAATATCGTGATTGTAGTTTTCTGGTTCAACCTCTATACCGCTGGACCTGCTATCGCAAACGTTGTCGAGGCCGCATCACCGTACCTGTTTGCCATCAACTCGGCCCAGACGGCAGGCCTTTCAATCCTTCTCTGGATAACTCGGAAATAACGAAGGGGCTGAATTGGATTGCTAAATGGATTCTGCTGTGTCTTTTGGGATGGCTCAAAAAACATATCCAAATATTTCCAGCTTCAGATAGCTTGCAGGTACTAAAACTTGAGCAGACTCAGGTTAGCGCAGGTAATACCCGACTAGAGCCAGTACGGAAGCGCCAACAGCTATTCCTGACATTAGCCGCTTCTTGATGGAAAATCATTCCGCCGAAAATGCGAGAAATTCGCACGTGCAGGCAAAGGCAGCAAGTATGACAAGATATGTTACAAAGCCTGGCCAAGTGTCAACTTGCAATTATTCACAATTGTGACCACCGGACATTTAGCCGTGTCACCACAAAAAACGCAACAGAATCCAAAGCTCAGCCTATCAGGCGCAACTTCCTTCGGGCAACGACGATTACCACTGCAATAGCTCCGACAAGGGCCAGAGCTGGCAGTGGGAACTCGGGCGTTGGGGTCGCACCTGCTGAAACGGACCCTGAATTGAGAGATGCGATCGCGTTGTCAAAAGTCGGCGAGGTCGCCCCAGTAATTGTGAGAATATGCGAGCTGTAGTGAAGCTCAGGCGCCGTCACAATTGTATCATTGTTCTCCGGCGTCGTGATTATCGGAAACGTCTTTCCGTCAAGCGTTGCGTTAAACGGCCCCGTAAGCAGCTGTTTAGGGATTACCACATTAATGAAGCCGTGTTTGCCAGAAGTTCCGTTTATGCCAAGAGTCAGCGTACGCGTGGTCACGTTGAAATTAAGATCCGTTACCGAAGTCGACGGGTAGTGCTGACCAGTAATGGGAGAGACTGCGTCCTGGGCGTCGGTCTGCCAGTATACTGTGCCATTCCATTTGGAAAAGTCCGGCAGGGACGGCGACGAGAGAACTGCCATCCCGTTTGCAATTTGCGATGGCAAGAACTTTGAATACAGAACAGCGGTGAGGTTTTGCGGCGGATTGGAGATGACGACATGTGAACTGCTAAAAACCAGAGATTCTCCCATTATCGGAGCCGTATCGAAATGCCTTTCAAAGCTGCACTGATATGCATAGACTGTAGCGGCGGGAGAGCCGGCCGAGTCCGTACAAACATAAGCATACTGGTCAAAAACATGCCTGATGTTCGTAGGCACGGTGAAAATGGCCGTAAGGGTTACGTTTCCTGTATGAGTTTCTGTGGTACATTCCGCGGGCGTTGGGTGGTACCAGAAAGCGGTAGGGTCTGAATTTTCATCAAGTCCGGGGGTGCTACTTGAGAATTCACCGCATTCCAGCTTGGCCCCCCAGACGTACTGCCACTGGTGCTGTGTTGTGGGCAACAGGCGGGCGCTATAATGCGTGCCTGTTCCATCGCAGCAGGTCGCGTCAAGTTCTGCTATGGGATTTGTCAGGTCCGACTGATCGTATTTTCTGTAGCTATCAGCCATGACGCTTTTGCTGCCAGAAATTATGCTGACAGGGACAAGCATAGACGAAAGTGCCAACATGACAAATACATATGATCCCGGGATGTTACGCAATACAGGATATCTGCTATAACTTGCTTCTAGAAGATTATTAAGGATTTTGTTTCTTTGATAATAAATCCAGAGAATTTGATAAAGACCGCATTATGGTTCTATTATCATGCGACACCCGCGCCTCGGAACAAAAAAAACCTTCATGTTGAAAGCAACCAAGATGAAGCCGTGTATCGCTTTTCTGCCCTGACAGTGCACTAATGCGTTAGCACTATGCCACTGCGACCTATATTTGTTAAATACTCGTGATGTTTGCCTAGCTCTATGGCCAAGAGTACACTCGATGACTCGTTAGAACAATTAATCTGGCAAAACAACGAGCTGCTAAAACAAAACAACCGGCTGCTAGTCAGCATAGACGAGAAACTGCGAAAAATGGTTATCAACACATCTAGTCCTTGCTGAATGATGCGGCAGAGAAAGTACAACCAGCATTAAATGCCAGGAGGCATATCTAATCAAAGGCTTTGCATTGGTAAGTCGAATTAGCGCTGATTGCATCAGCTAGCATTCATACCGCAATAAAGCCTTCCGCCACAACACAGGCATCTTTTCGCAAGCAAAGGATATTCTAACCCGCATCGGTAGCAAAGAGTTTCAAGCCCACTATATCCGGAGCAGCCAGATTCTTCTTCCACAATTTGCCGGTGGCGTTATTGGATAAAACCGTTCATAATGCCGCGTCTTGCACAGTCAACAAATAAAAGCCTGCGAGCCGATCTAAGACCTGATGGCAAACAATGCAGCCGGCATTGCCATGACCAGCTTTATTGTCGCAGTCGCTGTCAGTATCGCCTTTTACCAGTTCGTCTATATCCCTGAGGCAAATGCCAAGCCAGTCCTGCCTCCGAATTATACCAAACCCCCCGATACTACGCCAGTTACCATAGTACCGGGCGCCAACATCCAAAATAGCGTGCGAAATTTCGTGCCAAAGGACCCGCAGACCATTCTTGGGCAGTCAAACAGGGTCACCTGGACAAACAACGACAATGTGCCTCATACAGTTACGTCAGATGACAAGTACGTCGACAAGTTTAGCGGCTCATTTAACAGCCTTGACCAGCAGGACAGCGTCCCGGGCGGATACATCCTGCCAGGAAAGTCATTTACCTTCGTGTTCACGCAAACGGGCAGCTATTCCTATCACTGCGAACCACACCCATGGATGCAGGGCAAAATCGAAGTGGTGCCAAGTCTTGCGTAATCGGCCTCACTATCTGGACTGCAAAAACGTCAGCAATCTGCTGGTCGGTATGCGGCTAGAGCCCTAGCACCGAAGGAACTAGTGTTATGAGGAGTATCATGACGACGCCGACGCTGCCAATGCCAAAGCATGGGTAGCCAAGCAGTCTCTTTTTTGCAATGTTTGAAACGCCGCCAAGACCGGCTCCAATTACCAGCATCGTGGTGGCAAAGCCGTACTTGTCAGAATACTTTGAATCCTTGGTGGCAGTGTCTAGGAGTCGCAGATACTGCGTTTGCTCGGCCTGCGCCTTTCCCGAAAGGTTTGCCAGAGAATCGGTTGTTGAGTTGTCAGCGTGCAGCGTGTCCATGTACGACTGGTACTTTACAATAGTCGCGGTGATGTTGGCGCGCTGCGCATCCGCGATTGTCGGGCTTGCCAGGCTTATCCTCAGGTTGTCTATTTCCGTCTCCCACACCTTTTCGCGCAGCTTGTGATCCTGATAGTCATTCCACCAGTCCTCGGCCTGCACGAGGTGCCTCGTGGCCTCGGCTCCCGCGCCGCTTGCAAGACCGCTATAGTTTGCAGCGATAGTGCTAGAATATGCCGCAAGCACAGATATGCTCGCAATAAAGACGCCCAGGATAAAGAAAAACCTGGAATGCGGAGAGACGGGCTCACCGGCCGGGTTTACGGGAACATCAACTTGATTTCTTTTTAATTTCAAAGTACCGTCAGGAAGACAGTAGCAAATAATTCGTGTATTAAAAGATAACCGCGCTCACCGGTCATGCGCAGCTATTCTTTGTCATCGCCCGAACGCGTTTGCAATTGATAATAGCAATGTCGCGTACATTCAGGCAATATGACAATCGACTCGAGCTTTCCCAAGAATTTCCAGCCGACCGGCAAGCATTCACTTTCCGACGGCGAGCACTTCCACATTGTATGGGGCCCGGGCGCTGCAAAGGAAGCGGCTGACAATTCCGACGTCAAGGCGGCATATGAGAGCAGAGGCGAGGAGCAAGTGCCTTTGGGGATTCATGGGACGGTAGTTGCTGTCGACTGGGATTCCTGCATAGCTGATGGCTCGTGCATTTCCGCTTGTCCGGTTCAGGTGTTTCAGTGGTACAGATCAGAAAACGATGTTCCTGCCAAGGAGATGGCAAATGCAACAAGCGCAGGTTCAGGCGACACCTCACAGAATGGACGGGCCGACTATACTGACAAATCAGACCCGATAAGGGAGCACGGCTGCATCTTTTGCATGGCCTGCGTCACCGTTTGCCCGACAAAAGCCATCATTGTCGACCAGGCAAACATGCAGTACCACGAGCAGGCCGCAAAAAGCCTGAAGGACTCTTTAGCGGCTTGAGGACTGCGAAGCCTCGCAGAACCGATAACAATTAGACACAGGAGAAAGAACGCAAATGCGAAGAACAGACCTCTCATTCTAAACGAGTCCTTCAAAGAGCAGCAAATGTAGAAAGATGCTGCTAGACCAAAACCAAGGCTCGATGACTGACACCACTGTGCTGACCGGCTTGACGCTTACGCTCGCGCCATGTAAGTTCTATATGGTATATCTCAGGCCATCGTGGCCCGGCCTGCCGCGGAATCTTGTTATATCATACTGGCTCGCAGATAGAAGAAACTACGCTAAGGAGCCTCATGTGAAGCTCGTGCACTTCTGAAATTGAAATACAACACGATATCATATGCAATCTTGAGCGCTCCGCCTATGACAAAAGGCGCAGCTAGTCCGGGCAAAGCCTGCAATATGTAGCCAGCAAGTGAGGGAGAGACAGCTTGTGATAGATTTCTCGATACATTCGTAATGCCTGACGCAGCGGTCCTTTCTCCTGCGCCCACTACAGACACAATATATGATTGCCTTGTTGGCACATCCATTTGAGAAAGAGCCATTCTGCCCAAGTAAAGTCCGATAGCCACCGGTAGTGTTGGTGCAAATCCTACGAGAATCAGAAGTATATTTGATGGAATATGCGTAAAAACCATAGTATTTACAAGTCCGATACTGCTTGCAATTCTTGCGGCTGCCAAAAATGAAAAAGCAGTCAGAACACCGGCCACAGAAAAAATGTAAGACAAGCTCGTCAGATCCAGACCAAATTTGGTAAAGAACCAAAAAGCCACCATGCTCTGGATAACAAATCCTCCTGCAAATGCGTCCACCGAAAACAATCCGGATAATTTTGCCACTAATCTCTTGGTTTCCGGGGAAAGGGATCGGATTGCCGGGTTTCCTTTTTCAGCTGGTGTCAGCTCGACCCCCTTTGAAAGGAAGAAATAGATTACAACTACCGCGATCCCAAGTAGGCTATACATTGCAAATAGTGGCTTTATTGAATCAATTTGGGTTAGTCCAAATTGGCGCTGCAAAATCTCCGGCAAACCCGAAATAAGGACACCTGCGGACATTGCAAATGTCCCGGCCATGTTATAAATGGCGAATGCATCATTCTGCCTTGCCTTGCTGCTAACGGTTTGAGGAAGCAATGCTTGTTCAATCGACAGAAATGCGCCAGTCTCTGATCCCGTAACGTTGATCGTGCCGATAAGCGCCGCCGCAATCAGCGCGATGTAATTGTCTGTAACAATGAATATTGCTCCAGAGACTGACATGAGAGCCGCATAAATGACTAGTATCTTGCGCCGGCCTATCCTGTCTGCGTAAAAGCTTGCGAAAATTGTAAAAATGAAGCTGTTTGCAAGCGTCGCCGCAAGTACTGCTCCGATTAGAACGTCATCGAGTCCGGCCAGCTTTAGATAAATTCCAAGTATAACGCTCAGAAAACCGTACCCAAATGTCCTTGTTATTCTGGCTGCAAGAATCAACCTACCATCAGCAGATAGCCAGTCGGGTAACAGCAAATCGCTTCAAGCACTAGTGTCTGCTGGAAGTCGCCTTCTTGTCAGACTTGCAATAGGCCAAAAGCGCATCATATACATGAAACTGTTTTGCCATGTTGTCATGATCGTCCTTTGAGATCAGACTAAAGCCTGTTGCGACAGCAACCAAGCCCTCTGATTGAGGCGTCAGGCTTCTATTTGGGGTATCTGCACCTCGGACTATTCTTGCAAGCTCTAACAGGGCGGGCTCTTTCTGGTCTAGCTGATATTTCTTTACTATCGCATCAAAGGAGCATTCTTCTCCATGGTGACCAAGCTCGGCATTTGGAACATCAAACGGAACGGCACTCTGCTCTCTGGCAACCTCAATTACTCTGTGAGCTGGAACAAACAAGAACTCGGCATCTTTATCAACAAAATTCTGTATCAGCCAAGGGCAGGCTATTCTGTCTACCTTTGCATGCTCGCGGGTAACCCACTTCATGTTATAGCGTCATCGGTATCTGCTCGATATTTGAACCATTGATGAACACGGCAAGATTGTTGAAACTTGAAGTGATTTCTGCTAAGCCATAGCGGGACTTTGAGATAGCCTGTGGTCATACTTGTTCGAAGTTACAAGTCCCGACATCTCTATTGCCCCTGAAACAGTTCTTTCGATGTCTTTTCTGAACTGTGAACTAGTCTCCATCTTTTCATAGTTATGCTGGGTGTCTTCTGCATACCAGCCTCTGCTCCAACCTATGAAAGGAAACTTGCCAAACACAAAGCCTAGTTGCGCCCAGAAAGACATCATTTCTCCTGCCACGTGCTGAACGTTATCCTGGCCGCCAGTAATGATAAAGGCTGCTACTTTATCTCTTATCAGCACTCGGTTTCGAGATACCATTTGGTTCTCAACTGAATTTAGTCGCTGGACCATCTTGTAATACAGCGAGCTTGCGCTTCCCCAGCGGATTGGAGTCGCGACAAGTACAATGTCTGCCCAGATAATCATTTTTTCATAGATTTCAAGCATTTGGTCGTCCTTGTCCATCTCTGAAATAGAGCATGGAAATATGCAGGCTCGAGAGTCCTTCGAATAATAGCCTTCGCAATCTTTGAAGTATAGCTGCCGTAGTTTTACCAATACCGTCTCTGCTCCAAAATTATTTCTCGAGTATTCTAGTGCTTGTTCAAGTGCAAATTCTGATGTGCTTTTTCTTGGCGCAATCTTGTCATTAGCATTGGTCGTAGATATTCCAAGGATCCTGATTTTGTGCTCTTTGCGTATGCCTTTTGAGAAATTGTCCAGATGTTCGTTGACTGAATTGTCGACTTCAACGTAGCGTTTATGCGGATTGGAGACTCGCTCGCCTTTGAACTTTGGAGTAGGCTTGACATATATGCTGCCATCCTGGATGACAGCTTCAAAGGCATCGACGCTATCACCTCCCTGATCAGGAGACTTGCCATCCAGAACAGAGTACTTCCATCCATGCCAAGGGCATGTTACTGTCAAACCGTCTAGAGTCCCTTTACTGAGAGGACCGCCCTGATGCTGGCAAGTATTTGAGATGGCATAAAATTGGCCGTCAACGTTAAAGACAGCTATTTCAATTGAGTTGCCATTCGGCGCTAGGATTGTAAAGGCCTTTGAGTGACCTCTTGGTATTTCATTGACTGAACAAACATAGCATAGCAATTTTTTGACACCAGCAGTACAGATTAACTTTGATCAAGTGTCATACTTATTATCGATTGCTGGCTTAACTCTGCTCTCCGAACACGTTACGTGCTGGACTATCCGATAATCGTGAAAATTAACAAGTTTACGGCTTGGATCGAAATTCACAACACAATAGCGGGCATTTCAGCTCGGTTTTACTAGTAGCCATATCATAATCACCTGCTAAGCAATATCATCTTGTATCACAGCTAGAGAAATCCTAGGTAATTGTCACTGATGGTTATATAGTGCCAGCCGACGATGGAAATTCTGCAGACATCCTCTCCATTTGCCTTCGTCCCTGCAAGAAATGACAGTTGCATTTTTGGATTAGTAAATTAAGATAAAGGCGGGCTGTCTGCTACTTCGGACCAATCCCAAATGCAATCTTTCCACCGCTGCACTAGGCTTTATGTCATCATTCTGACAAAAAAAGAAAAAGGTTACGACACGACTACTTGTCCTTTCATCTGCGGATGGATTTCACAATGATACGGGAACTTCCCTGCTGTAGTAAAGGTGTGTTGGAACGTATGGTGTGGTGCAATCGGTCCTGAATTGAATAAGCCCGAGTCTGAGGTGACTGTATGAGCAATATTATCAGTGTTTGTCCAAACTACCGTAGCCCCAGCTGTGATGTTCAAGGGACTTGGAGAAAATGCCTTGCCATCCATTAAAGGAGCGTTTGGAACTATAGAAACATGGAATGTAGTTGTATTTTGAACAGATCCGGTCGATGCAGTTGAATTACTGGATGCGACTGTTGTCTCAACGCCTGTAAACCTATCTGGAAATTGTTTTATTATTGCATTAGCAAGTGAGTCAGACATCATCAAGACTTGTTTGTGTACTGCGTCAAACGCTGCTATGTCTGCAGTATAGTTACCGTGTAACCTTGCTACGGCTTCTTGTGTAGTCAGTGTCAAATAATTATCCATCATTGATAATACTGATTGCTTTGGCAGGTCAGTGGCATTGCTGAAGAAGGTCGCTATTTGGTCAGCATTATCATACCATGTCTTGTTGGCAGTCGCAAGTGCCTGAGTGTCATTTGATTTTACTGCCTTTAGTACGTCGACAGCAGTTAGTACGTGTTGCTTTAGAAGCGCAGTTAGTTGGCTGCCTGCCGAATCTCCATAATATGGTTTTATCGCATTACCTAAGTCTACTTGGTTTTGCAATAATCTGTCCGCAGTTGCATTATAGTCGGGCAAATTGTTGGCAAAGCTGACGATTACGAGCCTAGTATACACGATATGGTCCATCCACAGGTCACGCATTGCCATCTTGAACTGTGATGCACCAGTCGTAGAGTTTGTCGATTCCGAAATGACGTCGGCAGACGTGTTCGACTGATTTTTCAACGATGCTCCTGTCGGTAAAGACAGATTGGATGTTGAATTTGCTCTCGTTGTTTGCGCAAACGCCGGAGTCGCTATTGCAGCGACTATTGCCACTGCAATGGAAGCTGCAATTATTGAATTGCTTTTTAGCATCAAACCGCATGTTGTGATTTAGAATTTAAGAGATTTCATAGAATTATACTGCACAATTTCAATGCAAAATGTAGATTCTTTATAATTTATGAGACAAATACCGTTTGCGGAATTTGGAAGCAATTTATAATAATTGTAGTATTATCGCAAAATGCATTCTAGCCTGAGCATAACTTTTGTTTGCAAAGGTAGCTGGATAATCTGCCTAGACCTTATAGAAGAGCTGATGATGTCTCTGAGTTAAAAAAGCCAAAATCAATGTTCCGAGGGTCGATAAAACCGCATTGGCGTATGCCTTCAGAAGCAATAGAGCATTATGCCTTACTTGCCCCTGAATTGCGCAGGTCTGACAGTCTTGGTAGAGGCTCTCCGCGGATTACAACTCGATAGAGTAATTCAAGAGATGACCCCGCCTGTTCCAGCCTAAATTGCCTTACTAGTTTTTCCTTGCCCCTTCTTCCCATTATTTCGGTTTGAGTCAAGTCCGAAAGAATCTGCGCCATTTTAATACTCCAGTTACGTGGTTCCGACAAAGGGATAATGAAACCATCAACGTCGGCATCAACCAGTTCTTTGAAAGCTGGAATATCTGAGACCAAGACTGGCTTGCCGAATGCAAATGCCTCAAGTATTGTCAGGCCAAATCCCTCTATCTCACTTGGAAACAACAGCGCAATGCATCGGCGAAGAAGATCATATTTTTTCGCCTCGCTGACATATCCAAGAAACCGTACTTTTGAACCAACGCCCAGTTTTTTCGCTCGGCGCTCCCATTCGTGCCGCATCGGGCCATCGCCAATTATTACTAGTTCTGCAGAGGGAAAAGGCCGCAAAGTATCCGCAAATGCATCGATTACTATTCCGAGGTTCTTGGAGCGTACCAGTCTTCCAATAAAGAGAAAGAAAGGTTCAAAACCAATGCAATCGTTGAACTTTGAAACTTCAATTAGGTCTAGCCCATTTGGAATTACCTCGATGTCCCCTCTGGATCCGATTCTCCTCAACTGAGATGCCGTCGCTTCACTCACCGCATGAATGCGTGAGATGGGGAACGAAAGAATTGACTTTTCATATACAAGGCGACATCTCCGTTCCAAACATTCTCTAATGCCAGTATCAATTTGCTGGATTGAGCTAACACCGCCGACATGATGAAAAGTGATTATGAGAGGTACGTTGCAAAGCAGGTTAAGGACACCGCCTGCAAGCGCAGGACTGAGCGTGTTCGCATGGATTATGTCAATCCGGTCTGCTACAATAATCTCCTTTGCCCTCATAATCATGTTAACAACATAGATCAGCTGCTGAGCAATAGTAGGGAACCAACCATGCGCAAGATCAATTCTCGGGCTGATTCTATGAATTGTCAGATTCCTGCCTTTCACCGGGGAATTATCGTTTCCAGATTTGTGACAAATCACATGAACTTTGTGACCTCTTCTTGCCATCTCCAAGGCATAGCTCGAAAATGCCAGTTCTCCCCCTCCTCCTATTTCGGACAAGAATTCGGTAAGATACAGTATATTCATCGAAAGGTAGTGGTGCGTTCAACATATTTCAATGCGGAAAGAATTTCCGATAGTACTGACCTAGTGTCTACATTGAAGGAAACCGATTTCGTAGTCTTCTACGGTTACAAGTACAAATGAGTATACCATCATAGTGCTTCATTCCCGTTTTAATCCGAGGCGCAGCGCAAGAAACACAACGCTCAGTGATGCAGCAAGCGGAATAAGGACAAATTGAAATTCGGGAACGACCGTTTGCGGCGCTATGGTTATAGAATTCTTGCCAAATGAAAATGGAATTTCAATATGCCTGTAGTACTTGCCCGGAGCAGCAGGAACCGAAGAGACAAGAAACTTTGTTGCGTTCTTACCGTTTAACGTAATTGCAAGGTTTGACTTCATTAAAGAGTCTGGTCCCTCAGTAATCATCAAAGTTACTGTGCCACCACCGAGAAATACACCTTGAGCATCAAGGCTGATAATATGAGTCAAATGATCATACTTGATGTTTCTTATCTTGCCATCACCGCCTATTGCCAGCTGCAGTGTGCTTCCGCCTTCAGCCGGTAAGGTAACATTCATTCCTGATTCGCCGGGGACAAAACAACTGTAGTGGGAGACCTTGGCTGCAATTGATTGCATTGGCTCGAGTGTAAACTTGGCTGATTGGTTTGAAGAGATATTTGCAATGACATCACTCTGAACTACGTCAAGAACTGTAGAGTTGTTATCAAGGGCAAGTGCAAATACTCGGATATTGGAAGCATCATACGGGGATTTGTTAACTAGTAAACCAGCGATCGAATGAGTAGAATTTGAAAACACCAAGCTGTCATAATCCACTTGTAAGCCCCTGTTCGGCCCAAGGCTTGTTGGGGCAGATTGCGCGTGAATGTCTGAAACGTTGAATTGAACGTTCGAATCGTTAAGTGGGATTTTAAACGGCATCCCCATTCCTGGCGCTACGGTTCCAATTTCCTTGATGTAGTATGCTGAATTGATATCCTTTCCAAAGTAAATGGATGAGAATATACTCGCGTTAGAATCTACATTGTCAACTTCGCCTAGCAGATATTGTTTTCGTTGAGCATCGGCGACGACTTTCTTAAATTCAATGACTCCTGCTTCAGCGGAAGCGTTTTCTGAACTGTTATCTCTAGCATTTGCAGAGTCCTTTTCGGAATGCAATTGGGAATTATTAACGCCATCGGCATAAACGTATGACATACTTGGAAGGCTTATTGATAGTATAACCATAGTTATCGATGCAAAAACGACAGGCAGTTGAGAATAGGATCTTGACATGGTCTCAAAAAAAAGGAAGGAGCGTCGTTTGACTAGTTAGTTGTGTCTACCGAACCGGTTGGCGATTGCACTGTGCCTGTCAGATTAGAATGTCCATTCCAAACAAGAGGTGTTCCAAATGAGTACATTGCTGTTGGCTGCGAAATACTCTGAGCACCCATCGGAGGCACCGCATTGGATGGATTCGGGGTTGTGCTATTGTTGTCCACCATTATTACAGCAAATTGGCCTTTGAAGAGCTGTGAATAGTCATGATTAAGCGCGACATATAGTCCAGGATTGTCGAACTTTACGTCAATTATTGCGCTATTTGAGCCGCCTATGTTGAATGTCTGGACGCCGTCCTCTTCCATTCCGCCCTGCATCACCCTGTCGAGCATGCCTCCCACAATATGGAAATTGTTTGGCAGATCACCGCTATTGAGAACAAAGAATCTCACATGGTCCCCAACCTGGAAGTGAAGTGGCATTGCATTTGTGGGTGTCGGCAGATTTCCTGTTTCGGGGTTCAAGGACAGTGATTGATATCCAAATGGAATTCCGTTGATGTAACTGTAAGTGGCGTTATGCTCGTACATCTTTTTCCAATCAAAATCTCCGTTTGGATCGTTTGCCAGGTAGTACTCTGAAAAGTCAAGCTTGACCTCTTTTGCCAACGGTGAAACATGTTCTTCGACAAGCTTACCTGTTGAATTGGTTGGTAGTGTGTATCCGCTGTATCCGTCTTTCGGATCTACTATCACCATGCCATGCATCCCTCGAAATACGTGCTCTGCAAGGTCATTTACGTTGCCTTCGCAATGATACTCAAAGACTCCTGGTCTAGTGGCCACGAAAAAGTATGTCTTGCTCGTTCCTGGAGGGGTTGGAAGAAAGTTGGCCGCTGACACTATGGACGCGTGATTATCAATGCCATGGGGGTCTCCGTTAGAGGTCGGGTCTGTTATTCTTGCCGCAATAATATCGCCCTGTTGAGCCCTTATTGTTGGGGCAGGAATAGTACCGTTGAATGTGTAGGCTATTACCTGAGTTGGCAGGCATGATGTTGTTTCTGCTGCAGAATCAGAGCATCCGTCTGCTCCAGAAATTCCGGATGGCATTGCAATTGTTTTTTCGATTGCGACTAGGTTCATTTTCACAACGTGCGCCCCTCCAGACATCTCTGCATACGCTTGTTGTGGGCTAATGGCCGCAAACGTCGAGCCCATCTGGAGGTTCAAATTGTCGATTGATAGACTGTGGTCATGGGAATATCCCACAGCAGTGGATAGTTGGCTGCTTGTTGGTTGTTGTCCTTGAATCATGGTTGCAATCCCTGAGCTTGGCACAAAAATTAGTGCCATCACCAAGGTGACAGCTACCGTAGCTGAGGCAACCAACGTTATACTATGGTTCATTGTTTGGGAATTCGGCGGGTCCTTGTTAAGTTCAGAGCACAAATACCGGCACTGAAACCCAAGTCTGGTATTCGACGGATAACAATCGGTGGTCTCTGATAGCCCGCCGTTGCAATTACGATACCTACAGTCGCTTCCACCGGATACGTTACTAATGGTAATACGGGATAAAACCGAACTTATTATTTAGGTTGGATAAACCAACCAGCAGTTTATATAATGCAAAAACTATCCCCCTGCATCATGTCTACGATTAGCAAGCAGCTTGTTATCGTTGCAAATAATGTTCCAAAGGTCGCAGTTGGCATTTTGGCAGCTATTGCCTTGTTAGGAGTATTCGCTATTGGCTTTGATTCTGGCCAGATAGAGCAGGCTTTTGGCGTTACGGCAGACATGAACGGCAATAACCCCGGAATGACGTTTCTGCACGAGTTTGCGCATGACGCACGCCACGTAGCTGGATTCATGTGCCATTGATCACACACATTTTCTATTTTTCTCTGCTTTGACTTGAGAGGTTAGAAGGAGTTGAAGGCAATCTGGCTAATCTTTGTCACTCTCGCAGCTGGAGTAGTTGCTGGTACATTTTTTGGCATCATGAACCTCGCAATTGCAGAGCCTCTTGTTGACAAAGCGATTAGTTTTGAGGTAGCGCGGCAGGTAAACGCAGGGCATCCAGTCGACTATGCTCAGATGGCAGACTATCGCAACTGGCAGAAAGGTGGTGAAGTCGTTTCAGCAGTCGTTCTCGGCATGGCACTGTCAGCCATCTTTGGCATTGTATTTGCCTACACCAGAAAAGCACTACCGGGAAAAAACAACGTCAGAAAGGGAATTGTGCTCGCTGGAATTATTTGGTTCGCTTTATTCTTTGTAACATCTCTCAAGTATCCTGCAAATCCGCCAGCAGTAGAAGCTCAAGGCACAACAATCTATTTTAGGCAAGAACTGTACGTCGCATTTCTCGCAATTTCTGGCCTTGGGCTGTTTGGCGCAGCTTATGCCGCAATGCGATACAAAGAACGGATAAAGCCTATAGTGCTCATTCCGTTAATCTATGTGCCGATAATCGCCGGCGCATATTTTGCACTACCGCCGAACGGATACGAAGTCACAACGGAAATGAAAAGCCTTGTCGACAGCTTTAGGATTGTAAGCGAGCTTGACATGGGTATGCTATGGGCAGTGATTGGATTAACGTCAGGCTTGTTGTGGGACAGATTCAAGCCTCAGCTCGAAACAGATCAAACGCTAAGAAGCGTGTAGAATATCCTGACGAAATACTTCCTGCCTGCCGGCTCTTTGAATTCGCCACTGCTAAGCGATTATTGATATGGCGGCTTAAAATTCCATGGCATGCACGTATACAATTATTTGCGAACTCTCATTTGATGAACTCATTTAAGGACTGTCATCAGGCCTACCAACTAGTGTGGCAATACGTTTGACAAGTGCTGGACGAAAAATGTCTGCACCTGCTGTACCGCGCGGTGAACCATTGGATTCGATACAATGACCTGAGCGCCATTATAGACTCCCCGGAAGAACGGCACGACTCCAATTCCAATAATCGCAAGTACCAGGACGCCTAGCGCTATTGCGGTAAGGAGCCAGCCCACAAGCAGGAATTACCATAATGGGCATATGAATATGCCTCTCCGTCCGGCAGAACATGCCTGCATGGGTAGCGATATCTGGTGCGGTGCTACCAGGTACAATCGCAACGCTTATCAGCCAAGTTTTCTTCATGTCAAAGTGGCAGCATCCAAGCCTGGTCGAATACCTGTTGTCTACCTGATACAGGGGTACGAAAATAACCGAGAGACCATAACCAATTTCTACCGCAATGCAAGGACCTGCATAAATGCAGTCACAGACGCTTCCATGCCTGAGATTGGCGCTGGTATTGGTTGGCTGCGAAATGAAGAATTCGCTGCCAGGCAGAGAAACGTCAGGTGCAGAGTTATTACAAGCATTACAAAAGATAACCTAGCCTACGCAAAAAAGCAGGCGGCAAGAATCGACGAGCTCCGGCATCTGGAAGGAATTCGCGCAAACTTTGGCATAAGCGATTCTGAGGCAATTGCAATTTCTCCGACTTCACGGTCCAAGGGCGAGCGGAACATCCAGTTCCTTTACAGCGACTCGCCCGAGGTGGTGACTTTCAAGCAAATGATCTTTGACGTCCTCTGGGAGAGGGCAGCGCCCGCCAAGTCGCGGATACAAGAGCTTGAAGAATCGGCGGCCAGGAAAGACTTGAGCGCCCAGACATGCAGAGTCATTGACAGAATATACCGCTGCATTGACTGCAACAAGTTTTTTGTCTTTTCAGACGAGACAACTGAACATACAAAGCAAACAGGTCACTCGAACATCAGGGAATTTCCGATCGAGTAGGCATGCCACTTGCAGGAATTGCCTAGTTTCTATTTTATATCAAGTCAACTTGACCTCTCTGACAAGTCATAAGGGCAGAGTGAAAAAAGGCCTAGAAGAGGAGGGGTTCAAACTCCCCCACCAGGTCGGTGTCAAACGGCTGGCTACTAATGAACGCAATACCTTGTGAACGCGGATTGATATCCTGTCAGGCCATTTAGAGCCGGGAAAGCGGCTAGTTTTGGCATCTCATAGCCTTAACACTTGTCAGAGGGCTCTCTGAAAATGTCCCTGACGATCGAGCAGAAACGACCTCAAGCAAAATTCTTTCAGTCTAAAAAAACTCTTCCCTCATTCTGCCAAAGCAAATCACGAACGAAAAGAGCCTATGCAGAAGCTGCAACGGAAAGCGCGGAACAATAATCCAACCTGGTTGCTAACACAAGACTGCCGCGATAGAGGTTTGTTCTGGTGGCATCTTTCATAGATTAAATATAGTATATTCAAGTTCCATAGGAAAATGAAGTACCGAAGCCGGACTGATATTGTCTTGCAAATCCTCCAGGCCGCGGAGAGCGAGACGACAAAGACTAGGATAATGTACGAGGTTTTTCTGTCTTATGCCCAGCTCAAGGATTATCTGAACACCCTTGTTGAAAATGGACTGCTCGAGTTTTCAGAGGCTAAAAAGAAATACAGAACTACTGCAAAGGGGCTGCAGGTGATAGCCTCATGCCACAAACTAAACGACCTGTCATCCGGTTCACTTTCAGCCTAGAGGCGCCAGCTATTCAAGCCGGCTGCAGCCACGGCCTTGTGGCTGGAATTACCCTGCCATCTGCACAGTTACAGCAGTTGTGATTACTTTGGCAGACGGATTGCAAGGCATTCCCCCTGGCCATCAGTACTTTGGCGGAGACTAGCCTGCAAGAGCTTTTCGTGCACGGTCCACGGAAGTGAAGAAACTATTAGGGAGGAACAGGCCGCTGGGCTGGAGCGGGGCCTGTAGGTGCATTCTGGTTCACTTGACCGGGGGCTGGGAAGCCTCCTTGAGCGGGCCCTCTCTGGCCACCCGGCGGGCGTGGCATCAGTGCAGGCAATGCAAACAGGCTAAAAAGAATCAAAGCAGCCACGATAGCGCCCAGTATCGCTAGCCCCTTCCGACTCTTGACAGGATGCTTTTCGTCGCGCTCAGAGAGATTATGCCGGCGACTCTTCCGCTCCAGAGCAAGGATTGCTGATGTGAGACCGATATAGACGAGCTGTGCCGCTTCCTCAATCCACTGTATGCTAAATCCCGTTGGGAACCCAAAGCCCCGGCCATTGAGCGGATTGTCTGGATAGCGGGTGATTAGCCACATTGCAAAGAGCGCAACGTTTCCGGCAATCCCGATAATGTACCAGATAGGTCCCCATCTCCGGGCCATGGGGATAATCCAAAAGATCTGGAGCAGTCCGCCTACTGTGAAAAGGATTGCCATTCCAGAGCCATTGAAGCGCAGAGACCCGGCGCCGAGCATGAGATGAATTACGCCGGCCAAGGCAACGGCAACCGCGGCGGCGCAGTAAATTGCATGACCGGGTTTTACGGTTTCACCCTTGGTAATCAAGACGGAATGGTTGCTACTTATTCAAGTATATTAGCAAAACGTAACAGTGTTAACACTGCGGCCCCTTGAAATCGTATATTCCCGATAGCCCGGGTAAACGGCTCCTTCCCCGTCCTCAAGTCTGAGTCTTTTGTCTTTGAAATTCCGGTTATTGTTTGAAAACCGCTAGTGAAGTATAAGCCGACGGGGCAGGGGAAAACTCAAAGGAGGCTGTCCGTCGCTAACTCCATCGAACCTGCCAGTTCCGCATTCTCCATATTACAGTCCATCAAAGATGGTATCAAGTGGCGTGTAAGGGTATATGCACGAGGTACAAGGTCAGCAAGCTGCAAAAAGTCGGCAGGTATGTGTCTGGACAGAAGCGCTGCCAGGTTTGCGGTATCTATCTTGTTTGGCCGCTCCATAACTGCCCGTGCTGCGGAAGCAAGTTGCGGCTAGGTCCAAGGAGCGCTAAGAACAAGGCAAGTTATCGAGATGCCCAAAATCGCGCCAAGGCCTGATCATGCCTGGATAATTTCAAATCAGTGTCGCCTTGGGCTGGCATTTATTCGGGCCCTTTGGTGACGCAAGCCCCGCATTCGCCGGGACAACAAGGTTAAGCCGCGGTCATGGAGCTGGTTTACAGTCAGGTAATCTGGGACACAGTCACGAGTTTGTATCCGTTATCGTGCAGCTGCTCAAGTAGCAGCCTGAGCTCGGATATCTGGGTTTGATCTACTTCATTCTTGAATTTATTGCTCGCGTCTTTGACTGCAAATTCTTGCGGATGCAAGACTACAACTGCAAAGCCGTAGGCCTTTATGCTTCTGTCAATCTGGTCCATGGCCTTTGCATGGGAGAATGGGAACCATACGCCGTTGTCATAGTCATCCCTTGACGTTCCGGGGACCTGGATAATGCCTGACTGGGATTGAGTGGCAAACGGCTGTGGAGCCGTCGTCGTGTTTGCACTGATGTATTTTATGCCAGCATCTCTGGCAGCGTAGGCTGTATCATTATTGAGGGCGTTGAACGGTGGAATAAAAGTCACTGGCTTGACGCCTAACAGCTCAGATATCTTGGCACTTGATGCATGAATCAGAATCATTTGCTCGCCTCTGCTCAGTTTCGTAAAGTCCTCGTGATTCCAGCCATGATTCGCAATCTCTAGGTTTGGTGATTCACTGTTTCGGATAAATTTGACAATGTTTGTGTCGTTCCCAAAATAGTTTGCAATGACGCCCACTGTAAGCGGGGCATTCGCTGACTGGATTGTATTGATTACTGCCTCCTGGGAAGACGTCAAAAAGTAGTCCTGAACGTCATCGAGCCTTATTGCAACGCATTTGCAACTTGACTGCTGATAGGAGTACTGGTACGGATCGTTGTTGAAAGAAAATCCGTTTGTCAATACTGCAAAGACCGAAACAAGGACGGCTCCAGCAATGCCCAGCAGCCAAATATGTTGCACAAATAGAATTTCTGGTTTATCCGGGAATAAGCCGTTATGAAGCAGGTTTTTAGACTACACGACTGTCGCGATATCGCGGCCGGCCCGGCTAGCGATGCCTAGAAAGTGTGCTTCTAACACTTGACCAGGCTTCGCTTTGAAAACACTCTCGGGTATCTGCTTGCATAAAAAATGCTCTTTGTTCTCCGGTCAGGTCAAACTATCTACTTGTGTCGAAGCCTCGGGACAACCTTTATAATTGTCCGATACTCGGAACGCATGTTCCATGCCTGCCAGTGGCGAGCCTCAGAAGGTCAGAACTGCACTCGATGAGGCATTGAGGACACTCGGTGAATCCGTCCGGTTTGCAACATGGCGGCATCTAGAACAAGAGTTCGATATTTCATTAACCGGAACGCGCGAACTGACGCGGCAAGAGATACAACATGCCATTGAACATCTTTTTGGGGACGGTGCAGAAGCTATTATGAGCTCGTTTGAACTGAAGCTTCGAAACGGCACCAGCTAGGTGTCTAGCAAATCCAAACAAGAGATCGCAGATAGAAAATAATACGGGGCACGAAGTAGCTTTGAAAGATGCGCAATGGTTACTCGCATCTATTTCTCAGAACTTGAATAAGTTCCCCTTAATAGCCAGATTGCCGATTACGGTTTTGCTATGAGTTTAACGGGCCTTGCCGATTTCATGACTGCGCTCAGTATAACTGCGCTCGTAATCACTGGCGCTGGACTCTTCCTCGTCTTGAGAAACGAAATCCAGTACAGAAGGCGGCATTTGCCAACAAGGCAGGCACAGGCGGCCTAGCCCACGCACTGGCTGAGGCACACTCCCGTCCTACACTATTGTAGAATCCCGGTACTTTCTGCACATTGCTTGGATTACTGTTCAACTGGTGGGCGCTAAATTGATTGAATCCCATGGCTATGTTTCAAGACTTGTGTTAATGCGCCGGGCGCTAACCTGAATTTGCGATAGACCAGTTCGATAAAACCTATTAACTCCGGCTGCTGTCTCACTAATACGGAAAGCGGCTATTCTGATTACGCAGGCCTGCCTGAATTGGTATTACCGCTAGACAACTCAATCCGCTTTTGCGGCGTAACCAACAAGCTTGGTTACATGATTGCAAATAGATTCCGAAAAGACCTCAAACCATTGATGACAGTCGAAGAGACGGAGAGGTACGCATTGCACGCGACCATACGCCAGTCTACAAGACTTCCCTGGGAGAGCAAGCTCGGCAAAGTCCGGTATACCATTACGCGTTACGAACTGCTGACAAGAGTCACTGTCCCGCTGCCCGATAATCATCTCTTGCTCCTGTCATTTGATGTGCAGGCCAAGAACATTGATGGCATAATGACTGAGAAGGTCATGCCGGTCATTGACAAATTGCATGCCTGAGAATTTAGGCAAAACGCGAATTTGGGTTCCGTAACATGCCGGCGCTTCCCTGTTTTTCGGCTGGGTGTTAACTCGCGGCGCTTTTACAAATTCCTCCTAGTCCTCATAATCTTAATTCAACGTATTATCTGCCTTTCCTGCGGTTGTACTCAAAGTGAGAATATTTATTAAATTGTGTTCCTGTAAGCTAACGATTGAGTTCAGTCCCGTCAATTCGTGTTAAACAATTTCATTATGTGAAAAGAAATATGCAATTTTCAATAATGTTTCTTCACGATCGACTGCTGGTAGTAGCGTTTAACAAACAAGCGTTGTACGTAGGTCCGTTACGTCTCCTAGGCGCACTGCTGGGTGCAATCGGCATGGGGTTCATTGCCTCCTTTCTGAAGTTTCAAGACCTTGGAATTACAGGCTTTGGCATTGGTTTGGTTGTGGTGTCAGCATTCCTGTTTATATTCGCACAACAGCTGAAGTTCAGACACGACAGGCGGAGTCAGAACAAATTGGAGGAGGAGATCAAGTTGATTTCAGACAGCAGTGATCAGGTTGCTTTCAATAAGACAATTGATTCTGTCCTAAGTTGGGACAATAATAACTACCAGATTATGTATGACAAAATTTATTCGATACGACTTGAGGAGGTTGGACAGGACGATTTCATTAACAGGAAGCTGTCGGGAGACGAATCCATAATCGGTGATTTACATATTGGGTACTCGAGGGAGAAGCATGACTCATTTGGGTCCCCTACTAAAGACCTCGACCTGTGGATTCTTGCAGGGCAGGATATTGCCATGTGCGAAAACCTCTTTAGAAAAAATCTCGACCAAAAGGTAGAGTTTGTTATAAATCGTCCGTCGAGAGGAAAATAGAGTCAGTTCATAGACAGTTGAACGGCGTTTTGAATCACTGTTATCCACTTGTTCCTACCTTCAATCTTGATGATAGCCGCTTCTGCAGGTGTTTTTCCTCTAGCCCTTCATGCTCTAAAGTAATCGTGGTATTGCTGCCAGCTCTTGAAGATTTGCGAGTCCATCTTTTTCATTCCCCTCAATACCTTCTCTGTCGCTTGCCTCGGCATTTAGCTTCTCCATCCTGTTGTTATGGTCGTTGAGAATCCTTAACTAAAAGCGCGGAGTATCTTATGCTAGGTCGACATTGGCGATAAGGGCGCCTAGTATCGAAAATACTCGCCGCAAACTCACTCTTCCGCAGATAATCTTACTTTCTTATTTCGCGGCGATGACTGTGACATTCTGGTTCTATTTGCTCGCTCCCCTGGCGCCGGTTGGGCCTTCGACGACGAGCTCAGATGTGGCCTTTTTAGTCGTTTTTGTATTTTTTTCACTCCCGTCTGCTGTCTCGACATACCTGTTTCTCAAGGTTGGTGAGCATGGGCGATATTTACCGATACTTGCACTTGGCATTTGGAGCCTAATTGTCCTTTACTTTGGAGTTCTGAGCTACCTTGGACACGTACTAAAATATGACGGTTCGGGTCATGATTCAGATTGGCTTCCGACAATCGTCATACTCGTCGTGGCCAACTTGGCGATGTACCCCACCGCTTACATTGCGTTTAGGCGGCGGTAAAATTCAAGAAAATACCCTTTGGTCCCTCGTCCAAATATGAGCAGCTTTAGCAGTCTTTGCCTAAAACCCGGTAAACCGCGAGCTTACGGAGAGATGAAGCGGACTTTTTGACAAAGCAAATTTTACATAGTTTAACTTGTGCAAAAGCGCCGCTATGTTACAGGAACCCAATCTGCATACTAACACAATTTCAGAATGTGTCATTACTACCTGATATTGCTCGTATTTATCCCGATCTTGCGAACCCGTTCATTTAATTCCGTCACTGTATTATTGTGCTGCTGAAGCATATTGTTATTCTCCTTGAGCAATGCAACCATCTCATTCATGAGCCTGATGACCTCTTCATAATACCTGAGACCCTTTTCGTCGGTTATTGACACGTGTACTATAGCTCATAATGATATATTATCAATTCATACTTCGGGCCAATTACGCAAAGGGCGACACCGGAAGTTGAAGCATCTAGTAAAGAAAATTCGAATTGCCAAGTTTTCGATAACCGACTCATGCGGCGTTTGCAGCCGTCCAGCAATACCGTGCAGCATTGTCGGCTGAGGAGATCCGCACTTTCCCATTATGAGCTCATGGTCCAGACTTCTTATCGATGCAGACCTGCATAGGCGCGGTGTCGAGGCTGGTTGCGTTTACGGAGCATCTCCCTGTGTACTCACCCTCATGGTCAGTCGCAATTTGTAGCCTTGATTCAAAAGAATAGAGATAGCTCGATTAGTTCGTACCATCAGCTCAAACATGTAATTCTTTTATACTACTTATTTCTGTAGACTCTCAACATGTTTGATAGATACAGCAATCTTGGCTCAAAGCTTGGTGCTGTAACTATGATAGCTGGACTAATTTTCTTGTCCGCTCTAGTTACACCTTCGCTTATAGCCAAATCTGCAGCAGCAACATCTCTACTTGCCAAGAATGAAAGCACTCAAGTAGTTCATTCTGGCATAGTCAAGACGCATACCACTAATGCACCAATCCAAGGCGGCGACGTGCTCGCAGCGGTTGGCTCTGGTCAAGTAAAAGAGTTCAATAGAACAGGAGCTCTGGTACAGACACTCGACACCACCACAGGCTCCACCTATACCACAGGAATGTGCTTTGACGCAAGCCATAACCTCTATGTCACAACATTCTCTAGCGGCATTCTTAGCAAGTTTGACAGCGCAGGCAATCTTGCAAATGCTAGCTTTGCAAGCGGCCTGCAACAAGATCCGGAAAGCTGCATTGTCGATGCGTCAGGCAACATCTACGTAGGTGACGCAGACAGCACTGCCTATATTTACAAGTTCGACCCATCCGGGAAGCAACTCGCTAACTTTACCGTAAGTGAGAGAAGCAGGGGAACAGACTGGATTGATCTAGCTTCTGACCAGTGCACAATGCACTACACATCAGAATCAGGCGCAATCCACCGATTCAACGTATGCACAAATACACAGATGCCAGACTTTTCAAACTCTACTTTTGGCGGCCTAATTAACACTCCATGCTATGCCCATCGCATAACAAGCGACGGCGGCGAACTGGTAGCTTGCTCGTCAGAAGTTGACAGAGTTGCAAGCAACGGCACAGTAGTTCAAAGATATCCAGAGCCAGCAGGAGGCGCAAGCGAGCTGTTTGCACTCAACGTCGACCCAGACGGAACAACCTTCTGGACGGGTGACCTTGGCACCGGAATGATCTATCACATTGACATTGCCACAGGAGCACTTCTCGCAAGCTTTGGTTCGGCTCCCAACACTGCCTTGGCAGGCCTTGCAGTCCTAGGCGAGCGCACAGTAAGCTCACCACCTGACGTGACTGTAATCAAGCACATTGTCGGTGGAACAGCAACACTTGCCAACATCACCCTGATGATTGACGGCAACGCAGTAGCCAACAATACTGCAACAACAGTTAACGCTAACCAGACACACACAATAACAGAATCATACAACCCGACATCACTAGCAAGCCAGTACACGGCAACATTTGCAGGCGACTGTGCTCCTAGCGGAGTGATATCAGCATCTAGCGCAAAGGTAGGCGCACACCTTACCTGTACAATCACAGACACTTTTACCAACAGCACGACACACATCCACAAGGTACTGGTCTGCAGCGACTATACATCAAAGAACATCAACAACACAATAGTTCCGCTCAACAGCAAGATAATGTGCAAGTCATCTGACAACCAGCCAGGCATCAATGGAGTAAAGTACTGGATTACAGGACCAAACGGCGTGGTCTTTACCTCAAAGCTCATGAAGTACACACCGGGCAACACCATAATGTTCAAGTTCGTGGACAATTCGACAGGCAGCTGGAGAGTTGACGTAGGCTACTATTACGTAAACGGCCACAAGGTCACGCAAAAGTGCGATCTGTTTGACATCTTTACAGCAGCGAGAATAGGATGAGCGGATAGAAATACGACGATAATGGGGCCACTTGCCCTTCCATTTTTTTGAATCTATCATGCAAGTCATCATCGCAATCAGATTTTCACAAAGAATTTGAATCGACACGCGCAAGAAATAGAGATCTGCCGTTTCGAAATTCAGTGGCATTCTTGGAAACGTTGCTATTTCTAATTATGAAGCCCTAGGCGTGACACGCGGGCTAAAACGAGTTGAAATCCCACACTCGACTTCATTTATTACAGGCGATGCCGTCTTGATCAGGGTAGTTCTTCTTCGGATACCTGACCCATAAGTTCTCGGCAGGCGTTGCACCAGGTGCACAATGTGCGCTCGATTAAAGAGCCTGTAGTTCAGAGGATGAGTGATTTATCATTTAAGTGTACGGGCTTCAATCGATAAAAGGATATAGCAAACCGTGCTTGAACATATGATAATGGCAAAGATGGTCAGCTGCCCTTGTGGATGGACCTTAATATCTCCACAAGGTGATGAGGATATTAAGAAGCACACGATGATTCATGTTCAAGATACACATCCCGGAATGACAATGACGCAAGACGACCTTACAAAGATGATAAAGAGCGTATAGCCCTTTTTCACCTAACGTCACTCCTTAATTAGAAGAGAGAATTCTTTCGTCAATCAAACCATCTAGCCAATTGGGCCTGTCTGGCTCAATAGTTTCCTTGATAATGAACATTGAGCAAGACTTGACTCCCTCAATGCCCAGAGCACTGACTACTGATTGCTCAGGTTCTGCCAGACTAAATGCGAAGAAATTTGCTATCAGTACGCCTACTGTTGCTGAACTTTTAACAGACCAAAGTTTTTCCCCGTGAATTTCTCCCAACCGCTTTACAACGTCAAACTGCATTGACTCAACTATGGCCATTTCAAGTTCATAGAAGATTAGCCCCTTTTGTTTTTGAGGGTCGATTACTGCCCTGACGGAAAGTACGCGGGAATCAAGAAGTTTCTGGATCCTGTAATCGACCATCCTTTGAGTAAGAGATAGAGATTCGGAGATCGCTTTTGTGCTGGAGAGGGCGTCATAGCGAAGCTTCTGGATTATTTGCCAGTCCAATCTATCTGGATGAAATGGGTTTTGTTTTGGTGACCACTTGGCAAGCAACATCCGGCTCAATTCAAATTTGTTAGCCAATTTGGCAACTGTATCCTCAACAAGTTCGGCAGATCTGCCTGCAATGTTTACAGAGATATGATGCCCCAAGTAATCAATAGCTTCTACAATGAACGGTATCTTCCGGATATCTTCGATAACTCTATGCTTTGTGGCAATGTTCACGGTTTCAAACCTGTAGGAGCAGATGAGAGTCACATTGAGAAATGACAAACTTGGAATCGCCTGGTAGTATTTGATAAATCCCTCCTCCTCCATTTTACTAACTCTTGATCTGACCGTTTTCTCGTCCAATCCTAACTTTCTGGCAATTGAAAGCGGGCTAACTCGCCTGTCAGTAAACGTTTCATATTCTATGCCTTTGAACGCCATTTCACAGAATATCCTCACATCCTTGGCATCCAATTTGGCCTCAAATTACATCGCCCCTATCCAATCAATAAGCATTTAGACCAACGCTGTAAAACACGGGTGTCACACTCCCGTCCTGACTATATCGCCCGGACAGTATGCTAACTGGTATGACACAAAACATGTCAACTGAAAAAATCGTAAATGGCGTAAACGTCGACAACCTGTTCAACACAATCATGGCGGTGAAGGGAAATCCCGAGATAGCGAAATTCACCTTCAAGGCCAGCAACAACTGGATCAGCGGAGGCAACAACCGAACAACCGTAAGTCAGTTCTACGGAGCATGCCAGGAGCACAGCCATGCAAAGTCGTTTGAGTATATGGAGGATGAGCCCGCGGTTTTATTGGGAAAAGACCAGGGTGCAAATCCAACCGAGTATGCCCTGGCGGCGTTGGCAGGATGCCTTACGACTAGCCTTATCTATCATGCCGCAGCCCGAGGAATTAAGATAGATCAGGTGGAGTCGACGCTGAGTGGAAATATTGATCTGCAGGGATTTCTCGGTCTTTCGGAAAAAATCAGGAACGGTTTTAATCGGATCAGTGTATCCTTCAAGATCGAAGCACGAGGTGTCCCGCGAGACGAACTGGAGAAGCTGGTTGAACTTGCACAGTCCCGATCACCGGTCTTTGACATGATCACCAATGCCACGCCGGTTGAAGTGCGTCTGGAAGCCTGACGCGATGGAAGAATTTTCAGGTAAATAGCCTGCCTTTCCATTTTTTTCGTTCAAACGCTCATCCTGTCTGCTTTTCGACACCCTTATTCAGAGGAAAAGGGTACGAGGAGACGTCGTCCTAGGCGCGTCACTAGTTCATATTCATAGGTTGCATAGAGTCCGAACTGGAATTTTGCATTACAGTGCTATTTACAGAGGATTGTGGGCTTGGGGTCTGTATTTGACCGTCGCTCATGCCTCCTATGCCTGAGTTCGGTTGCATAGCCGTGGAAGACTGCATAGGCAGAATACCCCCTGCCATACCGGATATGACCGACAAGCCCGTAATTACAAGACCGATGCCCGCTACTCTGGCAACCCAAATGCCCCTAGACCATATCTTTTCAACAAATATTATCCCAGCAAATAATCCCATCCAAAGCAGATTCATCCATCCTAATGCTACCATCAAAAGAAAGTAAGGCCAGCAACATCCAAGACAATACAAACCGTGGAAGAGTCCCATTTTGAGAGCACCGGATTTTCCTTGTTGCCATCTGCGCATGAAGAAGCTCAATGGTGATTCGCAGTATCCAAGGCATTTAGTTTTCAGCGGACTAAATTGATAAACGCCAGAAATGATTAGAATTGCAGTGTAGATGTAGATCATGTTCTGGTTGGTTTGCGTCGTTGAGATTGCCATTATTCGATCCATGAGAACCGACCAGCCAAGAAACAGCGCAATTCCGGTTAGCGCCCAAACTACAAGATATGCGCCGACAAAAAGTATTGTCTTGACTGCCGCAGACGACAAATGAGGCTGAGCTCGACTCTCCACAACCACCGTACTGGACTGGCTGCCCATCCCACCATTGTTAATCAGTCGATTGTAGAGTAGCACCATTGGCGAAATGGCAGGAAACATCATTGCAGCCATGCCAATTGTCCAAATTGTTGTGAACAGGGAAATCGTGATTGGACTTAAGGTCATTGTCCCAAAGGACATTGTATGCATCATGTTGTCCTGCTGAATCGCAGAGACTCCCCAAGTTAGGGCTGATACTAACAAAATCGAAGCCAGAATAACCTTCTGAACTTTATCCAAATGGCCGCCGCAACCGTTCTAATTTAGTATGCCACTATGGGCCATACGCAAACTTTGAGTAAAGTCCATTTTTGCCCGAGTTGTCCCATTTCATGCCGTGATCGCTATAGCTGTTTCTTGTGGACTTGGACACGACTGCAGGAAATCCCGGTGTTACTGTCATCGGAGGATTGGTCAGAACAGTTTCTTGCCCCGGATTTACTGAACTTTCCATTGCTTCAATAGAGACATCTATGGTTGATGGGATATTCAAATTTCGTTTCTTGCCATCAATGACAAATTTTATGGGTACAGATTTAACGCCTGCAACCTCGCCAATCAATCCAGAGATAACCCCAAAGAAGCCGCCTGCTTGGCCGGAGAAAATCATGCCTAGTGCGTCGGCCTGTTCTTTGCTTGCGTGCTCGTCCAAGTATAGTGCGACTTTCCATTTCGGTCCAGTGAACATGTGACCGGGTGTATGAAACACGCCAACTACATTTAGCCCATCAAGCGCGGTGTTATTGAAGTGACCTTTCTCAATATGCCATGCTATCGTAAGGTCACATTCACCTTGGTCCGGAGCTCCCATGAAAACGCATGGGCACAGGACGTCGCAGTTGCATGCTTCAAAGTAATCGCCTTCGATTTTCCAGTTCTTGCTAGCAGCCATGCACTGAGATATAGGATGTACTATAAAACAAGCGCGGGATTAAGACACCCGGTATTTACAAGGACAACTATTGCAAATCTTAACTGAAAATCCAAGGTACTAAACATGGAGGATGAATGGACTGGATTGGTCACTTCTCAGCATTTGAACCCAAGAACCAAGGATAAAGTCGAGAAGCTCGACACAATTTTGACCTGTATTCCGACGACCGCTACTCCTAATGTACACATAATTCACTTTTGATAGATTACTCGTTGGCGGCCTTCATGTACATTGGCATTACCAAGATCGGTTCTAGGTTGGAGTGAAGAAATGCAGCCTGTATTGGCACTCCCAAAGCGATTATGTCAATCGTAGAAGACGAACTAAGAAGAGAAGAGATAAACTGACTCACGACAGGAGTAGTTCAGATTTAACAGATTTGCAGCGTTACTAGTAAAAGCGAGCTGAAATCCCAGCCTCCTCTAGTGTTTATCCTGCCTAACAACAAAATTGCTTCTCATCCGTGTTATCCAAATTGTTTTGCAAAACGTCTTTAGATGTGGCGCATTTTAGCGGCAGTGGATCCCATGTTAGACACGGCATTACGGCTGCAAGTCAGGCCGGGTTTTCAATCTCGCTCTATAGTCTTATGAAATCCTAGTTGAATCAAGCCGCATGACTGTGCCCGGCTACCTTCAACCCGCGAATACTCGTTTCATACTTGCCCTGGGCGATCTTTTCCATTACCAGCCAGATTTGTTCGATAACAAGTCGCCTTCCGGCCGGTCCAAGGATTTCCTCCGAAATCTCTGCAACTGTGGCCAGGGTGAGCTTGCCTGCGCCTCCTTGCAGGGAGATTCTGTGCCGAAGTTTCAATCGGGCTAGTAGCTCTCGCTTTGCTGGCTCTCCAACACACTCCAGAGCCTCGTCAAGCGCCATTGGAAGTATTAGATCAATTGCCTTGCTGGAGTCCTGACCTGTATGTATTGCCAACCAAGACCACGATGAAGATATGAGCGGACTGCGATGTAAAAGCGACTGTATGTAAATCTCGATACATAACGCATCCGGCCACCGCGGTTGCAAAAGTCTGGCTTTCATTTTGAAGGCCGGGATATAACGCGCGGGGCCCTTCTGCCTGGTCGCGAAGGTCATTTCCGTCCGCATCTAGCCTAGCTTCCATACGAGTCGTGCAGATTTCGCCCTTGTGGCAATCCCTTCAAAGATTAAAGCCCCGGCTGGCGGATTTGCCCGAGCACATCTGTAATTGCAGAATGATTATTGCAAGCTACATACACTGGTTCTTTACATGAATTGCCAATTTCCGTAACTACAGGGTGACAATGCCAAGTGAAAGACTCGGGATCTCGTTCTATTTCTGCTAGCGTAATGCTGCCATATGCGCTTGAGAATGCTCTTTCCGTCCTGGGAGAAGGGCCAAAGAAGGCGGTACTGTTTACGCTTGAAGAAAAATACGGCCTTTCGATAAAATCAAGGACTCTGACCCTCGAGAGCGTCACGGCCGCCATCAACGACCTGTTTGGCCCCGACGGCGGCCACCTATTGCTTGAGCACATGTGGCTGGAACTCGAAGCACTCGCAGAAGATGAAAATAAAAGACATGTAACCGGCCCAAGATCACCAGTCAGAGAACTAACCCCAGACCAAAAATTCAACAGCCACATTTCATCGGTCTTTATTGGTTTTATTTCTGAAATGCTCGGCCCCGATGTTTACACGTGGATAGAAAGCAAGTTGAGGATGCAGGATACAACGCTCAAGAATGCTTACTTTGACGCTGACAAGATTGCGCCTGTGCTCTGGACGGCGTTTAGCTCTGCAGGCGGATTTCTCCTGAGCAACCTGGTTCGCCAGGTATCAGTATCCTTGGGAATTCAACCTGTCGCCTACAGGCAAGATGTCAGTTTGAAAGCACTGCTAGACGACATGAAAAAGCGCTCGGGCTTTAATTGAGAAATCGATTGAGAGCGAGCAGCCCTTCAGCCATATCGGATTGTTTGTGCAGTGCACTACTTTGCAATGCTCCATGCTTAAGATACTGCATTGAGCCCCATGAGCATGAAAGGGCCCGACAAGAGTGTGAGGATAGCCGCAGTTCGGTCGGGCTTGGAAAAGATGCTAGGGCAGGAAGGAGCCGACCTGGTTTTCAAGACCCTGAAGCTGGTATATCACATGGACGAGGACGAAATTCTTTCTGACCCGGAAAGGTTTGAGGGAACCCTGAGAAGGATGCTCGGAGTTTCGGCGGACGCCATATTCAAAGAGCTGTCAAGATCATCGGGAAAAAAATGACAACGCCTAACCTCTTCATGGATTAAAGAATCATCTTTCTTCTATCCCGCGTGCCACAGTTGGCCACCCGTTTTAAGACGACGCCGTTGCCAAGGCTTCCGACACCCGATGAACTTCTTGCCTCGCTAGAAGCATCCGCATTGCGACAGTCGCTGCTGTTTGCGCTGCCGGTACATTTACTGTCTGGAACTTGAGAAGTGCACCCTGATCCGCAGACTAGCGCGAAAATAACTGGCCTGTACCCCAAGGTACTGACGCAGTTCTGGAAAGTCTTTTATTCTGCCCCAGTAACCTTGGCTGGTGCCCAAGCAGAACCTCTTTGCCGACGAGCAACGCATGAAGCTTTTGCGCGACGCGGCCCTCTTTTCTGATTCAGAGCACGCGAGGTTTCAGTCCGTCAGGGCTCTTGCCCGGTTTGGCAAGGACGCTGTTCCCTACCTTGCCGAGGTAGCAGATTCTGCAAGCTCGTTTGGATTCAAAAAATACTGTACTGACGCGCTTGACAGGATAGAGCGAACCCAGCGACCTTCTTTATCCGTACCGGTAACTCCGGCTTGGCACAGTCCGGCAGAATGACAGAGAACGATGCTTTCCAGACATGAAAATCGCCCTGTCGTTTATAAGTTGAAAAAATATCCCTTGGCTCATGCGAAACCTGCAGTCCAAGCGCAAAAAGATTCAGATTATCGGGTCCGGTGCCGGAGCAGCGGTTGCATTATTTCTGGTAATTGCCACTTTCTCATTTCACTTCTCTCAATCAGCCGCAGCCCAGGCGGGCGGCAACGCCTCTGCATTTACTTCGGCCGATATTGACTTTGCCTCAAATGTGGAGCTTGTAAAGGCGCACCTTTCGCAGGCAGTAGCTGACAAAAAGCAGGGCGATTCTGGACTGGCGACCAGCCAGGTGTCCGAAGCGCTGACGGAACGGTATTCCGCGATACTTGAGCCCAGAATACAGGCAGTCGATTCCGGCTTGAACTCCACGCTAATGCAGGGTCTGGCCAACCTTGCAGGTGCGGTGAATAGCTCCAGCCTTGAAGAGTTTAGCTCAAGCGTCCAGAAAATCAGCTATCAGCTCGACTCTGCGCGCTTGAAGGTTTTGCCTCCTGGCGTTTCTTCTGATGCCCGCTTTAATGCGAGCGTGTCTTCGGGCATTGTTTCAAAGGCAAGTGGCGAGTACAAGGAGGCAGTGACGGCGGCCGGACACATAGGCGAGCAGTTTGAATACCGGAACGCCAGGGCATTTGCAGAGAGTGCCGAGGCAGTTTTCAACAGTACGTCGTTTGCTGGAAATAGCAGCGTGAGCGCTCTGTTTTCAAAGCTCAAGTCAGACATGGCCAGCGTCGGCGATCCGAGTCTGGTCGGCGCGGATGCAGGTGCCCTCGCGCAGGCCTTGAACAATCTTGCAGGCAATGGCGTGCAAGGTGCGACTAACCCGGACGAAGCGACCGTCGGATATGTTGAAAAAACCCGGGCGGCTCTCGACGACGCGCTCAAAGCATACAGGGCAGGAAACTTTACGGCCGCAGACTCGCTGGTGACCACCGGCTATCTTGATAATTTTGAAAACGTAGAGCCGGTACTCGTACAGAAAGGGGCGCAGGGCCTCAAGAATCAGACAGAGCAGATGATAAGGGTCCAGCTTAGGCAGATGATAAGCGACAGGGTGCCGGCCGACCAGTTTGCCGCAAAGATAAGTGCAGTTGACGCAAACCTTGACCGCATAGTGACCGTGGTGCCCGAGTTTCCCTTGGGCATAACGGCTGCTCTAGCAGGGCCGGCCATTTTTGCAGTCATCGCATTCTCCAGGCGCAGCGCCACATCAAGGTCTTTGTGAGCAACGGCAGACTTTACAGAACCAAGCTCGCGATAATGTTATTAATTGCGCTGCGTTGACGTCGAGTCGTGCCCGGGGTTCTGGACAGGCGCCCTGAGCATACGCTGCTGAAAAATCATAGTGAATTCGCGCGGCTCTTTGTCCTAGAGGCGAATTGCATAGGAATTAAAAATCATGGATTCAGCCCTTCCCCGATGGAACAATTCTCAAGTTCGTCAGTTGGACGATCTTGTCCAAAGCAATCTGGTTTAGAGCAGTATGGACGGAAGGGCTTCTTGCGATCCACAAGGCGGGTAGACAGGGCAAATGGCAGGTCGTAAATGCAGCGTCTGCGGAACACACCACGGAAACCTTGCAGAAAGGTTCTGCAGCTGGTGCCTTTCTGAGGATCCCAAGGAGCTAAGGAACCACCACAGTGGCCGGGTTTATGCGATCTGGCGCCGGGACCGGGACGGCCGGAGAATCTGCAGGGAGTGCTACGAGGTTCTGCTGACCCGAGAAAAGGCTGCGGGCATTGTGCACGTCGGCAGGAAGAAGCGCCTCTATGAGACCATCCACCAGATGAAGGAGGTGCTTTTTGTCAAGCCCGAGCACACCATTGCAAACCAGATAGAGCACCTGATGCACCCTTCGGAAAAAAGGCCCGAAGAGGAGCACAAGCCGAGAGCTGCTCGCAAAAGCTACGACACCGTAGACGGGCCTTCCGCAATCGCGCAGGGCTAGGCAAAAATCCCCTCTTTTTTGTTTTCACGCACCAAACCTTAGATCTTATAAGATCGCCTAGGCCTACCCTAGGCACTCTCACATGCCACTCAAAGAAGGCTCCAAGAACGTGCCTCTGAGGCCGGCTCTCGTCCTCAGGCTGGCAGAACGCTGGAACGAGACCAAGAAAGTCGTGCCAAACACCAGCCAAGAATTCGGCGGCTATGTAAACGAGCTTTTGACAGAAGTCCTGGACAAGGATGACATGGTAAGAAAGATGGCGCCGCATCTCTCGCTTTCCGCCGTAAGCCCTGCCATGCTTTTCATAAGGGACCAGCGCAGTGGCCGGACCGCCGAGGTTTACCTTCACGACCAGCAGCTGTACTGCGACCTTGACCGGTCAAAGACGTGCGAGCATGTGCAGTTTGCGTTTGCAATACCAGAAGTCGCCAAGCTCCAGCTGAAAAAGCCGCGGGGCTGAGGCTACAGGTACCGCGATATGACGGCCGCGGCTCTGGCAGCGCCGTCGGGCCTTGCCTGCGCGCCGCGCGGGCTGGAAATCTTTTCCGTGATAAGCTCCTCAAGCCGGTAGATGTCCTCGTACTTGAAGCCAAGGCGCGCCGCGCCGTCTTCCTGCTCAAAATGCCCCTTGATTGGAATGAAAATGCCCGGCGTCCCGTATGCGATCGACTCGTCCATGGTTGACCTGCCTGCAAGCGAGACTACAAGGTCGGCTGCAAGGACAAGCTCGTGAAGGTTGTCGACAAAGCCCAGGTCGCGATAGTCCCCCGGTGCGAGCTTGAGCGACGGGCCGGAAACCACGACAAGGTCAGAGTCGAGCTCGCCGAGTCTCTTGTGAGCTGCTGCGGCCTGCTCTATGAGGTACCTGCCGGCATCCGTCCCTCCGATGCTCACAAGGATTGTCTTTTTTGTAAAGCCGAATTTCTTGCGCAGCTCTTCGCGGCTGGCGCTAGCCTGCCTCACTATCGGTCCGACGTGGACCAGGTTGTTCACGTCGCGCCCCAGGTCCGGGATAATCACCGAGTCGCAGCGGCCGATAAGCTCCTGCATCGCCCTGTTCATCTTCTTTTCAAGTATCGATGCGGCGCCTTTTGTAAAGTGCGTCTCCAAGATGTCGGTGACAAGCACGCTCTTGCGTCCTGCCTCCTGCGCGACTCCAATCGATGCAAAGTCCTCGTCGCTTACCACCAGCGCGTCAGAGCCGTCAAGAATCCGGCCCGCAATTTCCCTGCATTTCCGGTAATACGAGTAATAGCTCATGAGCCACCTGAAGGAATTTTGCAGCCTGCCAGACTCCACCTCGAACTTGTTTGGCAGATACACGTCCTCCGCAGGGTAGCCGTGGTTTTCAATCATCCTTGCGGCCGGCCCGCCGCTGACAAAATGCACCTTGCATGACAGCTCGCGGGCAATCGCGATGCTGCGCGTCGCGTGGCCAAGGCCGATTGGGCTGACAAAAAACATCACTTGCTCTGACAATGGCGCGATTGCCTGCTCTTGGGAAGTAGAGATATGCTTTGCCGCCCGGTCAAAAAAATATATCGAGCGCAGCCAGCTGCTAGGTTCATGAAGAGAATCGAAGCCGTAATCAGGTCGGAAAAGCTGGACTCGACTGTCACTGCGCTCCAAAAGATAGGCATACCTGCTACAATCTATGAGGCAAAGGGAGTGGGCAAGGGCGAGAAATACACGATCAAGTACGGACTAGGCACAGGCAGTGCCAAGATGCTCTACTCCGACAGAAAGGCCGTTGTGACCGTAGTCGACGACGCCAGGCTCAAGGAGGCTGTAGACGTGATAAGGGACGCCGCGGCTGGTCCTTCCTCGACTGGAATAATCTTTGTGTCGGCTGTCGACGAGGCAATTGCATTCTAGGGAATTGGCGGCGCAAAATGCAGTGCCACTCTTTGCAATGCTAGGCGCTCTTATAGATGCGCGCCAGCAATCGCCTTGAAATGAGAACAAACATAGTTTTTGGGGCGCTTTTGGGAGGCGCTGCCTGCATCTTTCTTGCATTTGGAGTGCTGGCGAGCATGGCGCCTCACAGTGCGGCTTTTCAGTATAACGGGACAAGGACGCTTTCAGTTACAGGCGTCTCTAGCAGCAGGGCGTCTCCTGACCAACTGAGCATTTCCTTTGCTGTTGAAAGCCAGGAAAAAACGGCGTCTGCTGCAATTCGGGCAAACGCCGAGAACACGAGCATGGTAATCGCTGCCCTGGAGCAGGCCGGGGTCAAAGAGTCTGAGATAAGCACGTCGCAGTACAGCGTTTATCCGGTCTATGACTATGTGAAAGGAGCCGATGACTGCCTCAAGTACAGCGGCCCGGCATACTGCCCTCCGGCTCTAAAGCAGGTGTTGTCAGGCTACAAGGCGGTCAACTCGATAGTGGTTGAAAGCCCCCGGCTCGACCGGGTCGGGCAATGGATCGACGCTGCAGGTCAGGCCGGCGTCAGCAGAATTGACTCGCTGTACTTTTCCGTTTCAGACCAGAGGCAGGATCAGATAAGAAATGAGCTGATTTCAGAGGCTATTGCGAACGCGCAGGCAAAGGCCCAGGCTGCGCTTGCGCCGCTTGGAATGAGCGTCACAGACGTGCAGAGCATAGAGATCGACGGCTATCCGGTCGTGTACTCTAAGGTGGGATTTCAGTACTCCTCCGGAGCCGGTCCCACGACGCCTATAATACCTGGCAGCCAGGACGTTTCTGCAAGCGTGCATGTGACCTTTGAAATTGGCGGCTCTTCCGAAAGTGCGCATGCTTCAAATGCGACGGCATCCGCGTCTGCCGGCGGCAGCTTCTCCGTTGCCCTCGACTCAAACCCGACGACCGGCTATTCGTGGCAGGTAAAGAGGATTGACGGTTCAATGGCCAGGTTGGTTCTGGACGAGTACATGCCCGCGACCTCGAGCGCGCTGGGAGCCGGCGGCAAGCAGGTACTGACGTTCCAGGCGCTAAAGCAGGGCACCACCACCATCGAGCTGCAGTACGTCCGGCCGTGGGAACCCGACAATCCTGTCAGAACCTATTCCATCAATGTTATAGTGGGGCCCTAACGCATCAAGGCGTATTGCCAAAGCTCTGTCCATAGTGTCTGGGCAACGGGCTGGAAGCCGGCGCGGCTTTTGGACTCGGCACATTTCGCCAGATGCATGGCCTGCGGCGGAAAAGGCTGGCTCCCTGAAGATTTGCGCTAGCATAAATCACAGCTTTGGCAGATCTCCAAACCCCTCAAAATCCGCTTGGTCAAGGCCACTTCCCTGCATGACAAAGGCCGGCTGTACCGGGCCTATCGACAGGCTGGCGCGCTTTTTCCCAATCTTTTCGCCTATCTTTAGCGCGATTAGCGTTGGCGCAAACCCAATCGCGACGCAGATGATTGCTTCAAGTGTTTCCATGCCTTACCAGTGCCCGGGGAGCGGAATAAGGCCTGCTAGCAATTCCGTCGTAACCATAGGCAAGGGTTTTGACAACTAATAGCCGGATGATACCTCTAGTCAACCGGCCACGCGCCGGGCGTTATCAGCTCCACCAGGTTGTTCGCCGGGTCTCGGAAATAAATCGACCTTGCGCTTCCCCATGTCAGCTCGCGCTCTATCTTGACTTCGCTTTGCAAAAGCATTTCCTTTGCCGCCTCGTATTCTCCGTCGGGTATCTCAAAGGCCAGGTGGATCTCTGACGGGGCTGATGCGCCATGCGGCGGAAACTTTGGGTGGCTTCTTGTCGCCTCGGGGTTGAAGATAAGGAGCATGCTCTGGCCGGCGCGCAGAAAAACGCTTCTTCCCGGCTCGCCGGAAATAAACTCCAGGCCGAGAGCCTGGGTGTAAAAGTCCTTCATGGCGTGCAGGTCGGTGTGATAGACGCAGGTCTCGACGATCTTTTTTACGTTCATTTACTAAAAGCTGACGTCTCCGCCGCCACCAAAGTCGCCGCCTCCCATGTCCCCGCCGCTGCCTGCGTCATAGGTGCCACCACTCATGTCTGCACCGCCGCTCGGGTCGCCTGCGAAGGCACTCTCCGTGGGCAGCATGGCCATGTCCATCATGGACATCATTGACATGAAGAACATGGCGTTCATTATGCCGGAGAACATCATCATGGGTATCCAGGCGCGGTTGCTGTCCATGTACCCCTGCAGCTGGTCGGTGTTGCCGCTGTTGTACCAGCGCTGAATCTTTTCAGCCTCTTTCTGGAGCTCCGCCTTTTTGGAGTTTAGCAGCTTGAGCCCGATATCGGTTATGCCAAGCTCTACCTTTTTTCCGCCCAGCAATCCTTTCTTCTCGGTGCGCACCGCGAGCCGCTGGGTCACAAGGTCGTCTGTTATAGACTCGACCTCTGGTTTGGAGATGTTGGTCGCGCGGGAAATCTTGTCGGGGCTCTTTAATCCTCTAGCAATCGCATCCATCACCATAAAGTGGTTCGGGCTGTCGTCAACCCTGTTCTGGGAAGACATTTTAATTAATTATGCATCGGCGGCCGATTTAAACTGTTTCCGTGTTTTCCGAGCTAGGCAAGTTCCTGCCTTAACCTCTCGATAATGGTCTCGGCAGGCCTTTTGCCAAGCATCTCTTCAAGTTTTGTCTCGATTTCCTCAAGGCTCGAGCACGGCATCGAGAAGCTCATGCCCGCTCTTTCCAGCAGGTTCACCATAACCGGTTTGTCATTGAACATCCGCTTTAGCGCGTCTTTCAATTTCATGCAGTCAGATTCTGAAGAGCAGGTGCAAGGCAAATATGCAAGCTTCTGGGGCGACTTATTTAATTAATCTGGCAGTATTCTACCGGGATCATCTAGCGCTTAAAAAAGAAAAAGAGGCCGTCTGGCCTAGTGGAACTCTAGCGTACTTGGGTCCGTGCCCCTAAAGGTCAGGTACCACGGAGCTACCAGCGGAGTCGAAGTCGAGTTGACGATAGTGCTGTACGAGTGAGTCACGACGTTGTAGCCTCGAAGCTCACCGGCAGACGTTGGCGTAAACAGCAGGTTGCCGGGGCCAAACAGGATTGCCTGCGCATATGTTCTGACGCTGTAGCCGGGCTTTTCCAGGCTAATCGAGTCAACCAGCTTGCCCTTAGAGTCAAACGCAAGCAGCCTGTCAACGTCGGTCGAGTTTGCCCTAAAGCTTGTGACCCAGAGCTTGCCGTCGTGGCCAAAGACCAGACCTTCTGGGCGGTGGAGGTTGCAGGCACAGGTGTGGCTGCTGGCAAAGATACTGAACTTGCCGGTGTGGGTATTTAGGGTCAGGATGTTTCCTGTCAGCGGGTTCTGCGTGTCATACACTGAAATGTAGAGCAGGCCGTTTGGACCAAAGACGACGCCGCGCGGGTTGAACTGATCGCCCTGTGGCTGCAAGACCGAGGTTGCGTTGTATGCCTTCAAAAATGCCCCGGAAGTCGCGTCATATGTTCTGATTAGGCCGCAGTTTTCCGGACCTGTTGGAAATCCGCAGTCTCCAAGGTCGGCTACATAGAGAACGTTGTGCGGGCCCAGCACCATTCCGCGCGGGTTAAACGGGGCTCCGAATTCTGTTGGGCTGACAAGAACGCCTTTGAACGCGCCTGTCCTGGCATCGAATTTAAGGATGGTTCCGTTGTCGGCACAAGGATAGAAACACGGACTTGCAGCAAGCAGGGTGCCGTTTACGAAAATAAGCCCGCTCACTCCGTTATTGCTTGTCGTGGCACTTGTGGCATTGGCAAACACGCCCTGATAGTCCGCAGAGACGTTTGACCGTGCAGCAGGGATAGCCTTGTTGAATAGTTTGACAGTGCCGTCGCCGACATCGCCCACAAAAAGCGACGTGTGGTCAACTGTTGGTGGCTTTGCATATGCGAGAAGCGGTGTCAGGAGCCCGATTGCCAAAAGAGCGGCAAGTGCGACTGACAACGACCTGGCACTTGAGAAATGAATCATTTCACCCGAAAAACATACAACTATTATAAAACAATAGTAGAGAGTAGCAGGGCTGAGACTCGCTGCCCAGATTCGCGAATTCTTGCACGTTGAAAGAATAAAGCTTGCTAGCGCGCAAAGCCTGTAGCAAGCCACTCGATGATAGATTGCAATCTAGGAACTGTAATATGCATGCGCTATTACGCTGGTGCTTGCACTTCCGGTTATGTCTACTGGATACATTCTGTCTGTACTGCCGCCTTCCCAGTGGTTGAACGATTCGCTGCCATAGTCTGCCACAGCTACTTGGTACTGCTCGTTGTTGTTTATGGTAAACGATGTTGGAGAAAAGCCACTTGCAATGACATTGCCGTTCTGCCATAATGTCACATAGTAGCCATTGATTTGGTTGCCTGCTGAACCAAACGTTTGTACAGATAGCTGAGATGTTGTACCGCCTGAGCCTCCTCCACTCCCACCGCTGCCACTTGACGAGCCTGTAGTGTAGACAGCAGTAAACGTTTGAGCTGAAGATGTTGCAGTAAACGTCTTGTCCCTGTTTGTCGAGCCATCAGACCAGTGGTCAAAGTGGTAGGAGCCATAGTCCTGTACTTCTATTGTGTATGACTGACCGCTGGTTGTTGAGAGGGTTGCTGGCGTAAAGCCGGAAGTCACTGCCGCGCCATTCTGATACAGTATAGTGTAGTAGCCGGCTATTGGGTTGTTTGACGAATCGACTGAATTGACAATGACGCTGGCCGACGACCCGCTGCCTCCGCTACTATTGGGAGGTACTGTTATCGTGATGGTGACTGAATGGCTCAGCGAATAGGGTCCGGAAGCAGTTATCGTTAACGGATATGTGCCCGGTGCAATGCCCGGAGAGGTTGAAATTGTCGCAGTAATCATAGCGGGGCTCCCGTATGGGCCGACGATTGCGGTACTGGACGATAGCGAAGCAGATATTCCAGGGTCCGAAGAACTGGTTGAAAGTGCCAAATTTGCCCCATAACCGTTTGTTTCGTTCACTTTGATGGACGTTGTTGCGGAGGTTCCCGCCGGCACTGTTACCGACTGCGGATTGGCTGAAATCGTAAAGTCCGGAGATGCCGACGGCGAGGTGCTGTAGACCGCAACTAGTGTAGTATCGCTGTTAAGGGAGACGGCGCGCTGCCTGTCGGCTCCGCCCGTATCAAGCCAGTGATTGAAGTAGTAGCCGCCGTAGTCTTGTACCTGTACTGTGTACATCAGGCCTGAAAGAAGCGAAAAGGCTGCAGGCGAAAAGCCAGTATCCAATAGGGCAGGAATACTCGATGGCCTGTACTCGTATACGCTTGTAAAATAGCCTGGCAGCGAATTCCCATTTGCGTCTTGAGTGATTATTGTAAGGCGAGCTTTTGCGCCGGTCACCGCGCTGTTTACCCAGTTTATGCTGAAATTGACACTGGATTTCGTTGTTTCAAAGGTCACCGGCTGGCTGTCAATGTAGACCGAGTTGCCTTCTGCCGGATATCCAAAGTTTGTGCTGATGGTGGTATTTCCGTACATCGGGATGCGTGTGGCGCATTGACCTTGCCAGAAGAGCCTGGCGCCGTTGTCGTCAAACCACAAGGAGCCCGGAGCTGGATCGCTAAATGTCACTTTATCATAATGTGCGTTGTCGTAAGCTGTTCCTGTGTCAAGTGCATGCAGCGTGAGGGCTACTGTGTACGTCTTGTCGGTGTAAACGTCCAGTGATGCCGCTGAATGCAGCGCGTCCACGGTCGTAGTTCCGTTGCTTATCTTGAGCGAAGTAATGGTTCCGTCGTATTCCCTGCCGTTTTTGTCATACGAGCTGCATCCGCCGGGGCCGGGGCCCATGGCATACGCCATCCTGCCTCCCGCAATGACAAGCAGCGACAAGAGTAAAGCGGTAATTGCAATCGCCGGTGCGCGCCCCAATTTGTATCCGGCTTCAGAAAAAACGACACACTATATACGCAATAACTGGCAGCCTTTCAGGAACAAACCGTAAATAGATTCTACGACGAGATTGTACGGAAAAAGGAAAAAGAGGGCCTAGCCCGAGCCGCAGCCGCTAAAGCCGCACTCGATGCACACGTTGCAGCCCTCCGTCACGATAAGTTTAGCACTGCAGGTAGGGCACCTGTCCTCGTCGGCAATTTCCATCATTTGCAGCGACTGCGCCCCGGCCTGCTGCTGTTGCTGAGGCTTCTTTTGAGGCTCCTGTTGTGCAGGTACCAGGGGCTTTGTCGCTATCGCCGGCCTGTCCTCCTCGACGCCGGACTCTTTGAATATCTTTTGCATCTGCTCGTGCACGTACGGCTCTTTTATCTGCGAGTTGACGTACTCGTAGACTGCCCTGCTCGGCTTGACCGTAAAGCTCTTCTCGCCGGTGTTCTTGCCGGTGATGTGCAGGACCTGCTCGTGCCGCGAGCCGTCCCTGTAAACGGTCACGCCCTTGAGCCCCAGCTCGTGCGAGAGCAGATATGAGCACTTCACGTCCTCCGCCGTCACGTCGCCGGGCATGTTTATCGTCTTGGCAATCGCGTTGCTTATCCACTTTTGCCACACTGCCTGTGCAAGAACGTGGTCGGTCCAGTGGACGTCGATGGCAGTCACGTAGATCCTCTGCATCCACTCGGGGATCTCCGGGAGGCCGCGGACAGAGCCGTAGTTGTTTGCGATCTTTGTGAGTATCTCGTCGGAGTACAGGCCGTTCTCCTTGAGCGCGTTTTCGAACACCTTGTCGGTGTAAAAGAACCTGCCCACGGTTACGCGCTTTTCATATACAAGCGCAAACACGGGCTCTACGCCGTTTGCCGTGTCGGCTATCATTGAAAGGGTGCCGGTAGGGGCGATGGTCGACGTCCATGAGTTGCGTATGCCGTTTTTCTTGATGGATTCTATCAGGGTGTCCCAGTCGTAGGTGTGGGTTTCCCTTGGGAGCTCGTAATAGCCGGCCACCGGAATCCTGCCCTTGACATAGTCCGTGTCCTTGAACATCGGGAATGGCCCGCGCGATTTGGAAATTGCCACGCTTTCTTGCATGCTGAAGTACGACACCGCCTCTGCCAGCTTGTTCATAAAGTCATAGCCCTTTTGCGAGTTGTACGGGATTTTCAGCAGGAAGAGCAGGTCCGCGATGCCCATAATGCCCAGCCCGATTCTTCTGGTGGCCTTGGTGTTCTCGTCAATCTCGGTTACCGGGTACTTGTTCATGTCAATTACGTTGTCCAGGAACCTGGTAGCCAGCCTGATTGCCTGCTCGTAGCGCTGCCAGTCAAACTCGAACATGCCGTCGGCCTTGCGCTTGACAAAGTTTGCCAGGTTGATTGAGCCCAGGTTGCACGACTCGTATGGGTAGAGAGACTGCTCGCCGCAGGGGTTTGTCGCGCGCAGCGGCCCGCCCTTGGCGGCTACAAGCGGGTTGTACTTGTTGATGTTGTCAAAGAATATCACTCCCGGCTCGGCGCTCTTCCAGGCGCTGAGCGAAATCAGGTCTATGAGCTGCTGCGCGTCGATGTGGCGCAGCGGCTCGTGGGTGCGGGGGTTTCGCAGCGTGTACTTGTGGTTGCCATCCCTGCTTACAAGCGCCTTCCAAAAGTCCTCCCAGATGCCTACGCTTACGTTAAAGTTCTCAAACACGCCCGGCTTTGTCTTGGCAGTCACAAACTTTTCAATGTCCGGGTGCCACGCCTCCAGGATGCCCATGTTCGCCCCGCGCCTCTTGCCGCCCTGTTTGACAACGTCGGTAATGGTGTCTATAATGCGCATAAACGACGTCGGGCCGGACGCCACGCCGGATGTGGACGCGACAATGTCGCCTTCCGGCCTGAGGTCAGAGTAGTTTATGCCCACGCCCCCGCCCGATTTGAATATCATTGCGGCGTCAGTCGACGACTTCATGATGCCTTCCATGTCGTCCGGCATGCTGAGCACAAAGCAGGCCGACAGCTGGCCAAGCCTGGCGCCGGCGTTCATCAGCGTCGGCGTGTTTGGCAAAAAGTCCCGCGAGACCATCAGGTTATAGTACTCCCTCACCTTCTCGCCGTATGCCGACATCTTGCCCTCCACTATGAGCCTCAGGAGTTCCTTGAAGCCGAGCTTCATCTGGCCCCTTCTGGCGCAGTCGATATAGTGGCGGATCACTGCCTCAAAGTGGTACCTGTTAAGGTAGTACTCGCCTATCTTGAGCTTGCCGTCAAAGTCGGCAATCTTGGAGTAATATCGCTCGGCCTCCGAAATATCCTGCGTGTAGCCGCCTGAAACGCTGAACACCGCCGGGTCGTGCATCACGTCGGCGACTGCCACAAGCGTAGCCACGCGCTCGAACATCTGCTTTGGCCCCTCGATAATCTCGTTGCTGTCGTCGCGCAGCAAATAGCGCGCGGCAAGCACGCGCAGCGAGTTTAGGTCAAACGCCTTGTCCACCTCATCAAGGTCCCTCTTGTTCAGAATCTTCATCTTTTCGTCGCGGACCTTGCGGCGCTCGTGCCTGTAGAGAATGTACGACTTGGCAGTGTCTGAAAGCCCCTCTTCAATCAGGACCGACTCTACCATGTCCTGCACGTCCTCTACGCTCGGAACCTGCAGCCGCTTTTCTGCTGCATACCCGTGGGCCATCAGCTTGCCCACTACTTTTGCCGCCAGCCTTTCGGCAAGCGGGTAATCGGGCTTGCCGTTTACGACAAGCGCCTTGTATACTGCGTTAGAAATTTTTGATTGTTCAAAGTCGACAATCCGGCCGTCGCGTTTTCGTATCTGTGAAATCAAGCTCTCTTTCGAGTCAACTGTAGTCAAGTGCCGCCATCCCACCGATACACAATAGGACTAATACTTATACCTTTTATGAGAAGAATAGTACATTGTTGAGTAGTGAAAATATACACCACAGTATTAGGAGTCGCACATCCGGTATAAAGTTGCACCAAGTTTACGCTGAAATCACGAAGATTTTTGCATTCGCACTGGCAGAATGCCAATCGTCATTTGCCATTGTGCCCAGGCGGCCGCCGGGATTTGCCGCCCGGTGAAAACGGCGTGCGGCGGGAAGCAATGCAGTGCAGCTGCGCCGGCAGCAAAAGTTTTCCGGCGAAATTTTGCGGCTCTAACTCTATGACCGGCGCGCAAAAAATTGCGCCGGAAAAAGCTTCTGTCAGGCTAGAACGAGGTCGTAAACCTGTGCGGCGACTTGCAGGCCTCGCAGCGCTCCAGAGATGCCTTGGATCGCCTGCCGCAGCTCGAGCACAAAACCGTCCGGCTCCGCGGCCGGATAAACGGAAGTTCCGCAGCTGGAGACGTCACGGCATCGATCGAGTTTCTGATTTCTGCAAGTGACATTTCGGTGACGTCCAGTGTCACGGTAAAACCTCCGCCAAGCAGCCTGTCGGTTGACGCGCAGTCGCGCAGCAGCGAGCCCTTGTCGGCGAGCACGTCCTTGCCCGCAAGCACGAGGCCCTGCGAGTAAGTGCCATGCTGTGCGAGCGAAACCTTGCCGAACTTGTCAGAGTCAAGGCTTGCAAACCGCGCGCTGCTGTCATCGGAGACCATTGCTATTCCGGCTGACTCCTCGCCCTCGCGCCTTGCGGCTGCGGAGGCGACCTCGGCCGCGGTCCGCAGCACCTTGTGGAGCACGTCGGCGCCATTCTGGCCGCTGTGGCCCAGGATGTCATAAACAGACTCGCGCCCTCCGGTCAGGTTTATCACGATGCTGCTGGTGCCGCGCTCAAGCGACCCCGTGCACGCTGCAATGGTCGGAAGCAGGCTCTTTTTCACATGGCCCGCTATGCCCTTGCTCCTCATTGCAAGCGCGGAAATCGCGGGCTTGATGGCGAGTGCGAGCCTTGCCCTAAAGTATGTCTCGTCCCTGTTCGAATCGTATGCGAGCCGGGGCAGGTTCAGCGAGAGGCCGTGCAGCGAAAGCGCCGGCGGCCGCTTGCCGATTAGCTTTGTGCCGGTGCTTGACCTTGGCGCGCCGTCGCCGTATGAAAATGACACCAGGCCGCCGCTCCGGACAGCCGATGCTAGATGCTCCACGCTGTCCTTCAGCTTGCCCTTGTGCGAAAGCGAAAGGCAGATGCGGGGGACGGGAGTCGAGTCGGCGTACTTGCGGTACCCGTCAAGTATGGCATTGATGTGTTTGGCGTCATGGTCTTCTAGCGACGCGGCTATGGTAAACAGCGGGGCCGCGCCCTGCCAGGACGGAGAGGCCGAGCATGCGACAAGCGCGCGGGCAAACCTGCTTGCTATTTCGTCAGCATCGCGAGTGTTCTTTAGCACAAGCGAGAGCACGCCGGACAGCACGACCTCGCTGGATGCCTCCCTGCTCAACAGCATCGCAAGCACCGGCAGGGCGGCCAGGATGTCGTCTGATGTTTTGAAAGCCGGCAGCCGCGATATGCCAAGGAACTTGCCCTTCAGGTCAAGTCCGTCCTCAAAATCGGATATGTCAAGAAACACCGTGTCCGGTACAAGACTCCATGTGCCGGGAGACGAGATGTTGATGTCGCCTCCAAGGTGGAGGTCGGCAATGTCCTTTGGCAGGGTGTCAAACACGAGATACTCTGAAAAGACAGAGCCGGCTGCCCTTGCGTAGAGCCCGTCAATGCCATTCCTCGCCGAGTCGCCGGACAGCATATCGACGATTTCAGATGGCGGGAGACCCAGGCGCGCCAGCTTGTTGCGGTATTCCTCGTGGCCGTGCTCTATCAGCACCGAGTTTACCGTCTCGCGGATAAGCGAGGAAGTAAGGTAGCTTGTCTGGAACTTGTAGATCTTGTTCTCGACCTCCTCGGTTATCTTTTGCGCCTGCTCAAGGGGAAGGTTTGCCTCCCGGACAAGCGACTGGACTATCTTGTGGGAGTTGAATTCCTCAATCGAATGGCGGCTGGTGCGGACGTACATCTTGCCGCCCTCGATTATCGAGCGCTCCTCTATCTGGCGGGCAAGGCTCAGCACGAGCTTGCCCAGGTTTGTTATCGTGTAGCGCCGCTCGGCCTTGTTCAGCCCGATCAGCATCTGCCGCAAAAGTTTTCTCAGGTGATATGCAAACTTGCCGGACTCTTTTTTTGACTTAAAGCCCGCAAGGGCCTTGAGCTCAGAGTACGTAAGCGGGCCCTTGGTGTTTAGAATCCGAAGAATGTCAATCCTGTTAGGGCTTGCCATCACGGAAAAGATCATGCGGACGCGCTTTGACGCTGATTCAAGGACGCTTCCGCCCCGGCCCCGTGACGGCGGCGCAGTAGGTGCCTCTCCGTCCCTCGGCTGCGGAAAGCCTGACGGCGCGCCCTGCTGCTGCGAAGAATAATCATAAGCCACTTGCTCCATGCCATCCCCCATATTGAGAAATTAATTAAAACTACTTTGTAAAATATGTTTAACTAAACACCTATCAAACCCTACGCGGGTAAGTTGACCTTTTGGTCAACAATCGCTGCTTACGTCTCAACCATTACCTGTTCTTGCTGCCGCTGTCCGGATGCAGCAGAGGAAGCGATGTCCGTCGGCACTTCAGGAAACTTTGACTTTGCCTCGTCCTCGAGCCTGCCTTCGATCTCGTTCAGTATTGACAGCGCCTCTGCATCCACCGGAGTCGATATCCTTCCTGCCTCGGCCTGTATGTTGGAATTTAGCAGCACTTCGGACGTCACGCTTGATACTTCTGCAAGTACGTTGCCTGCCTGAGGCATTGCCTTTGACAGCTCCGAGTGGATGCCCTTTATCATCTCGACAGTCGGATCGATGGTGTCGAGGATCGTGGCAAATTCATTGATCGTGCTGAAGCGTATGACCAGCGCCTCCAGCGCCAGCCCGGTGTGTTGAGTAGTGCGGCGGACGCGCCTTACGTTTGACAGTTCGGTAGCCAATATCTTCGCCTTTGCGTTGTTGCCCGTCTTTATGTTCGCGCATATCTGCTCAAGGTAGTACGACTCCATCGAGCCGAACTTCCTGTCTAGCATCTGCAATTTTCCCAGCTGGTTATATACCACGTTAGTTGCGGTCGCCATGTTAGAGATGAACTGCTGCCGCTTTTCCACCATCTACCAGCACCGCTAACCTAAGATGCTTTCAGGTTAAGCGCCAAAGTTAACATACCTGCACCAAAAGCTTTGCCGCAAGCTAGCTTACGCCGGCGCTTGTTGTAGAATGTTTGCTAGGGATTTGCAGCTGGTGTTATATCCTCATTTGACGCAAAAATAAGTCCGTGGGCAAGCATCCGATTGACCATTCCAAGCTGAACAGGAGGGAACACCTCCTTGCGCACGTCGGCGCCCGCAACATGGAGTACCTCTCGTCGGCCGTGGTGGCCGTGATATTTGCATTCAGCTTTGCCCACCTGGAGTATTACTACATCAAGGACCCCGCGCTCCAGATATCAAACGGCAAGGTACAGGCAAGCTATCCGACGTACGACAGGAGCAGGGAGACAAAGCCGATTGTCGGCAACATGTACCAGTACCACCTCTTTCCCATGCTCTTCATATTTTTCCTGATCAGTTTTGCGGCGCTCTGGGACGACATGACCTTCAAGCTGTTTGGCCGGCACAGCAGGATAAAGGCAGCCATGATAGGCGTGGCAAACCTCGTGACTGCGATAGTGGTCGAGGACTTTGCTTGGTTTGCCAACAGGTACATAGCGCCGCTGCAGGACGACCCCAAGGCAGGGCACCTGATGCAGAGCACTGACTGGACCTCGATGCACCTTGGGGCAATCAACGTGGGGCCGTTTGTGATCCCCGTCTGGTACCTCATTGCGATCGCAATTGCCGCAGCCGCGTACTATGGCGGCTTCCGAAAGGCCTCCCCGCGGCAGGGCGACAGGTCGGAAGGAAGGGAGAAGAAAGGCGAGACGACTGCCGCAAACTAGCGCTTGGTGGCAGAGACTGTAAAGTCTGCCGGGTTAAGCGCCGAGCCGCACGTGGGGCAGCGGCTGTTCGTCGTGCGCAGCGCGTCCTTTATCGACTTTAGCATTCGCATGTTGTAGACTATGGAGCCGCACTTGCCGCACACTACGTCGCCGGATAGCAAAGACTGAAGCAGGCTGCAACAGCCGAAATAAGAAAAGAGTCCTTCACACTTTTTAACAAAACGCGTAGCTCTTCATCAATACTAGATGCTGTGGTGCTTTTCCTCTTCACGACGTTCCTGCTCTGCGGCCTGCCTCATTTCCTCCGTGGTCGTCCCCTCGTGCTCCTGGCCGTGGGCCTCCTTTTCAAGGTGGTCCCTTCTGTCCTCGTCCGTCATAAAGTACGCGCCGCACACAGAGCAGACAAAATCTGACGTTACGTCGCCGCGCTTTTGGTCCGGCATTTTCAGCTGTATAATGGCTGCACGCCGATTTAAGCGCGGCTATCAGGCAGCTTTACTTGGCCATCTGCAGTATGAGCCCGTGCTTCTGGTCAAAGCCGGCCACGGTGACCTTGGTTCCCAGCGGCAGGTCCGCCGGCGACTTTATCCCGGCGAGAAACCCTGAAGCCCGGAAAGGCTGGCCGTCGACCTTGAACACGACCCAGGCGTACGAGCCCGCATCCTCAAAGCCCTCCGGCGCTACTGCCTGGATGGTATAAGTGACGACTGTGCCGTTCCCGTCGACCTCGATGTCCTCAAACTTGCTCCCCGAGCATTTTTCGCAGAAAAGCACCGTTTCAAGCTCTGCGTGGCCGCAGCTCTTGCACCTGTGGGCAAGGATCTTTTTCCTGTTCGCCGCGTCAATGAATTTCTCTCTTGGCGTGTTCTGCTGCTTTGACAACTGCTATCCCCTATTTCCGGTCTACCTTGCGGAAGATGTGAACCGCCGCGCTTGCCCCGGTCGCGCCAAAGTTGTGCGTCAGCGCCACTTCGGCGTCCTGCACGGTCCTCTGGCCAGCCTTGCCGGAAAACTGCTCAAAGACCTCGACTACCTGGCCGATGCCGGTCGCGCCGATCGGGTGGCCCTTTGACTTGAGGCCGCCGGACGGGTTTATCGGTATCTCGCCGTTCCTCCTCGTCGCGCCGTCCCTCACCGCGTGGGCTGCCTTGCCCTTTGGAAAGAACCCGAGATCCTCGATGTCGATTATCTCGGCGATGGTAAAGCAGTCATGAACCTCTGCAAAGTCGATGTCCTTCGGGTTGACCTTGGCCATCTTGTAGGCCTGCTGCGCTGCCGCAACGGTACTTGGGATGGTGGTGATGTCCTCCCTTCCCTGCACAGCCGCCGGAGACGCGCCGCGGCCGGACCCGATAATCTCCACGTACGGCCTTCCACTCTTTTTTGCAAACTCTTCGCTGCAGAGAATGACGGACGACGCGCCGTCGGAGAACGGGCAGCAGTCAAGCAGCTTGAGCGGGGAGGCGACTACCGGCGACTTCATGACATCCTCGACTGTTATCTTTTTTTGCACGTGCGCCTTCGGGTTGAGCAGGCCGTTTTCATGGTTCTTTACCGCCACGTGCGCCAGGTCTTCCTCCGTCGCGTGGTGGGTGCTCATATAGGCACGCGCCATCGAGGCAAAGAGGCCTGGAAAAGAGGCGCCGTTTCCGCCCTCGTAGAAAAAGTCAGAGCAATACGAGAAAAGAGTCGTGCTGTGGGCGGTGCCGGTGTGCGTCACCTTTTCAACGCCAAGGCCAAGCACGCAGTCGTAAAAGCCGGCGGCCACATTAGCAAATGCCTCCCGAAACATCACGGAGCCGGAGCCGCAGGCCGACTCTATCGTGAGCCCCGGAACATAGGGGATGCCAAGGTTGCTCATGATCACGGGCGCCATGTGCACCTGCCTGTCCGCAACGCCAAAAACGTTAGAAATGTATCCGGCCTCAATCTGCTTTGGGGTAATGCCGGCCGACTCGATCGCCTCCTTGGCCGACTGCAGCGCGATTTCCACAATGCCTTCGTTTAATTTGCCATACTTTGTGCTGCCCGCACCAAGAATGCATACCTTGTTTGTCAAGATAAAACTAGACCCCGTCCGAAGTATAAATAGCTTAGACATCCTCAATAGGGAACATTCACTGCCTCTGTGTAGCCGCGCGTGTGGGTTAATATCCCCATAGCGCAATCCGGCGTGCCGCGTGCCGTCTGCAGGATCCTTTACACTTGTCGTCTGCGAAAAGCCCGACGCTGCAAGGAGGATTGCGCATGCGCTGGGTCCGGCGCGGGAGGACCCTGCTGCAAGGTCGGTCTTCAGGGTTGCCGGCGATCAGAATTATGTGGTGTGCGCCGCCTCCGGCCACCTTTACGGGCTGCGCGACGCTGGCGCGAACAGGGGCGTATTTCCGGCGCTTGACCTTGAATGGGCGCCGGCCGGAAAAAACCCCCGGGCGCTCCGGATAATCAGGACTATAGCAGAACTTGCGAGGGGCGCGTCGTCGTTTATCCACGCGTGTGACTATGACCAGGAAGGTGAGGTCATCGGCTACAGCATCCTCCAGTACGCCTGCAGGAACAAGTACGCCGGGGCGCTGCGTGCGAAATTCTCGACTCTCACCGACGAGGAGATAAGGCAGTCGTTTGCCTCGCTGGAGCCTACAAACGGCGGCCTGGCCGAGGCAGGGATGTCGCGGCACATGCTCGACTTTATCTACGGCGTGAACCTTTCACGCGCGCTTGCCGCTTCTTTTCGTGCAGGCGGCAGCGGGTACAGGAACCTGTCGATAGGCCGGGTGCAGGGGCCGACCCTTGCCTTTGCCGCAGAACGCGAGTTTGAGATAAACCTGCACGTGCCGGACCCCTACTGGACTGTTTCCGGCGAGTTTGAAACCGGCGACGGTTCCAGGGTCAGGGCAGGGCATGAAAGGCCGCAGATTGGCAAACTTGCAGAGGCGCAGGCACTACTCGCGGACTGCCCGGCCGGCGGGCCGGCCGTGGTTGAGAGCGTCGAGCGCAAAGGCGTTTCAGTCCGGCCCCCCACTCCCTTTAACATCGGCGACCTGCAAAAGGAGGCATACAGGCTGTTTCGCGTGTCGCCGGGCTACACCCTGGCGATAGCGGAAAAGCTGTACCTTTCGGCCCTCATTTCCTACCCGCGCACTTCGAGCCAAAAGCTGCCGGCCGCAATAGGGTACGAAAAGATAATTTCGCAAATTGCACAGACCGGGGGGTACGGGCAGCTCGCTTCCTTGCTCCTCTCAAGAAGGGGCAGGCTTGCCCCAAACGAGGGACCCAAGACCGACCCTGCACACCCTGCCATCTACCCGACAGGCGTTGCTCCAAAGAGCAGGCTTGGCGGCCTGGAGTTCAAGGTCTATGACCTGATAGTCAGACGCTTCCTGGCCACATTCGGGGACCCGGCGGCAGGCTCAAAGACGCAGGTCATGATCTCCGCCGGTGGCACGTCGCGCCATCTCTTCATGGCGGAGGGAAGGACAATCACCTACGACGGCTGGATGGTGTTTTACAGGCCCTATGTCCAGCCGCACGAGTCCCATCCATTGCCCGCCGGCCTCGCTTCCGGCCAGCCCCTTCGCACCGTGACCATAGAAATGCAGGAAAAGTTTACGCAGCCGCCCTTCCGCTACAGCCAGTCGAGCCTGCTGTCAAAAATGGAGCAGGAAGGAGTTGGCACCAAGGCCACGCGGGCCGACATTATCTCGACCCTATTCAAGCGCGGCTACCTGGACTCGGTGCGCGGGCCGGCCGGCGGCATAAAGGTGACCGGGCTGGGCCTCGCAGTGGTTGAATCCATGAGGAGGTACGTCCCGCAAATAGTCTCGGCCTCTCTGACAAAGTCCATGGAAGAGCAGCTGGAAAAGGTCGAGGCCGGCGAGGCGACCGGATTGCAGGTAATAGAGCGCGCCGTTGACATGCTGGTCGAGTCGCTTGCCGAGTTTCGTTCGCAGACAACGACCATAGGGGGCGAAATAGGCCAGGCGACGGCTGCCGACACGGCAGCCGCAGCGGCTCTCGGCCAGTGTCCCGTCTGCAAGTCCGGCACGCTGCGGGTGATAAAATCCCGCACGACAAAAAAACGTTTTATCGGCTGCTCAAACTATGGCGCCGGCTGCAGAACAAGCGCGCCGCTGCCGCAGAGAGGCGCTCTCCGGCTGCCGGGCAAAAGCTGCAAGGACTGCAGCTGGCCCATGGTGCAGGTGATTTTTTCGCGCAGGGCAAAGCCATGGACGATATGCCCCAACACAGCCTGCCCCTCAAGGGCGCGCTAGAGTCGGGATAGCTTGTAAATGTCGGTCCTCCGGTTCTTGAGGAGCGGAAGCGACGACCTCACATGGCTTAATCTTCTTTTGTCTATTTCAAAAGTGGCGAGGCCTTCGCGCTCGCCCTCTATTTCGGCAACCACCACCCCGAAGGGGTCGACTGCCATGCTCGAGCCGCAGTAAATGTTGCCCACCTGGTCCGGCGCGATGACGTACGAGCCGTTTTCTATTGCTCGGGCCTTTACCATCGTCCTCCAGTGCTCCTGCTTCATTTCGCCCTGGACCCACGCCGACGGGACGGCGAGAACGTCGGCTCCGGCCACCGCCAGGAGCCTCGCAAGCTCGGGAAAGCGCAGGTCGTAGCATATCATGAGCCCGACTCTTCCGGCAGCCGTGCGGGCAGGCGGCATGATAGCGCGTCCGGGGGCGAGTTTTTTTGACTCCTTGAAGCCGAGCGCATCGTAAAGGTGGAGCTTGCGGTAGACGCGCACGATTTGCCCCCTTGCCGAGATTTCAAGTGCCGTGTCATACACCCTGTCGGGCCTGCCGCTTTTCTCATAAATCGTCACGACCGCCGCGATGCGGTGCTTTCTCGCGGCCCGCGCGAGCGCGCTGACAAATTCGCCCCGCACGGTCTCTGCATTGGCCGCAAGTGCAGCCGGGCTCTGTCCGGAGGGCGAGTAGGCCATCTGAAACTCGGGAAAGCAGACCAGCGAGGCTTTTTCTTCCGAGGCCTCCGAGATCCACTCGATTGATTTTTTCAGGTTTTCCTGCTTGTCCTCGGAAGACTTCATCTGCACAAGCGCGGCGGCCGGCAAACAATAAACGCCTACAGAGGCTCGCCGGATTTGAACCAGTGCTCTTTTGGAATTTCTTCAAAAATGACGATGACGTGCTCGGGCTTTGTCTTTAGTATCTCGACGGCCGAGTCAGTCACGGCCTTGGCGTACTTTTCCTTCTGCTCCTTTGTCCTTCCGGGGTAAAGCGCTATTTTGACAAGAGGCATTCTACTGCCGGAACTGTCACGACTGATTTATGTGTTGTACGGCGCTGTCCGGCGCCTGCGTAGCTTCCGGCGCAGCAATCGGCTCGGTGAACCCGAACTTGCCTTCGCCCTGCGGCGCGTCGCTCTGGGGGGTGGGGGTCTTGGCGAGCTCGTAGAGCGCAAGGAGGTAGCGCCTGATAAAAACGACGCCCGGCGACGGCCTGCGGCCCTTCTCGTAGTCGCTTAGCACCGACGGCGTGATGTCCATCTTTTTTGCGAGGTCGGCCTGCTTGACGCCAAACTTTTTTCGCCAGAACTTTAATTGCTGCGGGGGGTTCTCGCTCAGCACAATGGAGCCGGCCATCATTGTCAGCTCGTCGTTTTTATTCAAAAGATTGGAATTTGGAGATGCGTTTTCACTATTATCGGACAAACAGTGTCGAACGCCTGTTTGGGTGATAAAAAGATTATTCCGGTGCCGGGAGGAAGAACTGTAGTGACTATCGTTTTTCCGGACCCCGCGCAGGACGGCGAAAAGCTGCGGGAGATCAACGCCAGGGTTGTGTCGTGCAGGCTCTGCCCGCGCCTGTCGGACTACATTGCCCGGGTTGGAAGGGAAAAGGTGAGGAGGCACGCCGCAGAGACCTACTGGGCCCGGCCGCTGCCAAGTTTTGGCGACCCGCGGGCAAAACTCTTGCTGGTCGGCCTTGCGCCTGCCGCCCATGGCGGCAACCGGACCGGCAGGATGTTTACAGGCGACGGTTCGGGCGACTGGGTGGCAAAGGTGCTCTATCGCACCGGCTTTGCCAGTATTCCTACAAGCACCTCAATAGACGACGGACTGGAGCTCCGCGGCGCGTACATCACGGCTGCGGTGAGGTGCGCGCCTCCGGGCAACAAGCCATTGCCGCACGAGATGGCCTCGTGTGCCCAGTACCTTTCCGCAGAGCTTGCGGTGCTAAGGCCCCGGGTCGTGATGGCGCTTGGCAAAATCGCGTTCGACTCATACTGCAAGGCCGCCGGCATGAAAGGGCTGAAATTTTCCCATGGCGCAAGGTATGACCTGTCGCCGCAAAAGACCCTTGTCGCGTCGTACCATCCAAGCAGGCAAAACACGAACACCGGCAAGCTGACCTGGGAGATGTGGCTTGCGGTGTTCCGGCTGGCGCGCAGGCTGGTTGAAGGCGATTAGGCGCTTCTCATGCTATGCATATTTCCAGTGGAGATTTCTTGCATGCCTGCAATCCGGCGGGCACGTACTAGAAGGGAAAAAAATCAGGCGTCCGCGGCCCGGATCTCGCCGCAGCAGGACCTGCAGAGGTATTCAACCTTGATAACTTCGCCCAGGTCGTGCATCACCTTGCAGTATGCCACCTCGTTGCAGCGGCCGCAGGGTATCGGTCTTGGCAGCGAAGTGTAGGTTTGCTTGCGCGTGATGGGCTTGTCATACATCTCGATAATCGGCTCGTTGTTGAGCGTCAACGTCTGTTGTACTATTTCAAACTAGATAAGGGGTGCCGCCTAGAGCAGGTGGATTTCCAAGTGGCCAACGTGACCGTACTCCTCGATAGTGAAGCAGTTCTCGCACCAAACTGAACTAGGCTCGTTGCAGGTGAGGCACAACTTCTTGACCGTGATCTTGCTGCCGCATGACCTGCATTGCTTGCGGTCAAATAGCTTCGAGAGCTTGAGCGTGGTCACGAGGTCCGCCACCTGCATTGCTTAACAGACGGGTAAGTGCATGCATCAATTTCAGTAGCGTTGTGTCCAAGTTTCACACACATGGCTGTGGTCTCTGGATGGGGATGCGTGCCCTCACTTGGAATTTCTTGCCGCGGTCATGTCAGTCGTTATCTGGTCTATCTTGTAGTGGAGCGCTTCCTTGACCCGCGTGTTGTCAACCATGTTGAGAGAGCCCTTGCAGTTTGGGCACTTGAAAAACAGTTCTACTGCAGCGTCGAACTTGACCCTCGGGCAGTCCTTGTTCCCGCAGTGGTAAAACTCCGTCGAGACTTCGTGTTCCAGCCTCTTGTGGAGCCGGTCGAGAATCTTTTTCTTTTGATTTTCTATAAAGTTGTCAACGTGGTCCTGCTTGGCGCGCCAGCGGTATACGAACCAGCCCTTTTTTTCGTCCTTGACCCTGATTCCGGAGATAAGCGCCTTGCCGAACATGTCGTAGAGCACCTTTCTGACGATGTTTATCTTGAGGCCCGTGGCGCTGGCAATCTCCTCGTCCGTCACGTCCTCCGTGTTCAAGAGCGCCCGAGCGACCTTGACGTACTCTTCGCCGCCTATCAGACCGGCAATCTTGACAAAAGAATCCTCATAATCAACTGGACGCATAGAATTATGCAATTATTACAATTTTTCTGATATATAGTTTATCTTTCTAGTCTTGCCCCAAACCGCATGCCTTCATGGCGTGCCGTTCACTGAGGCGTTTCCCTGTCAGGGTACATTTTGCGCGATATTATAATAATAGGCGCGCCAATATACATGCGTGGTCACGGCAGCGAATCAGGAAGAACCGAGATACATTCTGAACATCCAGAACATCAAGTACCTCATTGAGGGACTGGACGCTCTTCTCATGACCGACCTTGACGGCGCCAAGCGCACAAGGGTGATAGAGCTGCGGGACGAGCTCGCCTCGCAGATAGCAGGAATTCTCAGCGACTATTCGTAGTAAAACGCAGCCCTTACCTTCCCGATAACCTCGTTAATAGAGAGGGGCTCCTTCTTTATCACGTCTTTTCTTTCAAGCGTGCCCATCAGTCTAATGGACTCGGCAGATAATCGCAGGAGGAACATAAACCGCGTCTCGTCGGCCCTTGCCTTTATCTCGCGGTAAAGGTCGATGCCGGTCATGCCGTTCATGACAAGGTCGGTGATAACCATGCCGTAGCGCGACTGGTTAGCATACTCCAGGGCCACGTCCGGCGCAGCCGCGTGGTCCACGCTAAACCCATCGGCGCGCAGGTATGTTTTTAGAAGCTCCGCGGTGTTTTGCTGCTGGTCGACAAGCAGTATGCTGCCGGCCGCCGGAGGAAAACCCGTGTTCTGCATTTCCTTATTTACCTCAATCGCGCTTTTTTTGTATTAACCGGGAAGGTTAATTGTTATAGGTGTCACCGGAAAAACATGGCAGGCGATAAAGACAAGATAACATTGAAACTGGCACCTTTTTGCAGAGAAAGTCTTTCCTTCTATTGCATTTACCTTTTTTCCATTATCACGATAAACTCGACCGGGTATGCCAGCCTGTCTGCCGCGGCGGACCTGGTAAACTTGCCTGTCTTTTCGTCACGCGTAAGCGGAAGGATCTTGCCGGGGACCGGCCGCTTTATTATTTTGTGAACGGCAAAACCGATTTCTTGCATGGTCTGTGCAAAGATCTCGGCATTTTTAATCTCCACCCGCCGGAGGTCAGTGTTCCCTATCACCACGGCTGCCCTGCCTTTTCGCGCAAGCATCCGGTGCATCTCCTCAAAGGCCTGCTGCATTTCAAAAAAGTACCGCTGCGCGCCTGCAGCCCCCCGGGCGTCGCGCTGCTGCAGTTTTGCAACCGTCTCGCGGGCCAGGCTGCTGTAGACTTGCTGGGGTTCGCCCTGCCTTTTCTGCACCGATCCTATGAACCTGCCGCGAAAGTCCCTGAGGCTGCCGGCGTAGCCCAGCCAAAGCGCGCTGAGCTGGTGCAGGTCGGCATACTCGTACGAGGTGACGTAAGGCGGACTCGTCACAACAAGCATGGCGCTGCCGCTGGAAAGCGACAGCCTGCGCGCGTCGCAAGCCTCTGTCGTGCACCTTGCGCTCCTAAAATGCGCCGACGCGCTGTAAAATTCCTCGTTTTTCTTCAGGAGGCGGCGCGTGTTCAGGACAAAGGCGCGCCTTGCATCGGCGGGATGCTTGTCCTTGTCCACCGTCGGCTTGACCGACTTCATAAGCCACCTCGAGCACGACTTCAGGATGTTTGAAAAAGAGCAGAGCAGAAGCGTCTGCACGTCGCTGTCGCTTATCTCCTTTATCGCCGCGAGGATTGCTGCGAGGTCGCCTCTCTGTTTTTCTGCAAACCAGTAGCCGATGCGCTCGCGGCTGTACTCCGAGAGCGGAGGCAAATCTGCGCGCGGCAGATTGCCTTCAATGGACCTTAGCAGCGGCTCGGCAACCGAACGCAGTCTGGACGGCTCGATTGGCGTGGTCTTTGCCTTTGCAATGAGCACGGCCACCGGGTTTATGTCCGAGCCATGGGCGTTTCTTCCTGCAAGCAGCGCCTCTACAAGCGTTGTGCCAGAACCCATGAACGGGTCGCAGACAAGGTCGCCGGGTCGTGTGTTTTCGCTGATAACCCGGCGCGCCAGCTGCGGGATGAATTTTGCGGGATATCGATGGTAGCCGTGGGTGAGGTATGACGTGTCCTGCCTTGTGGCATCCTTGAATGCCCACGACTCGTCCAGAATGACTCTTGATGATGCAAGGCCCGAGGCCACTACAGCAGACAGCCGCCCGGATCGCTATAACAATTTTGTGCCGGCGCCCCTGTACATCCTGTAGGACGCAAGAAAGGTCATCAGCGCCATCGCAAAGAGTGCGATACCAGTCGACAGGTGGGCCGCGACTAGAAACGGGTTTAGCTTCGAATACACCACGACCGCGCCAAAGCCTATCTGGACACAGACGAGTACCGCGGCAATGGCAGCCGTCTTGCGCGCCGGCGGCGCGTGCCTGAAATAAACCGCCGTCGAAATGATAAAACCTGCAGTGATTGCGGCCACCAGCCGGTGCAGCTGCTCAAAAAAGAATCTGTCCGCCGGCCAGCCAAAGCCGTTTGGGCACAGCGGCCAGTCCGGGCAGGTGAGGCCCAGATGCGAAGAAGTCACATACACGCCGATAAGCATGAGGGAATAGAGCAGCGCAAGCGACGAAAAGGCAAGGCCCGTTCCGATGGAGGGGCTGAATGCCTGCTGTACAGCCACGAAAAACGACTCGCCATTTACTAATTATTAACGTTGGGAATGTTATGCGAAATTTTCTCACAGCCGTTTTATGCAAGCAAAAGCTGCCTTTGTTGTGCAGGACAATCAAGGAAGGCCGTTGCAGGGTGCGAATGACAGCACCGATGTCGACCTCGCAAGCTTCGAGGGCAAGTATCCTGGCGACCTGTTCAATAAGTCCGTTATAGTGCCGGCAGTGGGCGGCGATACAAACTATGTAGGCCGCGTGCAGATGGAAGGGAAGGATGCAATAGTGGTATTTAGCGACACGGGCAAGAGGTTCGACATTCCCAAATCCGATATTACAATTTCCGGAGGCTATGTCCTCCTCAATAACGGCATTGACGTTGCCTCTTACTCCGCTGATAAGGACGCGCCGCTGCCTGTCGCAAGGAGCCTGAGGCCATCGGCAGAGGAAATCCGGCGCGCTGCAAGCGAGCAGGAGCAAATCGAGATAAAGCGCCAGGAGGAGCAGAGGCAAAAGACCAGGGCCGACATGGTCCTTCGCGAGAGAGCATATCTTGCAGCCCACCCGTACCCCGAAACGACTACGGTTTCGCAGCCGGCAAACTATGTCGACGACGAGTCGGAAATTTCAAAGAAGGCAAAATCGGCTGCTTCTGAGCTGCGCGACCTGCTTTACTCGGGCGCTAGGGTGGCAAAGGTCAGGGCAAAGAAGGCAAAGAGAAAGTCTGATGCCAAAAAGGCAGAGTACGACGCAAGAATGATAGGAAGGATGGGCGGGCTCGCGCCGCGCTATGCGGAAACGTTTGACGAGATACTTGCAGAGATAAAGACAAGGTCGTATGCAGAGCAGGAGCTGATATACAGCGGTTTTCTCAAGCTAATGGACTACCAGCGGGACCTTGTCGTTGCCCGGCGCGCAATGGCGGCCAGGCTAAAGGATGCGGTGCCGCTGCCTGTCGCCTCACCGGACGACATGAACAAAGGCAAAAAGACGCGGCGGGGCATCACAGAAAGGAAAACCCCTGCGCTGCCAGATATCTCCGGCGAAACTGCTGATAAGGACGTTTCAAGGCGCACTGCAGAAGTGCCCTAGTAGTGGACACGCGAGTTTTCGTAAAACTCCCTGTCCTCTTCTGAGTGGATTACCTTCATGTGGCACTCCTCGCACAGCAGGTATCTCGAGTCGGCCGGCAGCTCCTTTTTGCACCTGCCGCAGAACTTTTTCATGCCACTAGATTGCCGTTTCTGAAATAAAAGAGTGACACTATCTCCTGTTCGCAAGCCTCTGAAGGATGACTGCAAAGCCGATTATGCCGCTGATCGCGATAATCGAGCCGGCGGGAAATTCGGGGACGACTACCACGCCCCTGGCAAAGTCCTTGCGGAGGTCAGGCGCACTGTTGGGGTAATTTACAGCGCTGATGCTGGCCTCGATTCTGTATATCTGGTTCGACGGGAAGCTGAGATTCTGCGTGTCAGTACCGTTGACTGCAACGAGACCCGTCTTTGATATGACCGTGTTGCCCTGCAAATCCTTTACCGTGAGAGCATAGCTTACGTCCGCGGCTATCTTCTTGCCCTCCGAGTCAATGAACTGGATTTTTGCCTGCTCGGTTGTGCCTGAAGAGAGCTGGCCCGGCGACCAGGTCACAATGGCGGCTCTGGATTCTCCTTGCCAGATGCCGGACGTTTCATTGTCGGCCTGAAATCCCTGGGGAAACAGCGTAAACTGCATTTGCTTCGCGCTGGAGAGGCTTTTGTCATTTGCAAGCAGGTTTACAACGTCAGGTTTCCAAAGAAAGTAGTGCACTACAATGGCCGTCTTGTAAGTAAACGGGTCCACGATAATTTTTCCAACCGACTGATGGCCGTTCAGTGTGGCGTTGAAGGCGTTCGCGTGCCATTGCGAAGTGAGGTTTGCAGGAATCCTGACTTCCTCGTGCACGATAAATGAGGCCGCCTTTGCGATCCTTGAAGCATTCCAGTCAAATGGCATCCGCCATGTAAATGTCCGGTTCTCGGGGTTTAACGAGAATCCGCTCGTCTTGTCATAATATGAAACCAGCGTTGAATTGGCCTGCTGGCTTCCAACAGCTACAGCAGTGCTTGCGATATCCCCGATGCTGAGGTAAGAGTCGAATTGCGGCGCGGTGGCGTCGTCAAGAAGCGTGCGTATGTCGTCCACAGTCACTATTTTTATGTGAAGGTGGTAAATGCCGCCGTCAAGCAAAAGCGGGCCGCTGATCTTTACGTTGCCGCCGGGATCGGCCATATATCCCGGCATGAATGGGTCGTCGTTGCCATTTATCTGAACTTCACCGGGCATGGGCGCAATGTGAAGCGTCAAAAGGCCGCTGTCCGTTGCAAATGTGTCCTGCAAAAGACGCTTGGCATCATTGGCGACTCCTTTTGTGACGGTGAGCTCAAACGTAGTGCCGGTGATGGTGTTGTTTGTCTTTGCGTCAAAAAGCCGCAGCTGCAGGTAGGCATCCTGGTCGGTGCCTGCGACCAGCACCGGCGGGTTTATTTTGATAAACAAGGTTGCGGCTCTGTTGCCGATAGAGGCCTGGATTTGTTCTACCGTGATTCCATCAGCATATGCGCGCCGGGGGTAAAGTTCGTATGCCCCAGCAATAACCAAAAGCATGACTGCAAAACACATGGCGTACCTCCGCACTGAAGCGGCTGTCCCCACAGCCTCTCAAGGGCGCTCGTTAGTATTTATTTCTTGGCAAAAGGTGGCAGAGCGTTCTGCAGCATGATAAAGAATTTTCTGAAAGGGAAATCTAGATAAAGACGCCTCGCGTGTCAAGTGTGTCCTTTCCTGTTGGCTCTTCAAAGTGAAATCTTTAACGCATTGTCGTACGCTGCGAGCAAGGGTTACAGGATTCACCCTGACGCTTTTGCAATGCTCAAAGGCCTTGACGCCGACGTCCTCAAAATGATCCAGGAGATAATCAAGTCCAAGAGCAGGAAAAAGGACGGCGTGATTTTTATCGAGGACATCAAGGGCGCCCTCACCCCAAAGGCGCAGGAGGCCGCTGTCGAGATCCACGCACCGCAGGTGTTCGGATCTGCCGAGCAGGACTCGCTTGCCTGTACTGTTTTGCTTGATCCAACTCCCAAGGTGAATACTGGGGAGGGAGTGCCGGGCTATACGGCGCTTTTCCGCAGCAGGTTTGAAAAATCAATGAAAATTCTATCGCAGCGGCCGGACAGCAGGCGCATTGTCAAGGTTGCGTCTGTCAAGCAGACAATGAGAAACGGCAAGCTGCAGTTAGGGAATGAAAACCCAAGAGGAGAGCATCCTAACGGGAACAATTTATCTGGCGGGTCGATAATTGTCGCCGGCCTCGTGATGTTCCGCCGCGCCAAGAAAAATGGCGCAGTAGATCTGGAAATTGACGACTATACCGGAGTGCTGACTGCAAGCGCTATCAGCGACGAGGCAAAGCGCCAGGTGTCGTCGCTTTCAATGGACCAGCTGGTAATGCTCGAGCTGGAAAACGCAAAGGGCGTTCCGGGGCTTGCAATCAGGAGCGCAGTTTCTCCGGACATACCGGACCACCTGCCAAACAGGAGCAGGTCCGAGTCGTACGCCGTTCTCATCTCTGACCTGCATGTCGGGAGCAAGTTCTTCATGCGCGCCGAGTTTCTAAAGTTCCTTGAGTGGCTCTCGTCAACGGATGACGATATCATCCGCAAGATACGGTACCTGTGCGTCGGCGGGGACCTGATCGACGGCATCGGGATATTTCCAAACCAGGACAAGGAGCTTCTGGAGCTTGATACAGCCAAACAAATGGCGCATGCAGCAGAGGTCCTATCAAAGGTGCCAAAGCACATCAAGATGCTCGTTATCCCCGGCAACCACGATCCCGGCAGGAGAGCGCTTCCCCAGCCCGCGCTCCCGGGAATCGAGGCTGAAGGCCTGCGGAGGCTCGAGAACTGCGTGATGCTCGGCAACCCGGCATTTGTGCAGCTTGACGGGGTAAAGATACTGATGTACCACGGCCAGAGCCTTGACGACGTTATTGCAACAACCCCGGGGCTGAGTTACAGCAGGCCTGCGGAGGCGATGAAGGTGCTTCTCAAGGCAAGGCACCTGGCACCAATGTACGGCGGCAGGACCCCGATTGCGCCAGAATCCGAAGACATGATGGTGATAAGCGAGGTGCCGGACATATTCCACTCGGGCCACGTGCACGTGACTGACATCCAGAACTACAAGGGCACGCTGGTAGTCAACTCGGGCGCATGGCAGAGCCAGACAAAGTTCCAGCAGACGATGGGAATAATGCCCACGCCTGGCATTGCAATAATGGTCAACCTTGCGACGCTGCAGCCCACCATGCAGGACTTTGTCGCGGACAGAGAATCAATAGCGTTCAATGCCGGCGCGCAAGCCAAGTGAGCCGCTGCATCATTTCAGACAAATTTCTTCCTGAACGCAAATGCAACGATTGACATGCCGACAAAAGTTGCAGTCCAGTAGAGCCACAGGTTTGATAGGGCTCCTGAAAGAAGCGCCGGGGCAAGCGATCTCGCCGGGTTCATCGAGGCGCCTGAAATAAAGGCAAGGAAAAAGATGTCCAGCGCGACAACGCATCCGATCGCAATCCCTCCGAATCCCCTCAGGCCCTTTGTATATACAACAATGAATATCATGGTCATGAGAAACGCTGAAGCCAGCACCTCGATCCCGAAAATCACCGGCAGCGGAAACGAATAGTTGGGAGCGTTTGCTCCGAGGTCTGCCTCCGTTCCGATTACTGACTTGACAAACAGGCTTGCCAGCAGGGCGCCAATGATTTCCGCGGCAAGATAATAGACGAGCTGCCGCTTTGTAATGTGCCTGCTTATCAAAAACGCAAGCGATACTGCAGGGTTAAAGTGCGCCATTGAAATTTTTCCAAACAGGTAGACTCCGACTGCAACGCCGACAAGCGGGGCAATCGCTACGAAAGGAAGGCCCAGCGTGCCGCCTGCCTTTGCATCCAGGACCACTGAGCCGGTCGCAAGCACCACTACGATAAAAGTGCCAATGACTTCGGCAATGAACCTTTTTTGCGCGATTGAAAATCTAGCTGGCGAGGCTTTCTGCAATTTCCCTTACTCTTTTTTCTATCTCGTCTCTTATCTCACGGACCTTTTCGATGGGCTTACCCTTTGGGTCCTCAATTTGCCAGTCGACAATGTTGCTGACAAAAAGCATCGGGCACTCGTCTTTGTCCATGCATCCCATGTTGACTGCCTTTGAGGATTTGTTAATCATCTCGCCAGAAATAGTCTTTGATTTTTGCCTGCTGATGTCGATGCCGACTTCCTTCATTGCCTGAATCGCAGCGGGGTTAATCTGTGACGCGGGCCTTGTCCCTGCGCTTATTGCCCTGTACCCTTTCGGGGCATACCTGGCATTGAAAAAGCCTTCAGCCATCTGGCTCCTTCCGGCATTTTCAACGCACACGAATAGAATTGTTCGCTCAGTCTGTGGCGGACTCGTTTCAGGCTTCATGATTTTACAGCTTTGACTATTACGCTTGTCATGTTTCTACCGTCGCTCTGTTCACTGACATACGGTCTCTCTTCAAGCACCTCAACAATGCCAAATCCTGCTTTCCGGATGCTCTCAAGATAGTTTTCTCTAGTCAGTGCGCCGTCGATGCAACCGCACCATCTCGATTCACTGACTGATGCGGAACTTACCTCTCGGTCGGTTACAAGGTCGGAAATTATCATTCTGCCTCCGGGCTTCAGAATCCTGTGAACGTGTTTGAACGCTGCAGCCTTGTCGGTTGTCAGGTTGATAACACAGTTGCTGATAACCAGATCGACCGTGCTGCTTTCAACCGGGATGTCAGACTCTATTTCCCCTTTTCTAAATTCCACGTTTGAATAATTGTTCTCCAGCGCGTTCCTTCTGGCCCTATCAAGCATTTCCTCAGTCATGTCTATTCCAATTACCTTTCCATTTTCTCCCACCTCGTTTGCCGACAAGAAAACATCGATCCCTGCACCGGAGCCCAGGTCAACGACTGTCTCGCCTTTCTCAATCTCTGCAAATTTCAGAGGCGCTCCGCATCCAACGCCAAGTACCGAGCCCTCGGGTATCGATTTTAAATCGGCGGAATCGTAGCCGATCTTTTCGGCAGCACCCATCACCGAGGTGGACGGGTCACAGTCACAGGGCATGCAGCAACAATCGGAATTGCCTGTTAAAGCGATCCTGGCATAATGCTTCTTTACCTCGCTTTTGATTGACTCTTCCACAAAGCAGTTTACTAGGGAAACTATTTAAGTTGTCAGGGCGACTCGCCTACAGTTGGTGTAGTTATGGAAACCAAGAAAGACGGACTGCCAATGCACCAGGGATGCGACTTTGAGGGTTACAGCCCTGCCGCGCTTATGAGTGAAACCGCGCGGCTGAGAAAATTAATGACAAGCCGCGGAACTCTAGAGATACTCATTCCTCTGTGCTGTACCACGCATCCCGTCAGGTACAAGCAGTTTCGGCAGGCACTGAGGGGCATTAGCAGCAAGACGCTTGCCGTAAGGCTCAAGGAACTTGAAAGGGGCGGTGTTCTTGAAAGAAAGGCTTACAGCGAGATTCCACCGCGCGTGGAGTATAACCTTACTCCCAAGGGCCAGGAACTGGTAGAGTCTCTTGTAGGATTGCTGGAGTGGATGAGGAAATGGTCAAAGCCGGAAAAGCGGTCCTAGCTGTTTTTTGAATCCGAATTCAAGATTGACAGGAGCGCGGCATCGTCCGCTATCGCTTCGCGTATTGTCGAAAGCGGTATCGTCACCTTGATCTTTTGCGACCGGCCGTACCTGCCCTGGCTAACAATGTCTGTCGCCACAAGCCCGAGCTGGTCAAGCTCGCTTATTATTTGCGTAAGCCGGCGCTGCGTCAGCGGCTCCTGCTCCACCTGCCTGCAGATTGAAGAATAGATCTCATAAACGTCGCCCGTGTTTCCGTTCTTTGACTTTGTGATTGCAACGACTACATACTTGGTGTGCGTTGTTGCGTTTTTCAAGATTTCATAGCTCGTGTCCTTCTCTATCTTTTCTTGGGCCTGCCTTACGTGATGCTCGTCCACCTTGCCTGCCCCCTCTCGCTCGGCCAGCTCCGAGGCGACCCGCAGAAGGTCAATCGCCTTTCGCGCATCGCCATGCTCCCTGCCTGCCACGGCGGCGCACAGGTTTATTGCTCCTTCTGAAACGCCGCCTTCGTTGAAGGCCAGTTTTGCGCGCTCGTGCAGTATTTCGCGGAGCTGCTGCACGGTATACGGGTTGAAAACGGTCTCCTCCTCGCTCAGGCTGCTCCTGACGCGAGGGTCCAGTTTGTCCTTGAAGTCAAGGCTGTTTGAAATTCCGACGAGCGTTACAAAAGCGCCGCCAGAGGACATCATTTGCTGGTTTGCCCGCGTCAGGCTGTATAGGATATCGTCGCCGTTCTTGTCGACAAGCGAGTCGATTTCGTCAATTACAAGTATCAGGTGCAGTTTTTTCTTTTGTATGAACTGGAGTATCCTGTCGGTCGCCTCGCCCATCGACAGGCCGGTGAAATGCACGATTTTCTTGTCCCTGCTGGCTTCGCTATTGATGCCGATTTCCTCCGCTATTTCAAAGAGGACCTTGTAAGCGCTGTTGGCAAGTTTGGCATTAACAACCGCTACGGTCACATGAACGCCAAGCTCGCGGGCCTTTTTCTGGAGCCTGTCAATGACATTCTTTACGACCGCGGTCTTACCTGTCCCCGGCTTACCAAAGAGCAGGAGGTTTGAAGGCCTGGCCCCTTTGAACAGGCTGGATAGGACCTGCGCAAGGGTCCTGCTTTCCTCGTCGCGGAAAGGTAGGTTCTCCGGTACATAATCGATCGTAAGCGTCTGCCGGTTCTTTACAAGGGACCTGCCGCTGGCCGCCTTGGTAAAGATGTTGTCAATATCAGAGTCCATGCCCACACCCCTTGCTTTCCTTTCGAGAACACGAGTTTGTTAACGTATCTCCACGCCCATGTTAACACGGCCCATTTAAACCCCCTAATCAACTAGTACTCACCGGTAACTCTATTCTATTCTATATTCTAAAGGGGGTTCTTGAGGAGGACTATTGCAGAGGAAAGCTAGGGGTGGCGGCCAAGCCAGTCTGGGTGATGTTAACAGGGCGCGATCGTTGGTCCGTCAAACTGCCTGAAAAGGACCCCTTTATTTCCAGTGGAGCGTGAAGATCACCGTTAACAGTGTTAATGGCCAGCCGGCAACCCCTCCATTTCCACTGGAGGCGTCTTCTGGCCGCGATTCTACAAAGATACTAGTTAACAATCAACAAACATCGTAGACAAAAGCTATCCTCTCAAGCATTGTTAACACAAGCTGAGCATAGTGTTATCGGGTTTTGCAGCAGCTCTGTTAAGTGTTATCATGTTAACAGCCTAGGATACGTTCCGGGGTGGGGTAGCAAACGAGCGCTGGTAAGAGAAGGATAAAGATAGAACTCGAGGATGCAGAAGGCAGCAAGTACAACCTGTCCCTTGAGGGAAACGTCTCCAAGGACAAGATTGTCAAGATAATAGAGTTCATGGACCTTCTCAACATCGAGTCAGACGATTCTCCGCGTGTGCACGCAGGTTTGGCTGACGCAAGCGAGCAGCGACCTGCAGCCTCGGTAGGGGACAGAATATGGAACATCGTGCAGACCAAGTTCCCCTTTGCAAAGTTTACCTCAAGCGACGTGCTTGAAATGTACGAAGATCACTATAACGAGCCCATCAAGCTCAGCATCATCTCCACGTACCTCTCTCGATACTCAGAACGCGGCAGGCTTGCTAGGGTCCGCCAGGGAAAGGAATGGACCTATCGGGTGGGCTCTCCTGCCCAGCAGGTACAGCCGCGCCTTTCTCCCGAAGTCTAGCCTGGCCCAGAGCAGTTATTGCGTAACTGAACGGCTTGGACGAGTTGTCCCGGACAACTAGGCCGGCGTCATTGAGCCTTTTCATAAGCCTTGAGGTATGCTCGCGGCTTCTGCCGATGGCCTGCTGCACTTCCCTAGACGACCTCTTTCGTTCGGCGAGGAGCTTTAGGATATAGTCGGTAGTGCCGTTGCGGTTCTCAACAGCATCGTCATTTGCGGAAATCACACTAGCGTGCTGCGTGACGGCGACAGGCTCTGTCACGCGTGACGCGTGAGGCGCGACTTGCCGTGATGGCGCGTGATGTGGCTGTGATATATCACGCGGCGTGATTATTGCCTGTGACATTTGCTCGTTTTCCTCGACAACCCTGTGATGTTGCGGCCGAACGCGTGATGCTTGGACTTCCATAATGTCAAGCCTGACACGCAGGTCAGCTATTACCTTGTCATACTCCTGCAATCGCCGAGTGTATTCGGCCACCACGGCCTCTATCACGGCGTCACCCGCGTGATGCTCACGCGGCATGGGCTCGGGAGGCGTGATATCCGGCTCCTGGTTCACCGGCTCCACGCGTGACGCGCGTGATGCCGTGACTTTATTGTAGAGCATCACGCTGCCAAGGCCCGCCAGGAAGGCAAGTATGCAGGACATCACGGTATCACTCGTCACAAACGTCACAACAGATGTCACATCAATCACAGAACATCACGGTATTTCCCTCAAAAACCGTGATATATTGATACTGCTGCAACGTTGTTCACACCTTGCATACTCTTTGTATCACGCGGTCTATCGCGGATATCACATCCTCAGCGCGTGATTGCATCACAACATCACGGTTTTCCGGGGCAAATATCACGCGCAACTGGTCACCAATGCGTGACAGCGCCTCGGCCGTTCCCTGATCGACTGCTCCCATTAGCTCGAGCAGGACAAGGCTGTACATTACGGCAATTGTCTTTTCCCTGCACTGGCCGACCTGCCTGTAATATGCGCCCGAAGTCATGCGGGGCATCCGGCCGCCACCGGACAGACGTTTGGAGATTATGGCGATTTGCTTGGGCGTAAATGTAGATTTTGCAATAATGGCGTGTAATAGTGCATCAGAATTAGATCCGGGTGTGTCGCTTGCAGCTATACAGATTTGTATACCATACTGCAATTAAAGATTTGCGCCGGCGACTGCCCGTGAAGCCTTCGTCAAACTTTAAAATGACCGGCGTTGTGCTTCCATTCGAAGTGGGCGTACCTTCTATAATTCTTGGCAAGACCGAGCAGCATCTGTTGAGCGAGATAAAGAAACACGGCACGGTCTGCCTTCCGCTTATCGACTCTGAGAACGCCCGCGACGCGGCAGTCCTGGCATCAAAGCTGGAGGACTTTGGTGCGTCTGCAATCCTGGTCGGAGGCTCTTCGGCAATTGACCAGATAGAGCTCGCACAGGTTGTTTCAGAGATCAAGTCGCAGCTCAAAAAGATTCCGGTAATACTGTTCCCCGGAAACGTGACCGGTGTGTCGCCAAAGGCAGACGCGATTCTGTTCAGCTCGCTTTTGAACTCCGAGAACCCTTACTTTATCACAGAAGCCCAGGCGCTTGGCGCGCTGGCAGTGAAAAAGTACTCGATAGAGCCGCTGCCCACCGCGTACATCATCATAGGCGAGGGCACGGCGGCCTGGTTTGTAGGCCACGCGAGGGGAATACCGTTCCACAAGCCGAACCTGGCTGCGATGTACGCGCTGGCGGCGCAGTACATGGGCATGAGATTTGTCTATCTTGAGGCCGGCTCCGGCGCCACCCAGAATGTCACGCCCGAAATGGTCGCGGCCGTGAGAAAGGCGTACCAGGGCGTCCTCATTGTGGGAGGAGGCATACGCAACGCCGAGACTGCGAGCCAGATAGCCAATGCCGGCGCTGACATTATAGTGATAGGTACAATGATTGAGAAGGACGGCAACTGGGAGAACAAGTTCTCGTCGATAATCAAGGCCATCCGTTCATGAGGCTGGAAGAGGCCGACTCACGCCTAAAGGACGTGGCAATGCCTGCCTACTACCGGGAGTACCACAGAAAGATTCTCGAGAGCGTTTTTCAGAATTACCAGCATGCTGCAAAGGCCCGCAGGAAGGGCTACGATGCGGCCGATATTGTCGAGCCCAAGATAGCATACGACCTTTCAGACCGCGTAGCCAAGATGCACGACATCGACATCAGCGACAGGCTGAGAACTCTTCTTGCAGCGACGACAAAGGAAAAGGCTGCGCTCAAGATAGCCGAAGAGATAGCAAGGGGCGATTACGGCGGAGGCGACATGCGAAGCCGGCTTGACAGCGCGGTGAGGGTCTCGCTTGCAGTAGTCACCGAAGGCGTCACAGTTGCGCCTCTCCAGGGCATTGCGGACGTCCTGATAAAAAAGAACAGCGACGGGAGCGAGTACCTTTCCGTTTCATTTGCCGGGCCAATAAGGTCAGCCGGAGGAACAGAGGCGGCACTTACCATGCTGATAGCCGATCATGCGCGCCGGGTGGCCGGCCTGAAGAAATACGTCGCAAACTCGTTTCATGACGACGAGACCGGAAGGTTCGTCGAGGAACTGCGCATCTACGAGCGCGAGGTGATGGGCTTTCAGTTCAAGGTGCTTGACGACGACGTGGTCAAGTGCATCGCCAGCCTCCCGGTCGAGCTTGACGGCGTTGACACAGACCCCGTCGAGGTGGTGGGGCACAAGGGGATGCGCAGGATTGCAACCGACAGGGTGAGGGGAGGCGCGCTCAGGGTAATGAACGACGGGCTCATCGGGAGGAGCAGAAAGCTGCTAAAGCTCGTCGAGACTCTGAAACTCGAGGGCTGGGAATGGCTCAAGGAACTAAAGGGCGCGATTCAGACGGGAAATGACGACGATGCGGCCCACCACAGGATGACGGAGGTAATTACGGGCAGGCCGGTCCTTTCAATGACAAAAAGGATTGGGGGCTTTAGGCTGCGCTATGGCCGGTCTGTTAACACTGGCTTTGCAACGGTGGGCGTGCACCCTGCAGTGCCGGTGCTCCTGAACTATGCGATCGTCGCAGGCACCCAGATCAAGATGGACATTCCGGGCAAGGCATCGACGCTTGCGCTTGTCGACACCATCGAGCCGCCAGTGGTTCGGCTGGAAGACGGCAGGGTCATGCCCGTGCCGACGGTCGAGCTCGCAGAAAAAATCCGGCGCAAGGTGAGCAAGATACTGTACCTTGGTGACATGCTGATAAGCTACGGCGACTTTCTTGAGAACAACGCCCAGCTTCCTCCTGCCAGCTATGTGGAGGAGATCTGGGCGCTCCAGCTGCGCGAAAAACTTGTCGCCTCGGCTGACGTTCTCCCTGTTGCCATAGAAAGGCTCCGGCTCGCCGAGCTTGCGCGAGACTGGCTCTCAAACGCGCCGACGCGCGATGAGGCATTTCTAATTAGCGAAAAACTCGGCCTCCCGCTGCATCCCCGTTACCTGCTGTACTGGGACAGCCTTTCGCTCGAAGACGTGCAGTACGTAAGGAGCAAGATCCTGGTGGAGTGCTTTGCAGAGCTGGGGCGACTGCCGGCAGACGAGCGGCTGAAGGAAATCCTTGAGCGGCTTGGCGTGGCTCATCATGTGGAGCACGATGCCTCCGGCATGCCCGCGCACATTGTCATTGACGACTCTGATCAACTGTTCACGATAAACAGGCTGCTAAACTCGCCGTTCTCCTCCTTTGCAAGCGCCGCGCTGCCGCAGCCCCGCGATGCAAACGAGCTTGTAAAGCAAATGTCCAGCATCGAAGTGATGCCCAAGTTCGCGTCGTCCATCGGCGTCAGAGTTGGCAGGCCGGAAAAGGCAGCGGAGCGCAAGATGAAGCCCCCTGTGCACGTGCTGTTTCCGATTGGCGCCAAGGGAGGCGCGACGCGTGACATCCTAAAGGCCTGCAAGGAAGAGCCCTTCTTTGCCGAGATTGCAGACAGATTCTGCAGCGCATGCAAGATGCCCTCGACCGGCACCCACTGCCGGGCCTGCGGCTCCGCGACGCCGCTTCGCTGCACATGCTTTGTGTGCCATGACGAGATAGAGGAGGGAGAAAAGTGCCCGCGCTGCGACAGGGACGGCAGGACTTTTGCGCCGGTGAGCTACCCGCTCAAGCAGGCGCTAGAGACCGCCCAAAAGCGCGTCGGCAAGAGGGCAGAAGAGCCGCTGAAGGGCGTCAAGTCGCTCATGAGCAGGCACCGCTCTGCAGAACCCCTTGAGAAAGGCATACTGCGCCAAAAGCACGGCCTTCATGCGTTCAAGGACGGCACCATCAGGTTTGACGCGACAAACGAGCCGCTGACGCACTTCAAGCCCGAGTGGATTGGCGTCTCGATAGATCAACTGAAAGAGCTTGGCTATACCAGTGACTACGCGGGAAACGAGCTGGTCGCGACGGACCAGACGGTGGAGCTTCTCATGCAGGACGTGCTTATCCCCCGAGACTCTGCAGTGCACCTTGTCAACACGGCCAAGTTTGTCGACGACGAGCTTGAAAGAATTTACGAGCTCGAGCCGTTCTACAGGGTCAATTCCGTCGACGACCTTGTCGGCCACCTGGTAGTCGGGCTTGCGCCCCACACTTCAGTCGGAATAATGGGCAGGATAATCGGCTTTACCGACTCGCAAGTCTGCCTCGCGTCGCCGGTGTGGCACTCGGCAAAGAGGCGCGACTGCGACGGCGACGCCGACTCGGTGATGCTTCTGATGGACGCATTTTTGAATTTCTCTTTTGACTTCCTGCCGGACAAGATAGGCGGGCTGATGGACGCGCCGTTGCTGATTCAGCCGATAGTGCTTCCCCACGAGGTCCAGAGGCAGGCCCACAATGTCGACGTCGCGTCCTCCTATCCGCTCTCATTCTATGAGGGAACGTGGAAAAAGAACGCCAAGGCGGCCGACCATGCAAGCGACATAGAGACGCTCAAGGCCCGCATAGGCCAGGACTCGCAGTTCTTCGGCTACGGCTTTACGCATCTGACAAGCTCGCTTACTACCAAGGAGCAGAGGAGCGCGTACTCGACTCTCAACACCATGGACGAGAAGCTCAAAATGCAGTTTGACACCGCGAAACTGATAAACGCGGTTGACGCAAACGAGGTCGCCGCGATGGTGCTTACCACGCACATACTGCCTGACATAATGGGAAACATGCGCTCGTACAGCTCGCAGACTTTTCGATGCACAAACTGCGGCAAGAAATATCGAAGGATGCCGCTGATGGGCAAGTGCATCGAGTGCAGCCACGAACTTTTGCAGACGGTGACAAGGGGCGCGGTGGAAAAATATCTCGGGATAGCCACCGACATGTGCCAGCAGTATGCGATAAATGACTATTTGCGCTGCAGGGTGCAGACGCTGTCAATGGAGCTCAAGCTCCTCTTCCGCGAACCAAAGAAGGAGCAGTCGAGCCTGACAGAGTTTATGGGTTGAGTTTTTGCCGGGAGCATCCACCTAACTAGCCGGAGCAGACACAAGCCTGCGAGACAATCCGTCCGTTGCATGACGGGTAATCTCGCGCTCGACCGGAAGGCAGGCAAGCACTTCCCCGCAGCAGGGACAGGTTGTGATCTGTTGACGCCGCTCGGAGCGGATTGTAGCGACCCAGAGGCAGTTACTGCACAAAAGAAAGTGGGCGCTCTGCAGGGCAGGACGTTGCTTTTCACTCTGGACTGCTTCTGCGCCGGCCAATTCTAGTCGCCGCCTCGAACCGAAAGAACGTGCATGCCGGTCAGCAGGACGACAAGCAGGACAAGTGAGATGTTGCCGTGCAGCTGAAAGTTGTAAAACTTTATCCGACGCGACCCGAACTTTAGCAAAAGCCCGCTTCCGACCGCAACAGCCATTGAAATTGCAAGGGTGAGCGAAATGATGTCAAGCCCGCGGACAAAGAAAAAGCCATGGGCCATGCCTGCAAAAAACCCAATCAGGTTGATAGATACGTGAAAGTTGAGAAGCGGCTTTCTGATAGTGGCAATCCATCTTGACGCCGACCCGTTTGCTGCCGTCGAAGAGAGCTTGCCGTCTGTTGTCAGGGGCGGCATGACGCGCCTGCGCAGGGCCATCGAGTATACCATGAACGAGCCTGTCCCCACGGTTCCTGCGCCTATAGCTACCCAGCCCAGCATCCTCTCCGCGCCTCGCGGACTTGAAAGCCTGTTAAAGCCTCCGCGCTCCTGTGCGTGCGCGGCTACCGGCACGAGCAAGACGGCGGCGACAAAAGCACCTGCAAGAACCAGCCCTACTGTCATTATCAGGCTAGAATTGCTAAAAATTTGCTCCCGCCCTCCTCTATCTTTTGCCCGGCTGCGCCCTGTTACCCGCACGCCTGGCCGTACCAGCGCGTCTTTTAACCTCATTTCTTCCGATAACAGCCACGGTGTAGATCACCGCAGCGACCATTGCTGCTATTACGCTGTACAGTATGATTGCCGGAAGGCTGACGCCCCCAAAGTAGAGGCTGCCTTCGCCGCCAAAGCCGCGGCTGCCCTCCTCGCCCAGCTGCGCCGCTGCTGGATGTATGGTTGCTGCAAAGCCACACCCCAGCGCAAGGGCAAGTGTCAAAAATAGTGCAAAGGCTAACCTAGGCATTTGGACCAATCAGGTGCTCCATTGTATTCTGCTGTCTAGATCGACTCCTGAGCAGCCCGGCTATCTGCCTGGCGCCTCGCCTGCCTCCGATGCGGCTGATTCGCCTTTTCCGGCCGAATTCGCGGCGCCGGATTGCTGAAAGTTCTCGCTGAACGCCTGCATTGCTGATTCGTTTTCCTTCACATTTCCAAGCCTCGAGTCGGCGGCAGATTCCCTCGCATGCGTAAACAATGCCAGCGAAGAGACCACCGCGACAATGGCAGCAACAGAAACCAGTCCGATTTTTACTGACTTTTTCACAGTTGCGCTGTTGGACTGGCAGTATTTTAACTGCCGAGCAACTATTGTGCCGGGGCTGTCAACTCTGTTAACAGGGCTATTAAATAGCCGTGCCGCAAGCTAAGCACTGACTTTGGCAGATTCCCCCCAGAACAGCGAGTTATCGTCGTCGATAATTTCGACGACAAAGTATGGCAGGAATTCTGCAAGGATGCTCCGCGGCATCGAAAAGAATCTTGTCTTGATACTTGTTGTTGTTGGATGCCTTACCGCCCTTTCGCTCCTTGACTCCCTGGGCGTGCTAAAGGCGCTGCACCTGCAAATGGACAACCTGGTTGACTCGATAATAGCGATACTTGCGGCCGCTGCCGTTATTATCACCATACCGCTGTTTTTTTCCGTCCTGAAATCACGGAGGCTTCTGCAAAAGTGGGAGAGGTTGTTTGAGGAAAACTCGCTGCGCTCAAGCTTTGAGCTCTGCCTTACCGGAGCCTCTGCAGATCACGCGGTGCGTGCACTTGGGGAGTGCGTTGAAGAAGTGGGAGAGGACCTGCAGGAATACATCTCTGCGGCGGGAATTTCAAACCTGCTCGATAACGAGGCGACGCGCGACTATGCCTTTGACGCGGTAATTGACCAGGAATCGGTCGGCCAGCAGGGGCAGAAACTGAGAGACGAGATTTCCAGCTACGGGTCAATAATAATAAAGACAGCGTCCTCCGGCGACGAGAAAAGCGTCGACTCGTTTCTTGCCTCGCTTGCAAGATACTCGGCAGACACTGGCCACAGAATAGGGCTTGCCATCTTCATTGCGGACGACATCGGCAATAATGCGCAAACGTTTGCCGGGAAAAAGTCAATGGGCGATGCCATTATTCTCTTAATTGAAAAACCTTCCGTAAGCCCTGTGCACTAGGCTCAATCAGGAAAGCCCCTTTTCCTGCTCCCGGGCAAAATCCAGGAACGGCTTGACCCACTTTAGGTACGCTTCAACGCCCTCATCGGTTATCTGGTAAAAGACCGTGCTTGTAGTATGGATGGACCTTACGAGCCTCTTTTTCTCAAGCGTGTCCATCATGGCCGAAATCCTGTCGCGGCGCTGGAGCTTGATGCCGGGAATCTTGACTGAGATGTGATACTTGCTTACCGGGGTGGCCCTGGTGTGGATAAAGAGGTATTCAAGTATGGAGAGCATCGTATATTCAGAAGAAAACCTCTTGTTGGGTGTTGCCACGCGCTATTTACCGGAAAGTTTCACTGCAAAAGTTCGCACTCTTGTTATTAACCATTCCGAAATACTGTGCTGCGCGTCCTGCCGTTGGATAACTTTGGTAATCAATGCTTTATAATCTGAGAAAACCAAATTGAAGTGCGTTGGCTCTAACGAGCGCCGGCAGTCAGTGTCGGATTTGTTTTCCGGGAGGAGGACTTGATGAAGCCAGAAAATAATGAAAACAAGACAACAAGGTTTTGCGGAATAGTAGCGCTGGTGGCACTTGGCGTCACGCTTGCATTTGCATCGTATTCTTCTCTGGCACCCCAGGTTAACGCTCAGTTCGGGGGCGGGCGCGGCTTTGGGGGCCAGCCAATTGCGACTGTGACCGGCAACTACACGAGCCCTGACTCCAGCCTGCAGATAGTGCTTCCCTCAAACTGGACGGGCTCGGTGTTTCAGAACCAGAACGCCACCGTCACGACGATAAGGGCGGTGCCAAACGAGCTCCAGCAGCAGGCAGGTCAGGGCTTTCGCGCCGCAGATTCCATGACAATCCGCATAGTTCCAAAGAGCATGCTGTCGGGCGGATCCAACTCATCTCGTCCCTTCCAGTTTGGACAGGGCGGGACCTTCCAGAACCGCGGCAACCTCACATGCACTCCTGGCAGCCCTGAGCCGGCAACAATAAACGGTATGAATGGCATCATGACCACTAACCAGTGCACTTCGCCAAACTTTTCATTCTCTACAAAGACATACGCGTTCCAGACCCAGGACAAGCTCTACTCTATCTCGTTCATGTCGTCGTCTTCGGACGGCTCTGCCAAGTACATGCCCGCTTTTGATGGCTCGGTAAATACGCTGAAAATCGCCAACACTATCCAGGCGCCAACGGTGCCCGAGTTCCCATTAGCAGCGGTTGGGATTATTTTTGCCGGGGCGATAGGGGTCTTTGCAATTGTACAGCGCAGGCGGTCGGGAGAGAAGCACTCTATCTAGATGAATTTCAGATTGCTTAAATAATTGCCCTTGCAGCCGCAAGCGACAACATACCAATGACAAAATACTGTATACAGTGCGGCAACGGCGACGATGACAGTGCCGCTTTTTGCTCAAAATGTGGTGCGCCGCACACCAACAGCCCATCGACGCCTCCTCCGGGAATGGGGTCGCCGTATGGTGGGTCGCGGGTTGCTCTTACGCAGCTCGACAGGCAGGTGCTTGAGAAGTTAAAGTGGTTCGGCATTCTCGGGGTAATAGCGGAAGCGATGGGCATGATAGTCCCTTTTATGACGCTGGGCTCAGTGTTCACACCGGGCGGTATGATGGCGAGGCCGGAAATAGCCGCGGGCGCGGTCGCGACATTCGCAGCCGTCGGAATCGCCGGAATTGTGATCGGCATTATCGCGCTATTTATGGTCATCACGGCGTTTCGCATACTTTTGCGCGAAGACAGGCGCGAATTCAGCCTGCCACTCAAAATGCTCTGGGGCCTGCTCGCCGGGCTTATCCTTTACATTGTGGCAATTGGGCTTATTGCAGCCGCGACATTCTCGGCAGGTACAAACCCTTTCATGCCGAACGGAAGCGCCCCGAGATTCTCTCCAGCATTTGGCGCCGCCTTTGCCGTATTCGGCCTGGCTGCGGTTGCACTTCTCGTTGGAATCATTGGCATAATCATTGGCCTTTGGCGCGCAGGAAACCGCTATGACGAGACCCTGATAAAAGTCGGCGGGATTCTCATGATAATTCCCTATGTCGCCATTGTCGGCCCAATCCTGGTGCTGCTGGGCGCCTCAAGCGCGCTGAAGAAAATTCCGCAATCCTAGCCTTTCATGGCGCCCTGCTCCTCGACCAGTGGGGGACTGGAAGCTCAAAGCAGTCCCGAAACGTTCCGAAAGTGCGTCTTTGCAACGCGGTGCAGATCTTTCTTCGGGATGTCTTGGGGAGATGCAGTTTTCAGCTCGACTTTAAATTCGCTTGATAGTCTGTCGACCTCCTGCTCGAAAAAGCTCTTGGCAAGAATGCTTGCAGCCGCGACAGGCATCTCCTCTTCGCCCCCTGTCTTTTGCACGATTGCAACTCCCTTTGCTTTCTCAAGGCCCTTGAGACCGTCACCCATTTTCTTTTTGTCAAATTCGTCAATCGTTACGAGTATCTTTGCGTCATCCAGATTTCCTAGCTTTTCAAGCGTCTCTCCTATAACTCGAGCATGTGCACGAGCCAGCATGTCATTCAGGTTCTTGCCCTCTTTTTTCAGTCTGGCAAATTGCTCATTGTAATCCGGCGGCGACAGCACGACATGGCTCCATGCCAGCTTTTTGTTCTGCCTGATTTCATTTGCAATTATCTTGATGGTGCCGGCGGAAAGCGTCTTGCTGTCCTTGACACCTGCCCTTCGCAGCTCGCCAATGTCGAATGGCCTGACTGCCACGCAGGCGACGACCAGGGGACCGTACCATTCGCCCTTGCCTGCCTCGTCGGAACCGAGCTCGTATTCGTATTCTGACCGGGCACTCTGCATCACCCCGCTTATGATTTTGAGGGTCTGCGGGTTGTCCTCGTAAACCAGCTTGCCCGAACTGTATGCAATCAGAAAAATATTTTCAAACTGCACTCTCAGCGTTTCGTACTTGTTGGTTGGGGCAGAAGCCGCTATGCCGCGTTCCTCAAGTGTTTCCCTGAGTCTTTCAATTTCCTGGGCGCTGAGTTTTGCCGACCGCAGCAATCGGGACTATTTCATAATGTAAAGCAAATTAATCTTCGGCTACGTCCAGACCTTGCTGTGGCAGGTCAGCAGCCTTCTCTTCTGGTCGTCGCTCAGCCTGTCAATGTCCTGTTTTCTGTACGCGCATATCGGCACAAGGGCGATGTCCAGTTTCGGAGGATAGTCAACCTCATAGTCGACGCTCTCGTTCTGGAAATTGTGCTCAAACATGCAGTCCATCATGCAGAACGCGCGCACTCCCTTCTTGCCCGACCTCACGCAGGTTTCGACGAGGCGATTCCACTGCACAAGGAGCCTTTGCTTGTCAATGCGCCCGTCGGGCAGGTACCAGTCCACGTTTTTCGTGAACATCAGTGAGCCATCGCGGACAAGAGAATCGACGTCCAGCCCGCACCTGGCTATTCTTTCCTTGACAGCTTCGAGGTTGATGTCCTCTCTGAGGATAAACAGCGCCGCCTCGTTGTTCGGAACAGCGCGCTTTACAAACGAGATCGCCTCGGCCAGCTCCTGTTCCTGGTCCTCGTAGATTGCCAGGATGTGGTCGGTCAACTGCGCGCTGCTGACCCGCGGCTTTCTGACTCTCAACAGGGATAGAAGGTCCGAGAACATGAAGGGCTTTTGGATAAAGCCAAGGTTTGCCTGGTTCGACATGCCTGCCCCGGTTAACTGCCGCCTGAGCACGTCCGGGTCCGTCGTGCTCGTCACGACAATGTGCTGGTACGGCAGCAGTTCTCTCAGCCTGCGCAGCGTTTCAATCATTCCGTCCTTGACGTGGCTGTCGATGACTATCAAATCATGATACTCGTCGGAGGCCCTGCCCTCCTTGGTTGCGGCCTGGATGCACCTTGCCCCGCTTTCCACGATTTCCAGATCCCAGTCGTGCAGGAATGACTTGTAAAGGAACTGTATGTCTGGCTCCGGCTCCGCGACCAGTATGCGCGGCCTGCTTCCGTGCTGGTGGGTCAATGTTGATGCCTCCCGTCGCTCCTGAGATACGCAGTGGTTATCCTGCCGGTGTGGTCGGCTATAACGTCATGACTGACAAACATCCTGACCTTGTGAATGTCATAGGGAAACTTGTTGAGCAGCTGAAGCGGATACGGGCAAAGGCATGAAGAATCTTCAAGCGGCCTGTCAGACAACCAGTTTTCAATGGCCATGCATTCGTCAAAGTGCCTGTTCTGGAACAGGAACGAATCGCAGTCGCCTACAAACCTGATATGCTTGTCCTGCCTGCCTGAAACCCTGTCCCTCAAGCGCGCCATATCTGACTCAAACGGCCTTATATCACTTGTCAGGCTGGCAATATAGTGGGGCGCAAGGTCAATGAATACCAGGTTGCCCCTGTCCATGTTCTCCTGGGAATTGTCGAAAAGCCCCATCATTCTCTCCCTGTGCGAGCTGTTGCGCAAATAAATTGACGCATAGACGCACAGCTGGTTCTTCTTCAGGCCGGCGTTGATGTATTTTGTAATCGCCGCCTCCCGCTGGGCCGTGTTTTCATAGGTCATTGCAACGTGCTGGCCTGCCATCGGGTGTTCTAGCACGTCATAGCCGGAAATGCGGTGCCAGCCGTGAGAAACATAAAGGCGGGACAGCTGCTCGGAAGTCATTGCGCTTGCAATGTCGGATGCCATGTAGGCGCAAAAGCCGGTAAACGGGATGTCAAAACTCGTGCCGACAGAGTGCTCGTAATCGATAAAATCTGCCGTCGCGCTGTTGACCAGTTCGTCGGGCGCGCCAAATGCCCTAAAGCCCGTCTTTCCCAAAGCCAGGGCCCTATTGGTTGCCTGCTGCCACTTTGAGCGAATGCGCTCCGAATCAAATTTCCCGCCAGGGCTGAACCAGTCCTGTGAGGTGGTGATAATGATTTCGCCGTTTGCCTCACGCCTGGCAAGGTCGCCCACCTTCCATTCGCTCTTTATCCTGGACCGGATTTCTTCTCTGGATATTTGGCGCTCGTCAAACATAACCCAAACGGCTTCGCCATTGTCAAAGCCTGCCTTGAGGAACGAAAAGCACTCCTCTATGCGGTCTGTGGGGCTGGAATAAATGCCAAGTATGTGGCTCCCCCGCGCGATTGCCTTTAGCTGCGACAAAAAGTCTTTCGGCACGATCCTTGCGATAAAGTAAATAAGGTTATTGCGCAGGAGTTACAGAAAACATTACTGTAAGCAGCCCTGATGCTCGGACGTGGCTTTAATCTCAGGAGCTGAAGCAGCTCTTATCTAGATAGAGTCCCTTGGACCGACTTTCTCATTCTCTCTTTCCCCCGCGACTTTGCGCGCGGCGGAGTCAATTCGTTCGGGTTTTTGAACCGGCGCGTTTTCTCGGCGCAGGAGCACGACGGCAAATACTGCTATCCATAGCGAATCAACGTACTGGGCGATGCGCTCAGACAGCCCTAGCCAGGGCGTAGGCTGCTTTGGTGCGACCTGTGGAGCATACGACATTCCACGAACCCCGGGCAAAACCAGACCGCTGAATTGGTCATTCTAACCTGCAACAATTCCTACCATGCCATGCCAATTAGCAGATATGCAGTAAGGCATGCGGGGACCTGAAAGTGGTCATTTCTGTTCTTTTGGCGGTGTTACATAAGGGGTGCTCACATTTTGAATTTGGGCGCAAGGTGGAGCGGTAGCGTCTAAAGAGTCATTTCTACTACCATATCGCATCAATCTTTCACATATAATGGACGCGCGGATTGAAGGATAGTCTGGCAGGAAGAACCTAGGATTTCCAGATCCCATTAATGGAAAGCGCCAAGCTGGTGTTAGAACCTTATCGACGTAAAATCAGTCGTGGCCAAGATGAGACCTACTCTCTGGTCTAGCTCAATTACCGGATGAATTAGCAGTCTTGACTGAATAATCTTATATCTTGTCTATATGCGATAATGGGGCGTACATTTCAGACACCTGTTGGATAAAATCAAGAATCTTGATAAATTAAAGGCATCTCTCATACCAACAGTTGTCGCATTTGCAATTATCCTGGCCGCCTGTTCTATTTCCGATTTTGAATCGGCCTCTGCTCAAATGTCAGGGCAGACTCGGATTGCCGCTTCTAATATTGATTCAAAAAATTCCTCGGTATCTGTTGGCGTCTATACAAGTCCTCAGCTCGCATTCTCTGACAATACAAATCATGCATTTGTAATTTGGAACGAAATCAAGTCGACAACGCAAATCCTGAGCAGTCCAAACGCTCAGGGCTCTGCTAAGGAAAACCATACGTCTAACATTTACTACCGTGTGACTGAAGATAATGGCAAGATGTTTGGCAGAACAGTTTCGCTTGGTAATTTCTCTCAATCGCAGGTTATGGGTCCAATCACTGCATCTGAAGAAAATGGCACCAATGCATATGCTGTGTGGGCCGCTAATTCCACTGACAATGATTATAATCTATATTTTGCCCGGACGCCAGCCGATGGCTCAAAGTTTGAGCGTCCGATCATCTTGGCCACCGACCACTTTACCATGGCCACTCATATTGGAAATAATTCGTCTGTCGAATCAGGGATAGTTGAGCCACAGATAATTGCGACTTCTCACAACCATGTGTTTCTCTTATGGAGTGATGAAACCACAAAAATCGCTTATTCAAACGAAACAATTCCTGCAGCCAACCCAGTTTCACCTCCCAGTTTTTCCGGCACAGTCATTCGCAATGGATCTATGCAGCAGCTACAAAGTTCTGTGAACCCGCAGATTCAAAATGCGCCACCGTCTTACCAAACTTTAATCCAAACTTATTTTATTTCAAGTTCTGACGCAGGCAAGACATTTTCTCCCAAAGTGAGTATTTTGAACCAATCTTCAAGTTCAAATGGAACATCATTTCTGACCCCGAATCCTCCAAGACTGGCCGCATCGGGAAGCAATGTATACATCGTTTCAACTCAATTTGGCGCAAAGCTGCACGATTCTAAGATTGTTCTCACAAGGAGCGAGGATGGCGGAAAGACATTTGAAAAATCACTTATAGTTATTCCTGGTTACAATAATACAAATGAAGGCACGACTGTAGCTATTCCTTACGCTGCCGCAGGCGCAAGAGGCAATGAAAGCAAATCACTTTACATCGATGCAATGATTTCTGAAAATACTAGCAAAGGCCCGTCTACCTCAAACAATCTTCCAATCCTTGCCTTCCCATCACCACTTAATTCGCAGCTGCAACTCCACAGTATACTTTTACATAGCCCCGATGGAGGCACGACTTTTTCAAAGCCATTGGAAGTTTCAAACGGGACCCTTGGGCAGGGATTCCCTATTATCGATTTGTCATCTGATGGCTCGCACGTGTATATTGCCAGAATTGACACAGGAAATGTGAGCTCCGCATTGCAAGGCTATCCATTCCTTACGCCGTTTTCAGGAGGAACAACAAGTAGTGCCAATAGTACTGCAGGATCCATCTTGGTAAGTACCGTATCTAATAATGGCACAACACTTCAGGGCCAAATTCGACTAAAGGATAGCAAGAACCCTTCACTTTCATTATCCTGGGACTTTGGTGGTGGCACTTTTCAATTACTTCATGCTGGAAGCCAGGGTGCCTTTATAGTAAAAGAAACGTCCTACTATAATGGAAGCGGTGGATCCAGCTTCAACAACCGTGAATCAAAGACCCTTGTTTGGTCAAGCACTGACGGAGGGCATTCATTTGAGGGGCCAAGTTCAATAATTCAGCCGCTAGATTCGCAGTTGGTCTCCACAGCAGTATTCTATCCACAAGGAAGCACATACGCATCACTGTTCTTGGTTTGGGAAGGAAACGGCGGCGCGATTTATCTTCAAAAGTTTGCAGCTCCTTAGTGCCAGACTGAATATTCGCTGATTGAAAGTGGGATTTCGGAGCTGTCAAACAAGCGGCAGACAGCGCGAATCCCAATAATGTAATCCGCCGCAGATTTGACAGCACCTACCTGCGACAGCATTGCAAGCGGTTTCTCACCAACAGCGTTCACCTTAAACAACAACCAGCAGTACCAAGTAGCCGCTGCAGACTATGGCAGCGTGTCACTCAACCACTGGGAGAATGGCAATATCGACTGGATGTACTCAGTAGACATCACAGGGAGCGCAGGTACAAGCGTAATGGGACATGCGTACAATCGCCCTAGCGCGGGCGCCTCCTCGCTCCTTTTTTCTTTATCTCAACTCGCCGTCTCCTTGTCAGATCGTACTGCGGCTCCTGTACAAGTTCAGAGATTATTTACGCACTCTTTATGCTAATAAACAAGCAAAATCATTATCTCTCATCGGATTGCACAAAACCCGGCTTACCATTTCGGTAGCTGCGCTAGTACTTGTAATCCCAACGTGTGGCCTTGATAATACTTTTGCACAATCGAGCGTTAGTTCAGGCTATGATGGTTGCAGTCCACTAAGGTTGTACCCGCATCCCACTCACGCACTAAACTTGGAAAATTACACATGGATTTCAGTCACAAGCCTTGACTACATGCTCAAAAGACTAGTTGAGCTTGGAGAAAATACATCTGGAATCAACCCTCTTCCTTCATATCCATGTCTTGAATTGTCAAAGGAAAATCTTACCAGATTTGACTTTATACAAAGTGCGATAAACGGTAGTGATAGCTGCAAGCGCGGCCTCGAAACCTGCGGCTTATCCTCTGGATTTTCTTCGCCCGGCGACGATAGACTTTACTCCGAGAGCATTTCAAAAACGGAGGCTCTGGATGTGGAAACCCATTTTCCGCTTGACAATGGGAGCTCTGTACTGAACATTGACGGAAAGTACTATCTTTTTGAGCTGCATTCATCTGACTCAGAACAGCCAGTACAGGCCAGGTTCGAGTTTGCAAACACTACTCTGTTCAGCTACAGAAACACTGGCCCCATACATTTGACAGAGGGTCAATCGATCACGCTGCCGTTTACAATCAGAACTTTTGCCACTTATGGAAGGCCGACCAATGTTTCCGTTTATACCACTGCCAATGCGCCGGACTCTGGCATTGACTTTAAAATACTGCCGTCAGACCACTTTCTGATTCCTGAAAGAAGTACTGCAAACGGCACGGTATTGGTGACGGCCACGAAAAACGCCAACGATGGCATCTATGGGCTATTCATAGGGGGATACGACAACGCTCACTCTTGGGTGCGATCGTGTGGCGACTATACCGGCTATGTCTGTCCGGGAATTCAGATTGGAAACTCCAGCTGGGAAATACGGATGTTTTCAGGTTTTGCTGGCATGGGAGGAGACAAGTCGCCTGACGTGCTTGATTTGAAAACAGTAATAGAAAAGCCAGTCTACAACATTGGAGAAACCATTGGCATAAGGTTGCTTGTACAAAACAATGGCAATGACAGTGTTGTCTTGCAAAATCCAAGAATGATAATCGAAATAGGAAATGCAACTGTGCTTCACAACTCTCTGGAAAGCACCACCGAACTTCACAATCTTGTAAACATCGATGTGATGTCTTTACCGGATTACCGAATAAAGGTACCTGCGCACTCGAGCATCTTGCTGGCCCGGCCGTTTTATTGGAATCAGGAACTAGCCAGCGACATCAACCAATTTTATCCAGACATCGTCAGGCCGAAAGTATCTGCCGGCAACTATACAATTGAGACTTCTGCGGGGTTCAATGGCACCGTAATGGATAGCAAGACACCCTTGACCATAAGTCCAGTTTCAGATAGCGAATCTGCAACACTGCATGTTTCCAGATGCGGAATGCTTTCGTCTCGATTCGCCAGGCTGGACGATGTCAGTTTTTCCTCGTTTAATGCTACAGTGGGGCAAATAATCAATGAGACGGGAACAGTACAAAGCCTTGCAAAAGGGCAAATGTCAGTCAAGGTCATAGAACCGCCAATAGATGTTGAGAAAGTGCGAAAACAAAACCCCGGCAAAGAACTTGACTGCATTGATATCACCCCAAAAATGCTGTCTCAAATTCAAGCCAATACGACTGACTGGCAGGTTACAAACACATCTTTTTCAGGCGGGGCAAAAAACCAGACCACAATATCCGACGGTGGAAATAGTACACTTTCAATTAAGATGCAGCCGCTCAGGCCAGGCAATTACACGCTACTGCCTGGAATTCAGTATAGTGTCAGCCTCCCCAATGGGAGTACTGTTGCTCAAATTCGAACTCAGGGTCCCTACGTCTTCAATGTGGGCCTGACAGCAGATCAACTGCAGATATGCGACATACAGGGAGTAAAGCAATCAGATTGTACAAGTGATAGAATCTACGGTTCAATTATGCCACTAGTAAGACCAGAAGTGTGGTCAAGGTCGCCGTCGGCGTTTGTACCATACATCGGCATAGGCGCAGCATTGGCTAGTCTGATTGCATATTGGCAATTGAGGAAGAGAAAATGAAAAGTGGTTCAGTCTGATTTTGAAGAGTAACGCCCATCCTACAAATTTTGCAGTATTCGTTTCAGCTCCGTAGGTGTTGGAGTCCGACATGCGGCTGCTTGTATTGACAATCTATGCTTTCCATGCTTCAGTTGCATTGAGTTCGGCAAAAACTACGTCGTTGTTTATCCGTTATTATCTATAATGTTCACTAACGGAATATGGAATTAAATCGCAAGACTCACGACGCAGACCGTATAGCCAAAAGCGAAAATGACACGCCAGTTGAAGAGGTTCCAAGGACCAATACCGGTGTCAAGATAGACAATCCTGAAGAAATGGAAAAGGCAGAATAATCACTTATCGAGTCGGCGTCAGGCTTATTCTGAATGGGCCTGCAGGCAAGAGTATGGCTACCGATTCCGGCAAGCCCTGCCTTGTGCACTCTAAAGCGCAAGCGGCTACAGAGTGAGGTTGCATATAGCAATGGTAGTTTAACATCCGAGAAATGTGAAGCAGTCCGTAAATAGCATGATTTGAAACCTTGCAGCGCTGTAAGGTAGAGTTCCAAGCTGCCCTGCTGTAAAGCCGCGAAGGCTTTTGCCACCAAGGAACCCCGCGGCTGCAGCAGGATATTCTTGCTGATTTGAAATACGCAATAATCCGGAGTCGACTTAACATGTGTCGCAAAATGCTAGAACGTCAGTTCTGGAAGCCTTATAGTATACCGTAATCTTGAGCCAGTCAAGCCCGGCACGTTTGCTATAGGTCTTAGAATAGCCTCAAAGATAGTTTGTAAATTTTTCATAAAGCAGTTAGCTCATGATGTAGAGCCGAGATAACTTCTGACAGCGTTAAATGGCTTAATGTGATGAGGACTGGAAAGGCGGTTTTATGAACAGAAAAGAGTACATTCAAAACCTTCGAGGCGAGCTCGAGTCGTTAGGAATATCTCCAAAGCGTACGAACGAGCTTAATGACTCACAGGAATTAGAAGCCCTGACGGAAAATGTCAAGGAGACGTATTATCAGGACTACAAGACCGCGTACAGCTACAGAGATATCGATGCATCAAACTTTGACCATCTTGTCTAGGGCATTATTCTAATTCTTGTCTAATCCGCTGTTCGAGCTCTGCAATTGTCACCGGCTTTTTCATTATCGAGTCTGGGTCAAGGTCAGGCAATAGATCCATTTGGACCTCGTCATGAACTTCATAGCCAGAAGCAAAGCATGCCTTTTGCTGGGGGTCTTTTTCTTTTATCTTTGAGAGCAGTTCAAAGCCGGACATCCCTGGCATCTTTACGTCAAGCACGAGCATGGCATAGTGGTTTGGCTTGAACTTGGAAAGGGCAATAGCTGGGTCATTGTAAAGTTCGACTTCAAAGCCGCGCTTTTGTAGTCCTCGGGCAAATAGCCAGGCAATGTCTTTTTCGTCGTCTACTATCATTATGCGCGGTCTCGAATTCTCTGAGCGATTTGCGGTATAATTGTCGCGTTTAATACCTCCAACTGCTAGCAATAGTCTGCTTAAAGTTGAACCTAGGTTAATGGTGGCAATCTGAGTCATACCAATTGAAGGCATTGAAATAGGGCTGTCTAGGGAAGATTCAAGCAAGAGTGTTTGCGGCTCTCTGCGAGACATTGAGAAAGCGACCCAGCTTTGTCATTGAGAGAGATAAAAGGCATTGGTTGCTTTTTGATTTTGGCAGTTAAACTGACTTTGCAAAAAGCTAACCATTCAACCCTTAGCATTGATTGGAAAACACATTAAAACAAGATCTGCATTTCAGCCATGAAGCAGGATTCTGCGATAGACTTGGCACACATATTGCTTGTTGACGATGAGCCTGACATTGCTATGATAATGAAGAGGGGATTGACCAAAGCAGGATTTGATGTAACTTCATTTACCGATCCGCTTCAAGCGCTTGCCAATTTCAGGCAAGGGGTATACGATTTTCTATTGTTGGACGTAAAGATGCCGCAAATGGACGGTCTTACACTGTATGATCGGATTTACCAAATCGATAACAAGCCAAAGGCATGTTTTTTGACTGGGTTTGATGCCTTGCACGATCCGGATTTTGCAAAAAAATCCATTCATCATGACTCAAAATGCTTCTTGCAAAAGCCGGTGTCCATGAAAGACTTGGTGCTGACGGTTAAATCAAAGTTAGGAGTGAACTGAATCTTCTTTTTCTGTTGTTTCCAGATGGCTTTTGAGGCCATGCAAAGTTTATGAGCTATCCGCTGAGGTGTAATTTCTGTGTCAACCATAAGTGGCGTGCATTTGATCATTGAGAGCGAGAATCCAGATGCGGACGCAGCCTTTTTCCGAGATACAATGGCCTTAAAGCACGTTGACGCGGGAAATGGATTTCTTATCTTCAGACTGCCTCCTGCTGAAGCAGCATTCCATCCAGTTGATAGCAGCAGCGATGACAAATCACGAAACGGGATTTTCCTAATGTGTAATGACCTTAAGAAAGAAATGGCAAACCTACGAAGCAAGGGCACTAAATGCAGCAAGCCAATAAACGCACGATGGGGAACCGTTGCAAAGATTCAGCTGCCAAGCGGAATCGAGATCGGCCTCTATCAGCCCAAGCATGTCAGACCGGAATAATGCTCAAGCCGTCACGACCTTCATTCGAGCAACGCAGATCGTCCTAGTATGAGGGGAGCCACCGGCAGAGTGTATTGCAATGGCTTGCCCGCCTGGGAGATAGTGAAAGCCTATCACTGTCCGCCTTTCTGGCAGCGCATGTCAATGGCTCGGAATAAAGGTCCGCAAGAGGCCGTAAACGCTGAAGGGTTACTCGGGTAGAGCTCAGCGGAGTCCAAAGCCGGAGAAAATGAGGAAGTAGCCGAGGGGTTTATGCCGCGCGCTTTACTACAGAAAATTACGTCAGTTTCAATTCTCGTGCAACTAGATTTACCAAAGATTTTGCCGCATGCGGACGAAAAGCGCCAGTGCGGTTAGGGAGTACCACCTTCCTAAGTCCGCGCCGGAGCCGAAATGACGGCCAATGGTTACTAATCAGCCTGTTTCATAAGAATTGCGTTCGTTCGCAAATTTCAAAACTCCTCAGTTGGGTAGGTATGGTCGGATCGGGCAATCTGCGTCTTGAAACTAACTAGTGGTCTTTAGCTTGACAAGTGACTGCAAACGCACAAGTCTTTCATGACCATTTCTATCGTTACTTTTTATGCATGCACGTATTGCCTCATTTAGTATAGAATGTAAAGTCTTATCAGACATTCCAAGCTCATGGTTGTCCTGAAGCTCGGCGACTGTCTGTATCAAGTCACGTTCGCCTTTTAAGTAAAGTTCAATCATACTTTTTGTGTGCCTTGTCAAAAAATCGATGTTTGTTTCCAAGATGCTATTCTATGGCCTCTGAGATAGCACATAATTCACGCTAATGTTATTTATTCACAACGCCTTTATTCAAGCTATTTAGAAGTTTATCAGCGGCAATTGATAGGTGCCGGTGATGCAGGCTCGCTTGTGGTTTTTGGCGCTATTGCGGCAGCTCTGTTTTTCGACTTTGTGAATGGCTTCCATGATGCAGCTAATTCAATTGCCACCGTCGTTGGCACACGTGTTTTGAGGCCGTTGCATGCCGTTTCAATTGCAGCAGTTGCAAACTTTGCAGGCCCATTTGTCTTCGGTACCGCAGTGGCTGCAACTGTCGGAAAGGGAATAATCCAGCCCGAGTTTTCAACAGTTGAGGTAATCGTAACAGGTTTATCGGGTGCAATAGCATGGGACCTGATAACCTGGTGGGTGGGATTGCCTGCCTCTAGCAGCCATGCTCTAATTGGAGGTCTTGTTGGCTCGGCCTTACTTGCGGGTGGCATCCATGCAATCGTAAGTGATGGCATTCAAAAGACACTAACATTCATGGTTATATCCCCCGCAATGGGGTTTGCAATTGCCGCGGCATTTGGCATCGTTGTCATGCTTGCCTTCAAACGGTCAAGCTCTTCAAAGGTTAACAGAATCTTTGGCAGGCTTCAAGTCTTCTCATCCTCGTTTTTCTCACTGACACATGGGGCAAATGATGGTCAGAAAACTATGGGCGTGATTACTGCTCTCCTCATAGCAGGAGGCATGCTGGATGGCAAGTCATTTCATGTACCAATACTTGTCATAATCGGTTCTGCGGTCGCCATGGCATTTGGGACTTTCTTTGGAGGGTGGCGGATTGTAAAGACCATGGCATTTCGTCTCACTAACCTGCAGCCCTTTCAGGGATTTTGTGCCGAGACTGGCGGAGGTGCCATACTAACATCTATGGCGTGGCTTGGCATCCCCGTAAGCACGACTCATGCTATTTCTGGCGCCATTATGGGCGTAGGATCCACAAAGAGATTGTCTGCTGTAAGGTGGGGTCTGGGAAGAAGGATCATTTATGCTTGGATTATTACTATACCTGCAAGCGCTGCAATAGCAGCAGGCATTTCCTTACTGGTAAATCTTATTGCAGGTGCTCCGAGTCACTCACGCTAGTTAATTTCAAGCAATTATTGCATAACCGTTTGAGGAATTTGACGTTATCCATGTCGCTGTCGATATAAGCATCGAAAGATGCTTTTTCCTTCTTGCAGTTATCACATATTACTATTGCAAGACTTCGAATAATATCGGGAATCTTCTTTACTTCAGAAGGAGTAAGCGAATGTACAAAGTCAGAAGCTTGCATGGATTCTGCTGCCATAATACCCATCAGCTGCTAGGGGATACAAAGGATTAGTATATAGTCCCTATAGTCTATATACTTGCCAGAAGGCAATTGCAGCGCGGCTTCATATATCTGGTAATTTCTAGTGCAATTGCTATAGTTCATGAAGCAAGGCGGCTTTCTCTCATGGCTTCGCTCCAACGACAATGAAATAATCGCCTCTATCGAAAGGCAAGGCGAGATTCTGATAAAGTCTGTAAACGCTCTAGTTGAGATAATGACGGATTTTAACAAAATCGACCAATACCGAGCTGAAATCGAAAACCTGGAACATGAGGGTGACAGAATAACTCACAACCTTCACACCATAATGAACAAGAGCTTTGTGACGCCACTCGACAAGGAAGACATCTCTGCGCTCACCGGCCAGATAGACCAAGTCATAGATTATGTTGATAGGCTTACTGGTAGCATCGTTCTTTTTGATATCAACAGGCCAACCGAGTACATGACAGAACTTGCCAAAATGCTATTGTCGTCGTCACAAGAAATATTCTACCTTACAAAGAAGCTGCATGGCTTCAAAAAGGCAGACGACATCCTTATTCATTGCCGCAACATCAGCGATTATGAACACCAGGCAGACGTGATTTACAGAACTGCGATTGGCTATCTCTTTCGCACAAATGATGCAATTCAAATAATAAAGCTGAAGGAGATTTATGAAATTCTTGAGGGCGCACATGACAGATGTGCGGACGTCGCAGACATTTTTGAAGACATTGCACTAAAGTATGGATAGTGGTTCATTCGCAGATACTAATGTGCTGTTTGTCTAAGTTTGTGCGTCGATTCCACAGGATGATTCAGACTTGACTTAATTTTCGCGTGATAGCATTAAGTGCCTGCTCTTCACACGAGTTAGAAAAATCATTTGCTTTAAGACGAATATATCCTAGCTTGTTGTACTTTCCCCTGATTATTTGTTAGGATGATGTCTCGTCACTGGCCAATGCGCAATGCCTAAAGATTACTCTCTAGAGCGCCCACTGTGGAGCTCTCGGATCAAGAGATTGATGCCATGGTATCAACTCTTGCCAAGTATTGCGGGGTAATCGTCGGCTTTTTTCCTGCCGTGAAAGCTGTCCATAATTGAAAACTGCGTCCAGAAGTGTTTTATTCAATAGCTGCGTGCTTGGTCAAGATTTGTCAACGCCTGAGGAAAGAGACAGCAATAAAATAATCAAGGACATTCTAAATGCCGCTGTCAAAGAGGTGGGCAGGCTCGAGCTTATGCACGCAGTTACTCTTTCATATGCTCGCACGGCAGAATACATCCAGTCACTTGTACTAGACGGCCTTTTGGAATGCAGGAGAGGTGGAGCAATCTACAAGACTACTGCCAAAGGATTGCTGTGGCTTGACAGTCTTGTTTGAGGTCAGTGATTGCGGCGATGAAACTTTGCCTTCTTTCTGTCCATGAATGATTCAGTCTTGAGCAGCATATCATTGACATGGTGCAATACAACGTCCGCTGAAATTGGCTTCATTACAGCAACGTCTGCGCCAACTCTCATTGCCATTGCTTTGATATTCTCTTCTTCCACAACTACCATTATCTTTTGGTCGCGCTTGAGCCTCCTGATATTCAGAATCACGTCCACTCCTTGGTCTCCAGCTATTGCCCCATCCATTAAAACAACGTCAATTGCGTCCTTAAGGCCACTGTAGAGTGACAGGCATTCTTCGGCTGACGTTGCGGTATAGACAGTAAAGTTATTGAGCTGAAACGTGCCTGCGAGCAAGTCAAGGATGTAAGGCGACGTATCTGCAATGAGTATGACCGGCTTGGTACTGGTTTCTGCTCGGGCTTTGTCCATCAAGTGATCAGCCGACTTTTTTGGTTGCGTCGTCCTGCGTTTGGGCACACTTGGAAATAGTATCTATTGCTTAAAGTCATGATTATCTACTCGATAAGAATGAGTGATTGTCGGAAAAGCCTCAATCGAGATTCTACTTATCATCCGTGATAGGGCTTCTGGGTTTCCTGATGCAACCAGCACTATGCTAAAGTGCGATAGACGCGCTTATGTTGCCACAAGCTTGGCTGCATGAAAATCCCGCATTAATAGTGCCCTTGACTACTGAGTAGCTGGAGGTTTTGGCTCGCTTGGATGTATCCGGTAAATTAGCAGAGCAGAGTATTTGCCTCTATAGCCATCACCTCTATCGGTACTGACAAGATTGCTGTTGTAGTTGAGCTCTACAATGTCGATGTTTGGATGCTTCTCCAGAAAATCGTTGATTTGCGCTTCAAATGAACCTGCCTCGGCTGTGTCGGAAGCAAAGAATTTCGCCCTTAGCATGCTTTACTATATACGGTATTTGGCTTAAGCGTTTGAGCAGGTATGTGAATGATGCCTCACTCAAATGCCACGCTGTTCTTCAGGCAAGTTTGAACCAAACCGTCAAAAAGTGATTGATCATTCCAATCTGCAAAAGACCAGGAGAGCCGAGAGTAACTAATTCGCGCGTCAATTCGTGCAGGCAGGGGTACTGGTTCAATTGAGCTCAAACCTTTGGACTGTACCCCTGCTTTTAATAGAAAAGGCGGGCACGTGGTCCTGAATTACAGAAGTCGGACTTCTTATGGCAAGTTACCAAGACAAACAACCGTCACCCGCCTTTGTGAACAGAGTCTTTAAGTCGCGCCATGATGTACGTGCGCGTGTATTACTACGGTGCTACTCCCTTTTATCCTCGGCAGTAAGTTTTTGGCAGATTCTGTAGCCTGCCTTGGCCTTGCGTTCCTGAGCATCTGAAGGTCGCAAGGCAGTGCACCCCTTGTGTCCACGAATGCCAAATAGATATCACTATCTTTTTTGCGCATCCACAAGCCTACGAAGTCTGACAAATGTCTCTTGTTTTACGAAATGGGATCTTGCAAGTAATGTTGGCTTGGACGCACAGGCCACCCCTAGCTATTCGCAGCATAAAATCAAGCGCTTTTCAGGTGCTCTAGAATGCACCAACGTAGCTGATATAGCTGAAAATCTAACCACTACAGCATGTCAATAATTGAAGCCGGTACGGACCTTTTGTTTCCTAGAATCTTTACAATTTCGCTCCATATCACGTCCTTTACACTATGCATGGCTTTTACTTCTTCAAGTAAATCCAGGAGCTGTGAATTATCCTTAATGATCACCTCGGCGCGCAGGTCTATCGTTCTCCGATGCTTCTCCCAACGTAGACTACTTCATCGCGCTCCAGCAATTTTTCTGCGATGGCGACAGTCTCTCCACCCCCAGTATAGATTAGCAAATCCACACGTCTGTAACCCAAATCGTTCAACCTGAGTGAATATCTATATTCTAAGAAATGTTTTTCCAAATAAACTCGCCGCCGTTGTACAGTTGTTCTAGGAAGACCTATGATTTTTGCCAAGGCATGCGATGACATTCTAGCACCGGGACTAAGTAGAACCTTCAAAAGCTTCTTGTCAACTTCCGACAATTTCCTCAGAGGCTGCGGGTTATTCCCCTTTATTCCGTCCAATACTAATCTCAGTCATGGTATAGACGGCCCGAGCATGAAACTAGGTCGGTCGTTTTGACCAACACATCTGAGCCAAATGGCGTGTTTGCGACTGCCATACAGACCAAATGCCCATGGTGCTCTGGCAGCCTCATTCCAGCATAACATCGGTGCACTCTAGCAGGCCGCTTCCGCCACCTTCGCACCTTTTCCGCAAGTCCTGCAAATGAAATCCTGCTCGTCGGACATTTACAGCTCAACTCCATATCTGGCCCATAGCTCAGGGTCAGCACCGAGGCCAGAGATTGAGTCGGCTGTCAATTTGGCGCCTCACTCCTCCTTATGCTCTGGAGAAAGCTCTATCCGTGCTGCACCTAGACTTGCAAAGGAATTTCGCATCAAACATCAGACGACAATCGGCTTCCTAGCTGGTCTCCAGATGGCCAAAATGCGAAAATCATTATACCGTATATTGTTCTAGAGGAATCTTTAATAATATGTCTTCAATTTCTTAAATTATGGATAATGCGCAGCTTCAATGCCATTTTACGGAGCTGTAGCTTTCCATGAGTGGCTCGATAAACTCAGAACCGGCTCCCCCGACAACTAACGATGCGGAGTTTGCAGACTCTTTGGAAAGCGCGCTTGACGATTTGCTAGGAAGCGGTACGAAAAACGCCGTGATGCGGTTTCTTGCAGTTGAAAACGATTTCTTTAATGTTGTAAACCTGCCTGACGGTTCAAACAAAGCAGTTTCAGCGCGCCCGGTCAGTCAAATGACAAGGGAGCAAGTTGAAAAAAAATTAAGGATGCTTTTTGGAGTCGACGGAGCCGCGCCAATTCTGGAGCACGTCAGCCGTCAAATCGGCATCCGCGAACTGTCCTAGCTAACCTATCTGGGACCTGTCGATTGCAGGCAGTATCTTGTCGACTATGATGCTTTCGTGATTTGCATCAATGTCAAATGACACCAGCAGGGTAAAGTAGTCATTCAGCGGAATCGTTGCCCTTTTGACGCGCTCATAAACAGTGACAGAGTACTGCACGTTGCCGGTCTTGTGTGCAAATGTCTGGCGAGTGCCTAATCTGATTAGCGCTTGCATTGCGCACAACTTCAGTTCTTCGCTGTTTATCAATGGAGTAATGTCGCGATTGTAGTCATAGTACACAAGTATTCCGCGGTCGTTCATGATGCCGGCAAACCTGACCTGGCTGTCCGAGTCAAGAATCTTGCTGCAAATCTTTTCATGGTCGTTGAAACTTATTGTTGACAAAATCCACCAAATCCCCCGCTTTCAATCTATTCTTCCGGATAAATTAAACATTCCCCTTCTCTCCGTCTCATGGCTTCAGTTTTGGTTCACACCCAAAAATGCGAACTAAAATTGCAGCTAGCATTAGACATCGACTATGTGTAATTCTAATGAATTGTTGTGTCGCTAGAATGAGGTCCCACACAAAGCCTCGCAGCGTTTGTTGATTTTTGGAAATCCCGGTTCAAGCTTTCATTAGGATGACGTTACCTCTGGCCGAACGAATAGAACGTCTCCCCATAATGGTTAAAACCAAGCACTTTAGGAAAGGAGCATGACTTTTACCAGCAATTGCGATATTTACGCTGCAGTCCACGACAACGGTATTAACAGAGTGATAAAGCACCTGATGCGAAAGCGGCCGTCACTTTTCAACTATGGCACGTCGCTTCTTGTTTCAAACCCTGATCTGTTTTGTAAACATATCAACGCAGATCCGGAGGTGATACAAAACGCTAATCCCCTTGCGACTACTCTCGGTCCGCTTCCAGTGATTGGAATGAACGTCTTTCCGGGAGGGTCGATAGGGCCCACAGGACTGGCGCTAAACTTTGGCGCTCAACTTTCAAAGGGAGAGATCGATTTCTTTAGAGGCAATGTCTTTACCTTGCCTCCAGAACTTGGGACACTTGCAAACCAGCGCATGGCAGTCCACTTTCAAGTTTGTGCAGGGATAGGGTGTCCCAAGGAAATTGTACGCCCCGGGCACATTATTAGGCCGCCAATAGCGACACAGAGGTTTCAACGAGAGCAAGTGGCGGGATTAAGGGTTCCGCCTGACAAAATTAGAGACCCCATTCAGGTGCAGGAAATTACGCTTCCTACTTCGGGGCTTGAATGCTTTTGCCTCGACCTGTATGCAACTGCAGGCTGCAGCATTACCGGCCCAGTCGGTAACCAGAAAATTTCACCGCACGTCGACGGCATAGAAATAGTCGACCTCAAACCAGTTGGCTTGGAAAATGCAATAGAATGCTATGCAAAGCTGGTTCTTGACAGCGGGATCCTTCCGCCTGTCAGCGAATTTATTTCAAGCCTGGCGTTTGGGTTGTTCCAGATCCCAAGCACAACAGGCGACTTTCAGATTTCTGGCAACATCCAGCTTTCAGCGGCTACCGCCGTTGCCAACAATCCCGCAATAGAGGACGATCAGCTGAAGGTCTTTGTCAACATTGACACGCTGAACCTGAACATTTTGGTGACAACAGGTTCTGGTGGCGGAGGGGGCGGTGGCAGCGGAGGAAGTGGTGGCACTGTGACAAGGACTATTCGCCCGCGCACAAGGACAGGAGTTTTTGACCTTACGGCAGCCATGTCAGAAAAAGCTTTCAAGAAGGTCTATGGAGCTGTGATTGACGGCTTTAGGTTCAGCTCTTCTGACAGCGGATCCTACAGCATCTTTAGTGCCAGCTACTCTGTGGCTGCTCACCTGCAGGGAGGAACCATTGACCTGGAGACCAACGGCTCAATACGGGTAAGCGATCTTGAGGTCAAGTGGGACACACTCTATCTTGACCTTGGAATTGACATCCCGACAATAACAATTGGAGGATTCTGCATTCTGTGGGTTCCCGTAGAAGGCTGCATCATCGAGGCGCCCTCTATAGACCTGTTTAGTGCAAGCCCGGACATCTCGGTACCGCTTGACCTTAGCGGCCTGATAACGTCTGAAGTCACTTTCAGCGCAATCCCCAAGGTGTTTTACGGCGTGGGTTCGGGTGTGCCAAACAGATGGCAGATAACCCTGGTGCCGACGCTGCCTATCCTGCTTGACATAATAGACATTGCAGACACGGTAGGAGATCTGTTCCATAACCTGATAACAAACGCAATAGACAATCTGTTAAATGCGCTTGGGCTGCCTGGCTGGGCAGTAGACTTTATCGACAGCGTGCTTGGCGGCGTTGAGGGGATAATCCGAACAGTTCTTGACATTCCAGACGACGTCGCCGGGTTTATCCTTGACCTGATAGGGAATCTGGGAATATTTCAGGCGCTAATTGACGCAATAAGCCAGTACATCGCCATCACGCTTTTTGAGCTGGAGGATCCCAAGGAAATTCTTCCAGGCGACCCTGCAGTACCGCTGATTCCTGTAAGACTCCCAATCGAGTTTCTGGACATTCACGTTGATTCTAATGGTAGCGAGCTGGTAATTCAGGGAGACATTGGAGATTAGAAATGAAGTTCAACATCAACCGCCATCTGTTTGCTCAAATAAATGTAGACAGCGCAGCATTGAACTTGCTGTCTTCAGCCGTGCACAGGTTTTCGCAGCCAGGAGAATACAGCGGGATAATTTCAAGCGGGCAGAATGTAACCGGGCGGTTTTCGCTGACCGTGGTCGAGAGCCAAGCAAATCCACAGGTGCCCGGCCGCGTTAAAATAGATCTAAAGAGCACGCAGCAGGAGCGATTCAGCGTTAAAGCCGGTGGCTACTGCACCTTTTACGTGTCAGCCGGGCCCGGCAACTATTCAGTCGAAGTAAGCAGGCTTGAAAGCGAAGGTTTTGTGAAAGAATTTGACAGCAAGGAGCTCAAGAGCGGGGATTATTTCTCGGCAACGGTGATTCGCCCAGGGAGCTATTCTATCCTTAATGCAATTGTTAACACTCGGTCAGAACTCATAGTAAACTACCCCGAGGCTGGCAAGGCACAGAGAGGCGCCCCGGCTGTAAACGTTGAATGCGCTGCCAATCAAATGTCGCCAGCAAGAGTTATGGTAGACCCGCCGCAGGGGTTGGTCTTTGTCTGCAAGACAGCTTCTAGGATAAAGATTGAACTCACAAGGCCAGACGACAGGCCGTCACGCGTTCATGCTCGCCTTGCTGCCTTTGCAAAAACGCAGGCGCAAACTAGCCACCCTCAAGGCAGCGGAGAAAAAAAGCCTATTCGGAGATACCAGCTCATGCCAAGTGGGGCCAAGACTTTGGACGAGACGTAGCGCGCTCTGCGCTCAAAGGCGCTACCCGCCATTTTTTCACAGTATCATTGCCGAGTTATTTAGTTGATTAAAAGAAATTGGGTTTTGCCGTCTGAGAGCAATAGATATAGCGCTAATGGTCTCAAATAGGCACATGAGCTACAACAAGCTGACTCCAGAAGAAGAGCGAGTCATTGTCCACAAGGGGACCGAGCCTCCTTTTACCGGCGAGTACGATAATTTCTATAAAAAGGGGACCTACGTCTGCAGAAGATGCAACACTCCACTATTTTCCTCAAAGGCCAAGTTTGACGCCGGCTGCGGCTGGCCTGCATTTGATGACAGCTTTCCCGGCGCAGTCAGGCGTCTTCCGGACCCGGACGGCGAGAGGACGGAAATCGAGTGTGCAAAATGCGGCGCCCACCTCGGCCACGAGTTTGTCGGAGAGATGCTCACAGCCAAGAACACCCGCGAGTGCGTGAACTCGCTTTCAATAAGGTTCGTGCCTGACAAGCCATGACAACGGAAACAGCGACGTTTGCGAGCGGCTGCTTCTGGTGCACAGAGGCAGTGTTTGGCAGGCTGCAAGGCGTCAAGTCCGTGCTGCCGGGATATTCCGGCGGCCGAGTTGAAAACCCGACCTACGAGCAGGTTTGCTCCGGGCGCACAGGGCACGCCGAGGCAGCGCAGATTGAATTTGACCCTGACGTGATATCGTATGAGAAGCTGCTGGACGTATTCTGGCATACCCACGACCCGACTACCCTTAACCGGCAGGGAAACGACGTTGGCACCCAGTACAGGTCTGCTATATTTTACCACGACGAAAGGCAGAGAGAAATTGCAGAGAAGTCAAAAATGGAGCTTGAGAAAACCGGCGCGTACAGTGATCCGGTTGTGACTGAGATAGTGCCGTTCAAGAAATTCTACGTTGCAGAGGACTATCACAAGAACTATTACGACCAGAACAGAGAAGCGCCGTACTGCGCGTTTGTAATCGACCCAAAGATACGCAAGCTGACAAAGCAGTATGCGAATCAGTTAAAGAAGTAACACCGTGAACATATGATGCTAGGGCCAGCATTGAACCACCCAACATGCATTGATTGCTGCAGCACATTTGCCTAAAGTGTTAGTGCATCCTTTGACAATCACCGCCCACGATAGGAGGTGGGCGGAAGGCGAAGGCCAGACAACCTGACACTGCGGAATTATTCCAATCTTCAAGACTGATGACCTTCCAGCGTCGCAACATGCAAGAGCGGCTTGCAGGGTCCTCTACCACCTTCAAGTAGGTAAGTAATCTACTTACCTTGTAGATCGAGTAGATCTACCTACTTACCTAATCTACCTACTTACCTAATCTACTTACCCGAAGAAGGTTATCAGATCCCACTTTGCCTTTTAGCCGGCAGGCCTGCTAGTGTACCATAAGGCCTAGGCCTTGAAGAGCTGGCTATGGCCCTATGCCTGAGGCCCTAGGCCTTCCAAAGTGCCAAGTGACACTTTGCTGGCACTTTGCAGTCTGCCGTCGCCCTAGGCCTCCCTTAGACTTTCAGCTGCTAGCATGGCTATTGTATACAAGAATGAAAGGGTGATTGTATCACCCAACCCTACAGTCTTGTCCACAGACAGGCCCTAGCGGTCAAAGACTCGCCTGATTTTCATGGCTAGTATAGATACAATGAGATTGAAAGGGTGATGCTATCACCCAAGACCGAGGGTTTTCCACACAAACTGCGGCTTTGCGGCGTATTACCCTCCGCCCCGTGCTCATACAGCAGGGTAGCAGACCCCCTCTTCTGCTAGAGAACACGCTGTATTTTCGATAGGACCACGGGTAATACTGCTATGGGCTTGGCGCATGGCAGGCTGTCAAGGCCGCAAAACTGTGTGCAAAACTGGCCTGGCAAGTATGGTGGGTCATAGCGGCTAATTCAGTCAAGGCCTCTGACAGAGATATAGGCCTAGGCCTGGGGCACTAGGCGGTCGGATGCCTTAATAGCATCAGAATTGCATGGCTATGCAATGCCTGAATGGGCAATCTGAGACCTTGGCATAGGCGCAGTCAAATTTTATGACCATGAAGCAAGGCCTATCAACAAGATGGTATACCGTGTGTAGGTAGAGCCTACTTTGGGTAGATCCTGTTTTCGAGCCACGAATCTACTTACCTACCTACTTACCTGCCAGCTTGATAATGCCAAGAAGGCCCTCTAGTCATACCTTCTGTGCTCCGGGAAACTAGGGGCCTTAAGATCTTACAAATCATCCGCGCTCGGCAGGCTATAATCCTGAAAGTCAGCTGTATAGACGACCTGCAAACTCGCAGGACAGCAGTTTGCGATGAATATATTAATGAGTATTCTCGGGTCATGAAACGAATCCGGTATGCCACAAGCAAATAGCATGAAGGATCAGATCTTCGCACTCTTTCGTAAGGGGGCTAAATCTGGAGACGTGATTAAGGAATTGAACGTTCCCCGATCGACAGTATACAATGCCCATACAGAATACAAAAGGCTTAACGAGAAGCAAGCTGACAGCGTGCCCCGCAAGAGCCGGTCGGAATCATCGGCGCCACAACTTGAGAATATTTCCAAGGACAATCAAGCAAATAGCAACAAATCGCTCGACAATGCACAGGTAAAGAAAATCGAAAAGCCAATTCCCAATAGCCCTGGAGACTCTGAGTACAGGAAACTGCGCTCTGCCGCCTACAAATTATTTGATCAAGGCCTCTCTGACATGGATGCGGCAAGGGAGCTGGGTCTGTCAGCAGACGAAGTTGGCGGTCTTAAAAGAGATTATCTAAATATTCAAAAAAGGCAGGATTTGGCCAAAATCTATGAGCGTGAGCCCGAGGAGATTGAATCGTTGCTAGAAATTCATAATATAATGAAAGCGAAGAAACTCACCCCTACTACCTATTTCAAGTCAGTCGAAAACATCGATCCGACCAACTATACGGATGAAAAACTCCAAGCCATACAGAGAAAGATTGTGTCAGCTGAAGCAGAGTTGAAGTCATTGACAAGCCAAATTAAGGACCTTGAAGAGCGGAAAATCAACCGTGAATGGGATATTGAGGTACGGGAGCAAAAAAAGCGTGAGCTAGATGATGAGATTTTTGGATTAAGGGAAGAGTGCAGGCAGGTTGAATACAAAGTAGAAGCTGAAAAAAAGCACCTTGCAGACATCAACCAATCAAAAGATGTACAGCTGAAATTATTAATAGAACGGCTCTCTGAGAGAGCCAAAGATCCTGCAGTAATCAAAGCCGTCTTTGAACGCGAAGGCACTATACCTACGATTTCAGTACTATGCGAGGTAGACGGTGCACAGCTAGACAAGTCGCTTGAAGAGCTTCCTATAAGAGAGAAAATAAGAGCCCAATCGTCCAGATCATTCCTTCAAACTTTTATTCTAAGACGGTTTGAAACATTTATCAAAGCTTGTAATACGGACTACCCAAAAGCAACCGTGTCTGATTCGGCTTGAGAGAAGGAAAACGAGCGCATGATCGACTTTTCTTACCTGAACTTGCCTGAGCCGAAAATACGCAGCGCGCTCTTGCCCTGCTCGGTAAGTGTCACAACACTCTTTCTCCCTCTCGACTCAACCTTGACAAACTTCCAGTGGCTCTCAAGTGGCTCAAGTATTGCCCGAAGCCTGCTGTGGGGTGCGCTTCTGGGCTGCGACGGCGCATAAACGGGAATTATCTTTATTTCCTGCAGTGCTTCAATGAGCTCCTTCTTGCTTATCGTGCCGGCTTTATCGTCTATAACCTGAAGGACCTTTAGCGATTCCGGGCTTGGCATGGTTATCTGATACACTGGAAGGAACTCTATCCTGGTAACCTTTCGCCTTTCGGATTTTACCGAGGCGCCGCCTTCGTCATAATTCAGGTTGGCATAGTAGGGCGTGCCGCCCCAGAGCATGCAGGCTATCATGCCCGCGATTGACGTGATTTTGCTGCCGGTCGAGACGTTGACATAGAGGTGGTTTTCCTTTTCTGCTTCAAAGATCTCCCTGAATTTCTCCAGGCAGCTGAACAGGTCCCAGATGTTCACGTATGCATCTCGGACCTCGATGTGCTGGTGCTTTTCCAGAATCTTTCTTACCTGCCTCATGGTGTCCAGAGCGCTGTCCTCCTTGCTCCTGGAGACCAGGTAGACCCTGTCAGCCCTATGGTTGACTAGAGCCTCTGTTACTCTCTCTGCAGGATCAAAGCCTACCGGTGAGAGGTGCACACGAAGGTTACTGCTCAACTATTAGACGTTCAATATGTTCACCATATTAACGTTGTTCACATTATTAACGTCAACAACATTAAGTAATCTTTTCACTTTGCTAATGATGAAATGATGAACCAGTTCGCTCAGCTGATATCGGCCGAAAGACAGACCCTTGTACTCTTGGACACATGCACGATAATCAACGCCTATGCCGGCAAGCCTGACGCGGTTGCACTTCGGAGCAGGATAGCAAAACGCAAGGACATCAGGATTATCGTCCCCCGCCTCTTGATAAGAGAGGTGGCCAAGGTCGCCGGGATAAACCAGGAGCAGGCACTTGCCCTAATCGAGTCGTTTTCCGAAATGGGCCAGATTGATTACATTGAGGAAAATGAAAGACTTGCCCGTGAAGCAAAGGCGCTGTCGGCCAAGTACCCGGAGTACTGCCATTACCCTGACAACCACTACCTTGTCCACTGCAGGAATGAAGGAGCCGTTCTTGTAACATACGACAGCAACCTCCACCGGGTGGCAGACCTGGAAGGCGTGATGGTGTCGACTCCGCGGACTTTCCGGAAATAAGGGGGTTGTAAAAGTGGAACAAGAGCTTGTTGTAGTAATTTCTGCGGCAGAAAGCGAAGAAACAGAGCTGTGTCCGGATTGCGACTCGATGCTCGAAGAATACTATGACGGCTGGGGAAATCTTTCGAAATACTGCGACAATTGCGGGAGCCAAGTATATTCAAATAATCCCGGGAGATTTGACGGCTAGTGCTTCGGCAGGACCCGGACAGGGTAATCAGGCTCGTGCAATCCTCCACAAGGAACTTGATGGAGTCGTTCCGGGAAAAGACAGGTCTTTTGCGCCAGTCCTCGGGGGACATCCGGAAACTTATGAGGGAGGGGTACGACAGGCAAAAGGCCTATGAGGCTGCCATGTCGCTGTTTGGGACAAACAGAGTCAAGTTTGTCGCGATTGACGGAACCGAGTCCGAGGACCGGGAGATGGACATGCTGGTCTTTTATGCCGGGGCGGTTTGGCTCAGAGGGCAAACTGGTAAGCGCAGGTCAAATAGGCCATCTCAGCCGCGCCGGCAGTGATGCGCCTACGCGCCTCAGCGTAACTGCGAATGAGCCAATGCGCTTTCTGCTATGGACGGGCAGGCCGTTGCGGCAGCCGGTAGTAGCTCACGGCCCGTTTGTCATGAATACACAAAGCCAGATTGCCGAGGCCTTTGCGGATTACAATAACGGGTTGTTCGGCCCGATACCTGCCTAAAGCAGAATCCGCTGGGGTTGAGATAGAGGCGTATTGAAGCCCCGAGGCGCCTGCTTGCAGCCGATGCGGGCAGACGTCTCCTCGACTCTTCTGGCTTGCAGCACATGCTATCTCACAGAGCTTATGCCTGATCAAATGTTTTGTTTAGAGATGCGAACCGGCTAACGATAGCCTCCGACAATCCGCTGGCAGCTCCATCGAACTGATACAGAAATCATAAATAATCCAGCAGCGTCCTCTGCATCGCAGGTTCTTTTGTTTCTGGCCGTTCGCTTGTTTGCGCTTCCTTTCTGGCAAGATGACTCAGCTTCAATCCAATCTTTCTTATCGCAGGCAGTTCATGGGACAGCTTGAACTTGTCCAGCAAAAGTTCAATGGCCTGCTCGATAGCCGCCTTGTCGCTGCGGGCCTGCGAAAACGTCGTCTCGCGCGTCTCTATGCCAAAGTCCGACCTCATCAGCTTTATCCCGACGGTCCTGTAAGTGTAGCCGTATCTGGTTGCCCTGTTGGATATCTCGTCAGCCAGCTCGAGCAGCATGGCATAAAGCTGCTTTTTGTCCCTTGTAAACAAATCAAGCGTTGTCTCTGTGCTTATCGACACGTGGTCGCCTCTAGGCACTACCGGCTCGTCGTCCGTCCCGTTTGCGACCTTCCACATCCAGAGGCCGTTTTTGCCAAAGCGCTCTGTCAGCACCTGCACGTCCGCGCCTGCCAGCTGGCCAAGCGTTGCAATGCCCACTGCGTGAAGCGCAGCCTCTGTCTTTGGGCCAATGCCGGCAACGCCCCCGACCTGCATGGGCGAGAGGAACTCTCGCAGTTTTTCGGCACTGACTATCGTCAGTCCATCCGGCTTTTGATAGTCAGATGCCAGCTTGGCTGCAGACTTGGTCGGTGCAACGCCTACCGAGCACAGCAGGCCGCACCTGTCTCTGACTGCTTTTTTGATGCCTGCCGCATAGTCTGCCAGGCTGTCCTGCTTTACTCTGGACGTACAATCCAGGTACGCCTCGTCAATGCTTGCTTCTTCCAGAACGTCTGCAAAGCCTTCCAGGACGGCCATTACCTGCTCTGATACTTTGGAGTAGTACGGAATATCGACAGGCAATAGTTCAAGCGACGGGCACAGGGCAAGTGCCTTTGATAGCGGCATTGCAGACCTGACGCCGTACTTGCGTGCTTCATACGAGCATGAAGACACGACGCCTTTTGTGATGCTCCCCTTTTGCTGGTCAGTCATTATCACAGCATGGGCCTTTCCGATTAGTGAAGGATTTCGGAGCTCCTCACATGAGGGATAGAACGCGTTAAGGTCAACGCAGATTATAGTCCTATGGTCTGCAGGCGAGGCCAAGCGTCTACTGCTATGGGGAGTTGCCGTGAGATATAATATCAGCGGGTAACTCAGGCGGCATAGCGCATTAACTTACGCGGATGATATCTGATGACATGATTCGAAATCACCGCACGAAATTCCATCCATGCCCCGCCAAGTTACGAGAGCCGAGGAAGATCATAATTATATAAAAGAGTTATACTAACTCAAGGCGGTTATGAAAAATCTTACGGTACTATTGTCGGCAGTTGTTTTCGCGGTAATCGCTATGGCATTGCTGTCGATGCCGGCAAATAATGCTTCAGCGTCTTCAAGTTACTACGTTGTAGACAAATTCACGTGCGAATCGTTGCCATTTGGCAATCCTAGCTGGGATCAAACTATGCACAGGTGCCTAGTTAGCGAATTTACGCTGACACTTAACAGCGGAGATTCTCTTACAATTAACGGCGGAGTAACTTTTGATATCTTTGGAGGCACAATTAACAACAATGGCGGCAATATTACTGCTGTAGATGGGAGCGCCATCGACATCGTTGGCGACACCGTAGTCAATGGTACCATAATCAACAACTCTGGGGGTATTATCAATATCGAGACCGCCGCCATCGAGACCGCATACAACGGCTCGCTTATCAATAATTCTGGCGGCAGCATCAATCTCAGCTATGGCGGAATTCTCCGCAACAACAGTACCGGCACGTTTGGCAACTTTGGCACAGTCTCAAATTCTGCCATAATAAACAACGACTTTGGCAAATTCAACAACGGGATTGGGGGTGTCATTACCAACTCGGCTACAATCACCAGTTCAGGCAGCGGATTCACCAATTCGGGTACCATCACTAATTCCGGTACGATAACAATCACCAGTTCAGGCAGCGGATTCACCAATTCAGGTAACATTACTAATTCCGGTACGATAGCAAACTCCAATTTCCTCAAAATCACCAGCGCTGGATCAGTTACCAATACCAAGTCCGGTGCCATCTCCAATTCTGCCTTCATAATCAACAACGGTACGCTCACCAACTCTGGTACGATAACAAATAACCCATTTGCCACCATCACCAACAACTTTGATCTGACCAACTCGGGGACAATTACGAACAATGCCGGCGATATCAAAAATGGCGTTGGGGGTACGCTTACCAGCTCAGGCACGATTTTTAATAATAACTTCGCCACCATCACCAATTCTGGTACCATAAACGGTGGACAAATCTCCAATTTCTTAGGCGGCACCCTGACCGTCAACCCCGGTGGAAGCATCAACAACAAATTTGGAGGAACAATCGACAACTGGGGCACCATCAACAACTCGGGCAGCTTTTCGGGCTACAGCCTCAACAACAATGCAGGCGCTACTTTCTACATTGCCTCGGGAGGCAGCATCCCCATCAACCCCGGCCTCTTCATATACAATCTCGGCAACATTACCAGCTCCGGCACGATCTCCAATACCGGCGGTACCATTACCAACGCCGGCGGTCTCTTAGCGAACAGCCCGGGAGGGATCATTTCCAACACTATCGGAGGTAATATTACCAACGATGCTAGCCTCACAAATTCCGGCGGTACCATAGACAACAGCTTTGGCGCAAGCGTCAATAACGACAACTTTGGCAAAATTTTCAACTCTGGCAATCTGTTCAACGACGCCGGCTTTATCAACAACCACGGCAGTATTCATAACAACAACGGCGCTGCACTTACCAACTTTCTTGGCAGCACCATTACCAGCTATGCAGGCAGTACCATTGCCAACGATGCTGGAGGTACAATAACCGTGAACTCTGGCGGCAAATTTATCAACTCGGGCGCTATTTCTGACTCGGGCACTATCTCAAACTCTGGAACTATGAAGAACAATGCCGGCGGAACGATAGCCGTGAACTCTGGCGGCCTTATCAAAAATCTCGGGTCACTCACCTCTGATCTTCGTTCAATTACAAACGCCGGAACAATCACAGGTACCGTAACCGCTGCAAGCACCACGTTCTCTTCAGGCTATATGCTAAACTACAACGCCCAGGTACCCACCAGTGTAACTATTACGATAAATCCTGGCCAGACACTCACCATCAGTAAAGGAAATACGCTTACTATCCAGTCAGGGGGGCAGCTGACCAACTACGGCAGCCTCTCTAATTCCGGCTCAATTTCAAACTCTGGAGGCACGGTAAATCTCGGCAATCTTGACAACTCTGGACTTATCTCAAGCTCGAGTTTCATTGCCAACTTTGGCACCTTCATGGGCAACCGTGGAAGTGTGATAGCCAACAACCCTGGCGGCAACATTACAAATTACAGTAATTTCACCAGTGCCGGCCTCATCGTTAATGAAGCTACTATCACCAACAACCTCGAAGGAAACCTCACAAATTATGGCATATTCAACAACAATGAGGTTATCGGCACGCCAGGCGGCACTCTCATCAGCTACGGTACCATAACTACAAATGGCACCATCACAAACTCTGGCGCCGTTAGCAACTCCGGCAACATGACCAACGACGCGGTCGGCACAATCTATAACGCCGCGGACGGAACCATCACAAACAACGCCGCTGCTCACATCGCAAACTCTGGCAACCTCACAAACTCTGGAACTCTGACCAACTCGGGCACCATAACTAACTTTGATGGACCGGGGACCATTACCAACTCTGGCACTATCAACAATTCTGGGATCATAAATAACCCCGCCGGTGCCAACATTGTAAACAGTGGCATAATCAATAACGAGGCCGGCGCCACGATTAACAACACCGGGACCTTCAGTGATGCCTGCGGCGGATCACTCAACGATTCCGGAATCTTGAATGGAAATCTGGCCAAAAATGACTGCGGTCCGAAAATATCCGCCTCACTGAGTAAACCCGCAAATCAAGCCGGCTGGTACAACACCAGTGTGTCAATCTACTTCAATGCAAGTGATGCATCGTCTACGATTTCTTTTGTAACACCGGCCATAACGCTATCTGCAGAAGGGGCCAACCAAACTGCTCAAGGTATCGCTATCGATAATGCTGGAAATAACGCGACCGTGCTGATTTCTGGAATTAATATCGACAAGACGCGGCCACTGGTCAGTGGTCTACCCAGCAGACTGCCGGATACAAGTGGCTGGTATAATCATACGATTTTGATAAGCTGGTCAGGAAACGACTCTTTGTCCGGAATTGCTTCATGCGATCCTTCCTCGAATTACCCAGGGCCTGACGGCGCGCCGGTCATTGTTCATGGACAATGCATTGATAGGGCGGGAAATACTGCCACAGGTAGTTTCAGTTTCAACTACGATTCCACTCCGTCAACAATTACTTCTCCACAACAGGGACAGAACTTCACACTTCGTCAAGCCGGGATAGCACCAGTTTTCAAATGCAACGATGTGACTTCAGGAATCGCGAGTTGTGTGGCGTCCGTTTCAACCCTGGATACGAGCACGGTTGGCGTACACTCTTACAACGTGACGGCAACCGACAATGCCGGCAATGTTGCTAAAAGGACAATCACATACAACGTCCATTACACGTTCGGTGGCTTTGTTGCTCCGTTAACTAGCGGTGGCTCGTACAATTCCGCAAGGACAATCCCGGTGCAATTCCAGCTCTTTGATTCAGGTAATCATTTGATAAGGAATGCAAATGCGACTATCTTTGTTGACAACCTGAACAATCCCGGAATAAGTAGCGGTAAATCAAACTTTGGCAACTACTTTAGATACGATGCGACATCGAACGATTACACATTCAACCTCAGTCTTGGCACAATGAAGCTTGCAAAAGGAAATCATTCCATAATAGCGAAATTGGATGACGGAACGATGGAAAGCATTGGGATAGTGGATACATAGCAAGGCCCTGTTAATTCAGAGCGTGCTTGATTCAATAAATCGCCCTGTTATGGCGTGTTCTTTCCCAGACATGAGAGACTACTTCTACGACTGCTTTTGCAAAGTTGCCATCGTAGCAAGACTTCCATTTGCGCGCAACGTAGTCACTGGGGCTCGACCTGCTTCCAACCCTGGTCTCGAGTATCTCCAAAAAGGCAGGATTAATTCCCAAGTCTTTTAGCCCCTTACGCGCAAACGCCAGCTGTCCGTTTATAGTGCGAATGAGACTTAGGTGCTTATCAGCGCCAAACCCTGCTCGTACAACCTCCTGTCGCTCTTCTCTGAGCATCCAGAGTGGACGCAGCTTGTGACCTGCATGAATTGCCATGTGCAAGTATCCAATAAAGAATTCTATTATTGCCATCATTGCTCTTGGCGTGGGTTGCACTGACATCACACGTGTTTCTACACGATACGAGCCGGAGTTCATCCTTATCCTTACATCATCGTGTCGCTCTTTTTCCAAGTCAAAGTAATTCTTGGCGATTACGGGCTTGTGCGACGTAATGTAGTTTATGTAATCTTCGACTCCGGAGAGGTAGCGGGGTACGTGTGGAAAGCCCGAGTTTTGTTGTTCTGATTGGTCATACATGAAGAGCCTTGGCTCATGCAGTGAAAAAACATGGCCTGCAAACAGACGACTATTAGCACCAAGCAAGATAGCAGATGGGATTAGGTTGAGAATGTGGTTGAACATCTGGGCAGAATAATTTGGATCTCTGCCCTGCAAGTGCAAATGAAACCCTTGGATTGCGGTTGCAACCTGAAGGGCTGGAAACTTGTATCCCTCTACCTCAACATCAGGAAAATCACTCTGCCAACGAGCGAGCCGGCGGTATCTTGGCTTGTCAGCAACTAATCCTTGCAATATGAACGGAGATGGGTTTGCTCCAAGAAATGCAGGTATTACATGCCCGTTTATCTTCTTAAGCGCCCTGTCGAGGTCTCCAACAAAGTCTTCAAGCTGCAGATTGAGCGTTTCAATATCTCTCATTGAAACTGGCTCAGTTCTGAACTCAAGCTGTGATTCTCCGTATTCAAAGTCAACCGAATGGCCTTTTGCGGATAATGATTCGATAAGAGGTGCGGCATTGACAGGCTGGGCTTTATCGTCTAAAAGACAAATTTCAACCTCTACACCAATACGAAAATTTTCGTCGTATTTGCCTGCATGTAGCTTGACCTTTGATTTGAGCTCATGCGCTTGTTTTTTTATTAAGGTACGAGCTTGCAAGGCAAAATCTGATAGTCATTTGAAACACATATGCTTTAAGCTCTTCTTTGGCTACTCCCACTCGGATAAGAGATCGAGATAAAGATATCCAGTATACACCTTTTCCTCATGCATTTTTCAAAACAGATAGTATTGAATTTGTTCTGGTTGTTTGAAAGTCGGTTGCGACCGCTGACTTAGTTTTATTTCATTTCATAAGGAATGTCCTTGATAGAATGACCTTATTTTGAGAAGCCTCCTGAACGTAAATTGTTACGGGCTACATGGCGGTGGCTCGTTATAGTCGTGTATTTTATCCCCCGAATAGGAATTCCGCTCTAGTAGTTCTAAATTCCAGAAGTCCTCCTTATCTTTGACGCGTTGTTTAGTTTGAGGAGGTGGAATTGACGCGTGCGCCGTGTACTAACTCAGCCTAGATCTATGATTGCAGGTTCCTGCTTAGCTGCAATTGTGGCCTTGCTTGTTGCAGGACTCCCTTCGCATTTACAAGCATACGCAACGTCACAGGCGCTTTTGGTTAGCCACGATTCAATCTTTCAATTACAGTCAGTGACGATAACTTTCAGAAACAATTTGCACGGGAGCCTTGGCACAGTGTCGTTTTTCGTTTCCACGCCTGACGGCGTCTGTATGGCACAAGCTCATCGTGTATCTTATGGCGAGTCGGTTTCGATGGTGTTCCCATCTGACTTTCACAAATTGAAGGGTGTGCACTCTGTATGCAGTTCGGACCAAGCAGGTACGTATCCTGTTAAAGTCAAAGCAGGAAATCCTCCCAGCCCGCCAAACCAAATCTTGACATGCCAGTTTACAATACTTGCGTTACCAAGTGACGGCAACGGTGACCTAAACAATGGCGGTGGTAATGATACCGGCAATCCAAGTTCCAACTCGACATCGGGAGACCAAGGAAATACAGGCGCAGGAGATAATACCTATCCATTCAATGATACGCTAAATCGAACTGTGGATTGGAGTACTGCAATTGCCCTTGCTCACGGATTATCGAATTATACAAAAGACACGTTGCCTTCGAGCTATTCAACAACTGACTATCAGACGGCCTTTAATGGCCCGCTCGGTATGCACCTGTTAGATGCCTTACGAGCATTAGATTTGTCTCCTCAGCTGGGTTGCATCACAAATGCACAGATGCTCTGGATACTGGAGCACTTCGAAGAGCTGAGTAACTAAAGTTGTAATTGCAGATAATAGTAGCCACTTCTCACATGGCAAGTCAGATATAATTTTCGGCGATGTCAAATCTGCGGCGAATCCCCAATTTCTCAATATTTATGATCCGCCCCTTACTTGACAGACCCGTCCATTCATTACTTTTAATCTCGCGATGCACTTTGACAGTGACGGTGCCTGCAGGAGTGACTACAACCTGAGAAGCATCGTCCAGTCAACCTTGGAATATGAAGAATTCCTGAGGAGAAGTATCCTGCTGGTTGAAGACGACTTGACGCTCAAACACATCAGAATGCGGGAGAGCAAATTTTTGTTCTTCCGGGCAACATATTACCGCTGGGCAGAGCTTTTTCCAAAGCTATTTCCAAAATTAATGGATGTCCCACGCCTGGCCTGCGTAGGAGACGTGCACGTCGAGAATTTCGGAACATTCCGCAACTCAAAAGGACTCTTGGAGTGGGGCATTAACGACTTTGACGAGGTCGATTCCCTTCCATACCTGAATGACCTTCTCCGGCTTTCTGCCAGCGCCATCATTGCAATCAGCGAAGACAAGCTTGCAATCACTCCCATCAAAGCCTGCCAGGCGATTCTGGACGGATACCTGCGACGCATCCGGCGAGGGTCAATCAAACCGTTTGTGCTCAAAAAGCGAAAGGAACCTTTTATGACAAAATTAGCCAGGCGTTCATTCGACGATCCGGAAAGCTTTTGGCGGAACATGCGCAGCCTGCCTTATGCCGGCCCCAAGGTGCTTCCGGCAGCCCGTGCCAGGCTCCTCAAAACGATTGTTTCTAAAGCAAGCCGTGATGGATTTGTGCTTCACAGGCGGGTGGCCGGAATGGGAAGCCTGGGCCATCTGAGGTTTGTCGCAATTTATCAGGGCCAAAAGAAGGACGATTCTAGAGAAGAGCCGGGGTACTGTGCCCAGGAACTCAAGGAACTTGGGCCGCCGGCAACTTGCTGGCAGGAGGGGAGAAAGTGGGACAGGAAGGTTTTGCAGCGTACTCTTGAAATGACAGACGACGCGTCGCGCCAGATTGCAGAAGGATGGCTTGTCAGGCGCATTGCGCCGGACTGCGTGAAACTAGAACTGACAATGCTGCCTGCCATAAGAAAGAAATCGCTTTTGTTGTGCTCGATGGGTGCTGAGCTGGGCAACGTTCACCTCCGGGCCAATTCTTCCCGCGGCCATCTTGGTGCCATTGCCGATGATTTGGGTTCGCGTGACAGTGAGTGGCTTTACAGCGCCTGCAAGACAGTGGTTCAAGAAATAACCACCGACTGGCAATCCTTCAGAGACAAGTTCAAGGCCTGACTTCGCGGACCCTGCGGCTAATACCGAGTGGTTTAATGGTATGCATGCAGTGGGGCCATCCCTTTTTGCTTCGAAGTATGGATTGAGCAGATAGACGCCACTGACTCCATGGTACTTGTCAAAGACAACGCAGATACAAATGAAATGGCCAAGCTCACGCGATGCGCAGACCGGTTAATACAGACTGGCCCGGCAAATTCTTGATATCAAGAAAGAGCTTAGCCTCCTTGTTATATTTTTATATTAGATTTCTCTTTGCCTGCATGAGATGTTTGAACTCTCTAAGTACAAATGGAAGCTGCTATCCTTCGGCCTGATGGCTATTCTGGTAACTGGCTTTATCGCGCCACAAGCCTTTGCCGCTGGAACCAAAGACGTATTGTCTATTGTGACAGGTATTCAGACTGCGATTTCTGACCCGACAAATGGTTTGCAGGCAATTCAAAACAATGTCAATACAAAAGCAAGCCAGTCGTCTGTAAACAACTTGCAAAATAGCGCAAATAACATTCAAAACTCGGTCAACAACTTGCAAACTTCGGTCAAGGGACTAAATTCAAGCCCCAACTCGCTTGCCATCTCTAACGCTACTACTCTTACTCCATTTGGCTCAGTTGGTAACAACCTGCAGGTAGTATTCCTTCCTCAGGTGAACAACAGAACTTACAGCGGTCACATTACAATGAGTTTTGAAGCAATTCTTGCAAAGACGGATGTTAACATTATCTGCAATACTCCCGGCGGGGGCGTCGTTCTTTTCAATCACAGTGGCCTCAATGGAATAGACAGCCTGAACACTGACTTTGCTTGTGCATCACTTACAATGGCCGCCATTAACCACGACACCGTTAACGGTTCTTTCCAGTTTGGCGGTGTAATCCAATACCAGAACAGCACCAATGTTAGCACAAAACTGCCGGTCTTTCTAGTAGAATAGCAGTGTATGCTGCTCAAACCGACTTCGCACGCGGGGTCAAAACCCCTTCTTTTTTCTGACTATCCGACTAATTTGATACCTCGCATTCTATCTAGCCAATGTCTACCTACGAAAAAGAGCTCGCAAGCTGGGCTAACTTTTCGGTGTTTCTAAAGAACGAAAACAGGCAGCTGTTCAAGCAAATGCTATCTGAAACCGAGCAGTTCCTACCGGCATTCAACGCAAAAGAACAGATGCCGCAGGAAGCGTTTCTCATGACTGTAATCTTGGCAAATCAAAGAATGATTGCAGAGCTGGAGGAAAAGGTAGCAAGACGCAAGCAGGAAGCAAGAGAAAAGGGCTCACTTGACTATTATTTAAGGCGCGAAGAATAGCTGACGGCAAAGCCTGTTCTACCATAATCCACCGGTACTACTGCTCGCACTCCTAATCTTTTGTTCGCTTGAGATCATTCTCAAGGCATCAGGGCCAGGCCAAGCGCATAATATTCCACCTATCACTTCCGCCTTTGGATGGCGCCTCCCTGGCCCTTTTTGAGATTTACCATTGGCAGTCAGCAGGAAAGTGATATGCAGATCCGATTAATCTCACATCCAAGAAGCAGCAATGCAAAGACGTATGCGTGTTTTTCCCACCGATGGCTAATTAGTTTCTCGTGGTTTGAAAATACCTGGTTGCATTTGTCGCACAGCCATTCAATTCTATGAATGATGCCGTTTGCATCTTTGACTGGATACCTGTCATGCCTTCTATGGCTTGGCCTGTGCCGGAATCTTCCCATGAACTCAATTCTCTTGCGTGGTCGACAATCAACTTAAACCTGAGATGTACAATTTCCCGAGAAATGCAGCAGAAGATTAAGGATTAGGGTACTCGACTGAGTTGATAATTCGAGACGGGATTTCGCAAAAGATCCAACTCACTATTTCCAATTACTGACCGGACAAAGAAGTCGATATTACATACGCCTGGAAAAAGAATCACGAAATAGCGAGCACACTTTCATTGAAAGGGTCCAGGAGTATCAGATTAAGAAGGTAGACTCGCTATTAGAGGAGAAGAATAGCAAACAGGTCAAGCATGAAAGACAACGGGAGTGAGCTAAAGTAGCGTAAAAAAGATTTGGGAGAGCTATGGTAACGCTCCATAACTCACCTCAGCTGCCAGTTACCACGGTAAATGGACTTCTTGCAGCATCTCCCGAGCCGTCTATTGCCCTGACATTGAAAGTCCGTGCCTGTGCATTTGCCGGCACTGTAAAGCTTGCACTAAACGAGCCGGTGCTGTCTGTTGTTATGGTACTTGGTGTTGTGTTCGAAAGTGTCAAAGCTCCAAATGACAGGGTTATTGTCGAAGATGCAGCAAAGCCCGTTCCGTTGACAGTTACTGTCGAGTTGGCAGTGTTTGCGCCAGGTGATAGAGATATTGATGGTACGATCCTGAGTGGCCTGAAGGCAGAATGCGACGAACTGTCAACTGCTACAATCTCATGAATGCCTGCGACTTCTCCCGTAAGCGGGACTATGAGCGTTGCGTTAAACAAACCATTTGCATTTGTAGATACTATGACAGGCGTTGTCGGCTGGGCCACGCCGTCAAGCGTCAGGGCAACAACAGAATCTGATCCAAAGCCCGTTCCGCTGAGAGAAACTGTTCCACCAGTTGTAGCAGAGTTGGCACCTGATGAAATGGTAGAAAGAACAGTAAATGCTGTACTGCCTTCACCTGCACTAACGACAGTCGGTCCGCCTGCCATTATAGGAACAGTAAAGGTTGCGGTGAATGTTCCTCTCGAATCTGTTGTTATTGTGCTTGGTAAAGTCGTGGCAACCACGTTGCCAAGTTTGACTGTTACCTGTGTGTCTGGAGCAAGATTAACACCGCTTATTCTCACCGTAGCGCCTACTGGTGCTCCGATGGGCGAGACTGAAATACTTGAGCAAATTGATACTGGCAAATGGCCTTGTAGAGTACCATGAACGGTTATTGGAAGCGCACAGAAATTGAAGATTGAGCCGTTTGTGTCGTCGAGGATTCCAGGACCAAAAGTACCTACCGCGGGTTGTATTACTATTGTATTATAGTTGCGGATTTCTCCTGTGTTCACTAACAGTGCCTCAGTTGATACAATAATGGCACCGCTGTTATCGATTATGCCTTGGTTGAAGTTATTTGCGTCGTCCAAAGTCAGAATAACTCCTGCGGGAATTTTCAATGAATCAGCGGGCTGAATGTTAAGTCCGGAAACCTCGCAAGTGTTACTTGCCCATGTTCCCGCTAGCGCACTCGTGCACGTATTTTCATCCAGAGTATATGCTGCGGCGTTTGCAAGTCTAGGACCGAATGACAAAGTCACAACTGACACAAGAAGGACAGCTGCAAGTGATGATGCTATTAGAGTCTTCTTTGCGTTTTCGCTCGTTCTCAATATTCTGGAACCACTTTAGGTTGTATAAAAAGTTGAGAATCCGTGATTGGATATGAAAACTAAGAGTTGGCCTGCTAATGGAACTTTCTTCCGCGCTATTTATCTATGCTCATACGTGAGCAATCCATCTTGAACTCTGCTGGAAGCATTCTCTCAATTGACGACTTTGTCGTTCACTTGAATAGTCTGGGTATTGATTGCAGTGCCTTGACGTCCTCTCTCAAAGATAGCGAAGAGTTAAGGCAGGCGCTCTATGGGCTACTTTTTCATCGCCTCTCGCCGGACGAGTATTCAAAACTAAACGCCATCGCAGGCTAATCCAAAGTCAAATCAGTGCAACGAGCAAACTAGTGACTTTATAGTAATAGCAAAGTACCAAGTAAGCCGCTGTAGCTCAGCCCGGGAGAGCACTCGACCTTTCTTTCTTTTCTTAAACGAAGAGAAGAAAGGAGTGAAGCTGAAGACCGAGCTGTCGTAAGTTCAAATCTTACCGGCGGCACTAGTACCTTTTGTATTCTCTTTTACTTGCACTAACAGAGGCTGATTTTCTAGGAGAGGAGCGCAATATTGCCTTGCAGCATGGACATGAATTTATCGCTGATTTGAAAATAGCCACACATCTGCTGCAGTATTTTCGGCCATAACCGTAAGTGGTCTTGCTGGGCTGGCCTTTGCGTATAAACATTGGAGAATGCGGACACTGCTCGTTGCAGTCAAACTTGCCCAAACAAGAGCCCAGGATAGGTCAGCTACTGATAAAGCTAAGCCTGTTCATCAAGCCAATAACACGCAAAAACGCAGCGCAGGCATTGTAACATGCTTTAGTACTCGACATGGTTAGTGTACCCATGATATCAGGCCTTGTTCTTGCAAATTGCTGGTTAGACAAAAGTGAATCAGCACTAAAGGCCATATGGCGCATTAATGGGGTGTCAGAAGTCTATCGAACCGCTGGCATTTACGACTTGATTGTCAGAGTCGAAGCGGAGAATTTGTACAAATTGCGTGAAATCGTAAGAAGGATAAAAGGCACTTCAGGAATCTTGTCTACCTTTACAAACATTGTCTATAACGCCCAGGCTGGAATGGGGCCAATAATCAGCACAGATGCTGCGTGAAATACAGGCGACTAACTCTTGCCATGGATGGATTTGTAGAACCCGATATCGTTAAGGAAGTTAACAATGGATTATTCCTTCTAACTTGTGATAAATTGTTCAATCTGTGATCTACCCTCTTGAGTTACCTTATCCGCTACGACAATATGTGGATAGATACGGATTCTACAATTCTCATTCTTGCACCACAAATAACGCATTTCGCTAAATCTTGCGTTATCATTGGAACAAGAGCTAGGTCGTGTCTACAAACGCATCTTGGATGCTTACATGCTGAATGAGCGAGCTGCATTATTTAATCGAACGGCTTTAGCCTTGAATGTCTCCCAAAAGGTTACTTTGACGCTCAGAAGATAAACGTGACAGTGTCAGCGTGAACCGTGCAGCAAGGACTATTCCGGCACAGCAAGGCATTTTGAACCGCAATCAGAGCAGTATAGTTCATGCCAAAAGTTATCGGGCACTTGCTCTTTTCTCCCGCAGTTCGGGCATCTTAACAGCATTGTTGCGTCCGGGTTGATGCTCCCAATTACCCGCCAAATAAACCCGCCCGCGGCACCAGTAATGGCCTATAGTTGATTGGCTCATCTCTATAGACGCTTCTAGCAAGTTAGAGAGCTAACAATGACTCACCAGAAAAGACGCAACAGAATCGAGATTAGGGACCAGCTACCTCCTGCGGTCGTTTAAAGCCCGACGAACGAGCCGCAGTCATTGTAAATAAAGTGAGATCATCGCAATGACAGAATCGCAGAAGCACTAGTCGAACAAACTTGAAGAAGCGGCAAAAGAAGATAGTCCACAAGACTGCCTAATCCGCATTACCAAATGCTTTTCTTGCCAAACTGTAAACAGAATCTGACTGAAGGCTTTCATGCTTCTCCACAGCTCGTGCAAGTACGTCTGCATGACTCTGATTCTCTGAAATTGGCTTGGTTGGAATGATAAAGCCAAAGGCAGCGCCTTTGTTGTCCGGATTGTTCTCACCCCAAATAATACCGCCATGAGCATCAATAATTGACTTGCAAATATACAGTCCAAGGCCTGTTCCAGAATCTGCCTTCACAGTGCTTGAGAACTTGGTAAACAGTCTTGGCAGTATTGCTCTGTCAATCCCAGAGCCGGTATCTGTAACTGTAACCTTGACCTGATTATTCTCATCTTTACCTTGAATAGGCTGGACTGCGACATATATCGTTCCTTGGGGCTTTGTAAACCGGATGGCATTGTTTAGCAAGTTTGATAGTACTTGTGTAATTCTTTGTTTGTCTGCAAAGACGCTGATATGCTGATCATTTGCTAATCTTATTTCAACCCCTTCAGTAGCCTGACGCCTTGAATCTTCCACTACTTGCTTGACCAACATGCTTAGGTCAAACTCTTGCTTTTGCAATCTAAAGGAACTGCTTTCAATTCTGGTTACATCGAGAATATCTGAAGACAGCCTTTCAAGGCGCTTTGCGTTTCGAGCTATTATGCTCAAGTCTCCCTTGGTCACCTCAACCACCTGCTCTGCTTCACTTTCTTTTACTTCTGGCGAAATACCGAGTAATTCTGTTGTAACAATGATTGGCTGTATTGGCGTTCGAAGCTCGTGAGCTGCTATATTGATAAACTCGCGCTGCATCTGGTCTTGCTGCCTTAATTTCTGGTTGGCGTCTTCCAAGTCCTTGTTAGCATCCTGCAAATCAGCTGTCCTTTTCTTTACTGCTCTCTCTAGCGCACTGTTCCATCGAAGCAGAAAGAATACTGCTATACCGATGCCAGCTGCAATTCCTGCCTGCAGTACATAAAATACTGTTCTCTGCTGTGCAATGACAGTGTCTATCTGTGAGTAGATGGCCGCAGTTGGAGTGACGACAAATACTGAATATTGCTGCTTTCCATCCAGGATAACAGGCTCACCAGTGTTTAGCCTCTCTCCATAGTTCTTGATTGCAAATAATGCCGTGTGCTCCTTGCCTGACAATACTGTTCTAAAGTGTTCAACGTCTAATGGGTTGGCTATGATTGCTTGATTTTGCTTGCTAAAGTAGTTGGCTCCAATGTTTGATTTGAGAGGAGTGGAAAGAAAGGTTGCATTCTTGTCAAGCACGACTATATACTGCGAATTGATGTCATCTAGATTGCCGTACTTGCTTAGAAAATCGTGAAGCACTAGTGGCATCCTTGTCGCTCCCAGATATTCGCCAGTGTCTTGATTGTATATGGGGTAAAAAAGAGCAACTCTTAGTCTGCCGTCTTCAGGCAAGATGTATGCATTAGAAAAGATCGGCTTGCGACTGTTCGCCAGATACTCACGATATGCACCAGCATGCGAAAGGTCATATCCGACAAGGTTGGGCTTATGTGTCGAATTGCTTACATAGTTCACAATCTTGTCATTCCGGTCAACCAAAAATAGGCCATCAACATTGGTGCTTTGAAGCGTTTGGTTGTACGTCGCTTGCAAGAGCTGATCTGCCTTGGCACCTGTAAAGTCACCGTATTGAATAGTTGGATATGCAGACAGCGTCTGCAGCCTATGCATTAGCGAATCAAGGTCTGAGCCAGTGTTCTGAGATACAGACCTTGCGTACTGTACCTGTGTCTGTTTGTACTGCTCAAACATTGTCGAGCGTAGCTCCTGTTCATAGTTTGATTGAAGGACAAAGTAAGCTACAAACGAGATCCCAAGAATAGCAATAATGCCAAAGCCTGCGACAAATTTGGCAATGTGCAAGCTAACAGTCTTCTAGAAAAGCGACTATTTAACTTCCCACGAAGTAATGTTATGGTAGATAAATGTATACCCACCGAAAATCGAGTTTTGTAGTTTCAAAGCCGATCTATTTCTATACAAACCCTGATTTGCAGCAAGTTCTGCTTGCTATCTTGAGATTAAATTACGCAGTAAGCCAAGCCCACGGTCTACAAAAGGATGTCTGATAATCGACACGCATCTTGCTGGTTGAAGACGAACTGGACATCACTTTAGTGCTTAAAGGAGGTCTGACTGCATGAGTTTATCAGTCTATTTCCAACAGCCTATGTCCTGCCTATTCACGTTAGAGTAGACGAGAGGGCCTTGCCAATCAGCCAGCCAGAGGCTAGATGGTAATACCGAGCTCATGCCATTTGAGAAGGTCATGAAGGAAATCAGCTGGTGTGCCGAAGTACTAAGGGCAATAGAGAAGATATCGGGCTGGCGGCCAGTAGCTTTTGGTCATTGGCTCCCAAGTCTATGTAGACGTAAGATATCCCACTTGACCCTGGAAGAAAGCTCTTGCGCCTCCCTACCTTGCCTAAAAGAACAAGCCGCGTGATTGCTTTCTGCACCGCTCTAGCATTTCCTACGATACCAACAAGCTCTTGCATAGTAATTGAGCCGCTTCTTTGAGCAATCAATCTATGAATTTGTTCTATCGTTTTCTGAGTCGCAGCCATTATGAAACAACGTTCTTTATACTTCTACATTTGCCTACGTATAAATGAAGTTCGCTTAGTCGCTAGAGATTGTCAAACTAGCAGCAGATATCGTGACGTGCTTTAGTACTCGACTTGTATAGTATACTCGTGATTTCCGGCCTCGTCCTTGTAAATTGCTACCTAGATCAAGATTATCTTGCTGAAACGGCAATAAGGCAAATCCAGGGTGTGCTCGAAGTTCACAGGACGCATGGAGTCTATGACCTTGTTGTCAAGGTTCAGGCTGCAGACGAACAGCAGCTGCAGAAAGTGGTAAAGGAAATCAGGTCAGCTCACTACGTCCAGTCAGTCTTGACCAATGTCATTTACAGGCAAGATGCAGACACGCAAGCAGCCTAATTGTCTTATCTTTGCGGCTTTAAACATCCGCATCTAAACATCTGACAATAGACAACATGGCCCCAATGGAGTACACTATCCGAGTTAGCGGAGTATTCTTCAACTGAATGACCGCAGTTTGAGCATAACATTGCGTTAGTCGTCTGCAGTTCACATTATTCAATGCTTGCATCTAAGGAGCAGCCTTTGCGAAGGCCGCCTGATTCTTTGAGGTGTCCGTGCTGCACTCAGCTGCTCAGGAATGCAAGGCCCCAAACTGTCGAAGCTGCCAAGAACTTACTGCCGAGGATAAAAGGAAGCAGCACTGTAGTAATACACGCGCATAATGGCGCGACTTAAAGAATGGTTCACAAAGGTGGGTAACGGTTGTTTGGCTTGGTAACTTGCCATGAGGAGCCCTCAACTCCTGTATTCCGGCCATGTGCCTGCCTTTCTTGGCCAGCACTCCAGATTCAGATTCAACCAATTGCGTATAAGCGACCTGCGCATACAGTACACCATGTCAGAAGACGCAGGCCAAGATGCCCTTACCCGGTTGTTTCAAGGAGAAATGATAATGCTTTCCACTTTTAACAACCAGTTGCTAGACGAAATCAAGGCTGTCTTGCAGCAGAATCAGGCAGTACTCCAACAAAATCAAATACTTCTCATGCAGATAGACAAAAACATCGAGACGTTAAGGGGCAACAGCTATTAGACAAATAACTCGTATGATAATGCTCAATTACTGGTCTTATTGTCCAGTCCAATATTGTTATTGAACCAAGCACGCTTTCACTAGCTCGCTCTTGGTGCAATGATAGTTATGCTCGCATCAACTAGTAGTATCAGAGGCAAGATGAGTGCGCGGATTGATCCCACAAAGCTATCGGGCTTGAAACAAGCGGTGTATGTTATGCAATGCCTTGTCAGAAATGACACTGAAAGCAATATTGTAAAGAACTTGGGCGACGACCAGCAGCTTTACAATATGTGGAAAATATTTCTGCAGCATAATGGATGGATGGCAAGAACAGAACGAGGATGGAAAATGAGTACGAAGGGCGAACGGTGGACGATGCGCTAGTTGAACGAGCTAGGTGAACCTAACAAGAATACTCTATGCTATGCATGCGGCGTTGATTACCCGTTATTTGAAACAGAGTGTTGGTGTTGTGGAGGCAGGCTTTACCGGTCCTATTCAGAACCTAGAGTCGATTAGTTGCGGCGCATGCAGGCCTTTAATGGAAAGCGAGTAGTTACGAAGTCGCATAGTCACCGGGCTCCAGCTCGGACGTCCTTATGAAAAAGAACACATGTCGGCGTACAACCTTCTCAGCCATTCCAGTCGAGAAATAATAAAGGCCCTATGGTACTTATCCTGCGATGAATGTACCACGAGACTTCATCGATTTCCTTACATTTCATAAGCTGTCTTCCGGCTAGCATGTGGCAATGCCTCGTGCATTTGGAGTAATAAAGTGTGTGCAGAGTCGTTCTAATTCCGGCTACTCAGGAACAAAAGTCATAATTGAGTTCTTCCTGTGTCGGACCATTGAAATCCTGGCTGTTGTAGTGTTGTTGGTGTGAGTAATACATGATGCTAAGTTGGAGAGTCTTGCAAAGATTAGCGCTAGTAAATCCTCTACAAAGCTAGATGAGTATTTATCATCAGGGATATTCCCAACTACAAATACCAACTCTTCATTTTGGATGCTAGTGTCAATACTAAAACCTGCGTGTGTTCCAATTTTTGCGAGGTTCGACAGAATATCCCACAGGTTCCCTGCCATGCGAGCACCAAGCACTGTATGCGCTCCTCCTGCAGCAACTTCCTCTATTTGTTGTTCATGAAATGATTTGTCAAGTAGCCACTTGTATGCTGATTCAGCGGCTTGTATGGAATTATAAGCGTCTAGAAATTGCAAAATCTCGGCTCTTGAGGGGTATTCCGAGAGTGCATTTTCAATATCAAATTTCTGCAAAATCCCCCATCTACTACCACTCTCATTAGGTGGGAGTAGTACTTAAAGAGGCGATTTGCGATGGTGGTCTATTGGCCTAGGGATTGTTTCAGTAGTTCTATGTACGGGAAATCAGGATAATCCATCTTTGAATTGGATGATTGCGCGACCATCCTTTTCGACGGCTCAAAAAGCTGGACTACCAATCAGTGGCAATGGTACGTCTTGAAAATTACGGGCGGTACAGAGGCATACACAGCGCAGCTTTGGCGAGGCTAACTTTCATTTCAGAATCTAGCAGTCCAACTAGCGCATTCTTTTTCCCCTTTTACAATGTTCTGGGCAGGCATGTGTCACAATACCGCCTAACTACTATTACGCCGTATTCCTCAAAGACAAATTCTGTTGTTGCAACCCCATCGCAGGTTAAGCAGAAGACAGGCTTGTGCTTGTCTGGTGAATCATAGCGCCTTGTGGTAAATGCCCTGGGTTGGCTGATTGTATGCACATTAGTCATCGAAACGGCTACCCTAATGTCACTTGTGGTATGGTCGAGGCTAAGACAGAGGGATAACAGCAGTTCGATAATCACGCCTTGAAATACGTTATTTTGCATGCTGTAGCCGGGGCGTTATGTCCCGCAGAATCGCCGCGACATCACGTCAGCGTCTTGCCTCTCCGTCGCAGAGACCTTTCGGCTCTTCCTTGAGACCGCCATCCATTTTACGAAGTTCACACTTGTCGCAGCTGCTAATGCTATATCGCATGTCTGCCTATTGCAGCTTGCTCTCACCTAGCTGTGAGAGTAACTAAGGCGGGTAACGGTCCAATGGCAGGGTAACTTGCCATAAGGAGTCCGACTCCTGTAATTCAGGACCACGTGCCCGCCTTTTTTGAATTGCTTATTGCCCGATCAGTGGATATTTGGGGATTGATTTTTCTCGGCAACAATTTACTAGTTGAAGTTTGCAATGACCTTATCTTTCGCAGCACGAGTGAACTTGAGATATCGGGGTCAGGCTGAGCGCCCTTCTCTCTCCCACCAGCGGTTTTAGGCGTCTCCCCTGGCCCCTAAGCAACTTGTCTACTAATCGGTGACTACAGAGTAAGGTATAAGACTCTCCCGGATAAATGCAACAGGCGGGAAGAGAGGAGATTTACAATCATGCCAGTCCTGCATGGTTGCCTTATCAAAGGCTCCTCTCTCCCACTCTAATCAAAGGTTATCTGATGCAGTTATGCAATTAACCTGACATATTGCAGACCTAACGACTAGCCTTTGCTATGCATTTGTCACAGTATCTCTGAATGATTACTGCCCCTTCCTCTTGGAATAGCGCCTCAGTCGTTGCAGGAGCGCTGCACGAAATGCAAAATCCTGCAGCCTTTTTGTTGCTTGTCGATGCCGGTCTTGTGCTTATTGGCTTCACGACAGTCTATAAGTGCCGAGGATATTGAACCCTTGGATCTCATGTTAGCTAACTATGCTCAGTACGCCATGGAGTCAAGATTTCTTTCCATCTGTCGAGTCATTCTACTATACTTATAATCAAGTTCTCAGCCTTTGGATACGCGCTTTACAGAGCGCGTAATAGGCGGGGCTTGCCGGATGCGTTTGCCATATTCACACCGGCAGGCCCATCGCACCGCGATTATTTTGAAAGCGTACATTAGACTGGTCAATGAATGAGACCAACGTATGCCCGAGCTGCGAATCTAAACTGCGTCTTGGTCCAAGAAATGCCGAGGACAAAGCAACAATCTAAATACTTGGCATACCTACTCCTATTTGAGGAATCGATTGCATATCATGATTATGGTGGGTAAGTTGAGCAATCTCGTCGGGCTTTGTCGATAGAGCAACCGATCCTCTTTCTCTGAAAGGCCTAAGTCAAGCAATCTACGTCATGTTTTGCATTGACCGAGGTATTGCCAAAGAGGAAATTGTGTCGCGCTTTGAAGGGGACTGGCCGCTTGTCGATATTTGGACCTCGTTTCTGATTCATAAGCGCTGGCTTGAGCCGGACATGAGCGGAAAGTTAGCCATTACTGACAAAGCAAGGAAATGGCTAATGGATCATCAAGATATGACCATGGCTTCAAAATGCGCTGGATTGGTGGTTTCTGATGGCAAAGTGGTCAAGCGACTAAGAGAGACTATAGAATTTCTCAAAGTTGAATCGGATGGCGGCGTATGGAATACTCCTCAAATAATCGCCATGTTGGAAGACTTGTTCAAAACCGAATCTGAGCTTCGACGGAGTATAGGTCGGTAACAGTACCATGTCATCAAGCGAATCTGACAATGATGGCGTTGCTTGAAAGTAACGACAAGTTAAATCGGATGCTTGGAGCAGAGCCAGTTGTGCAAACGAGCTTAGCTCCATATCCAGCCACGGATTAAACGATAAGTTAAAGTCCTCCCGGAGAAATGCAACAGCCGGGAGAGGGCCGCTCCCTTTTCCCCTTTTGTCGGCGAACGATTTTCATGTAAAACGTAACATTACAGGTTACAGGATTCCGAACGTCTTTTTGGAGGCAGTTGGCCATGTGTATTTGTCAATACACCCGATGACATAACAAATGCTCCGGCTGCAGTATGTAACGGTTGTCGATTGGCTGTTGCCGACACGCCGCCTCCATCAAATACACCTCGAGGAATTAGAGCTTTTTTCGGCTCACGTAGAGAGGAGATCATCGAGAAACAATATGAGGAGCTGAAGGAGCTAGAATCAAAATACAGAGCGTTATATGAAAATGCGCCAGTACTGCTACGAACTATAAACAGAGACGGAGTAATACTCGATTGCAACAATACGTATGTCGAAAGGCTGGGTTACAGTAGCAAGTCAGAAGTAATCGGCCACACTATTTTTGATCACACTCCTGAGGAATACATGACGGAGAAGCGGAAAGGCTTTGAGGAATGGAGGAAGAATGGCAACATAAATAGCCATGAAACATGGCTGAAAAGAAAAGACGGGAGCAGCTTTCCTGCCCTCCTAAGCGCTAATGATCTCCATGACGCAAGAGGAAATTTTATCGGAAGCAATACCGTCATTACAGACCTCACGGAAATATGCGAAGCAAGGCGGCTCAAGGAAAAGGCAACCGAAGAATTAAAGACGGCGTTAGAGATGAAGGAGCAATTTCTCAACATTGCAGCCCATGAACTGAGAACACCGATTCAACCCATCTTGGGCTACACTGAGCTATTGGAAAAAGGCATCATTAACGCCGAGAAAATGGTAGAGGGAATACGCGAGTCTGCAATCCGGTTAAGAGAGCTTGCCAATGATTTACTAGATGTAGCCGCAATCCAGAGTGGCCAGTTTAGATACAATTTACAGCACGTCAAAGCCAGCTCGATACTAAACAATCTTGTCATACATGCAGAAATGACCATCGAGAGTTATGGGAAGACCAAGGACGTTATCGTCGTTTCAGGCGCACCAGCTAGCGATGGGATGCAGAGCTCCCTCCAAACAGATACAGAACTGAAGATCGATGAAAAACGGTTAATGCAAGCACTGCAAAATATTGTCAACAACGCAATCAAGTTCACCGATAAGGGCCAAATTGGAATAACGTCATCGCTCATTCCAAATAAGGGCCTTTACCAGATAGACATTACCGACACTGGCTGCGGCATACCTCCAGAAATCTTTCCAAAACTGTTTGAAAAATTCGCCTCAAAAACTGATGAGCATACTCGCGGCAAGGGCACGGGCTTGGGTCTGTTCATTGCGAACGAAATAGTACAGGCTCATGGAGGTCATATTGTAGGATCTAATCGTGTAGATGGCACACAGGGCGCGATATTTCAGGTAAGACTGCCCGTTGCGTCGTAAGACACTTCCTGGACAAAGACGGTAAATATCATGGCATGATTGACCGGGCAAAGCGTAACTCATCATAAGCCTTAATGCTCATTTATCAAGAGTCCGGGAAGGTCATTTCTTATTGGTTCTGGCTTTAATTTGCCATATCGCAGCTTGTTGAGGCAGCACTCGCAGCGAACAGCCTGAGTCTTGAAATAATAAGCACATCAAGAACAGTGGCGCCATCCATTCCTATAGGACTTTTGCATTGAACCTATTCGCTCGCAGAGATTGCGGCAATTCATCTGTTCAAGCAAAAAAAGCGTATCTTATGTCGGAGCTGGCACTTGAGGGGAGAGCTTTGAAAGCCTCCCTTGTTCTTCTTTATAAGTGCCTTCCATTGGCAATGTGACCGTCTTTTGCAATCATATCACTTGTCAAAAAATGGAAATTCCTTTGCCATGCCATGGCCTGTCGCATGACTGTGCTGTTCTGCCTCTGGAGCAAAGATGGACGTAGATCTGCATTTTGGACATACATAGAATCTGTCAATTACCTGTTTCTTCTCCTCTTCTGTTTGAGAGACCTCATAAACTGAATTGTCACGATTATAACTTTCTGTTGCCTCTATCTGTTTGATTCTCTCATGAGCTGGTATCGCATTCTCCCATAACGTTTCAAAAACATAACCCTGCAGCTTTACCAGCTTTTTAATGTCTGTGTAGAATCCCTCTGTGATTGGATGCCGAGCCGATATTTCCTGCGATGCCATAAATTCACTTTCATTCATTAGAAAGTTGCCGCTTATCCTGCCAAGATGCCTTAATTCATCTACCATGTCCAGCTGCTTTTTGCAGTCCGAAAGATTGTCTTTTGTTATCTCGGTGACGTATCGTAACTTTACTCCTCTCTTGCGAGCCTCTTTCTTTGGAGTTTGGAATATCTGTTCATCAGTTGTCAAGGTTAGAGTATATTCACTTAGAAAGGCAAATACTTCAAATTTTGAATTTTCAAGTAACTTTACTATCCTGTCATACATCTGCTCTTGGTTCCACATCAGCAATACCGAATTTCCGGTCAACACTCGTTTCTTATTTGGAATGGATATCTTGTGTTTGGTCCTTTGTTACCCGCTTTTCTTCTGATGCCTTGAATTTCACCCAGGACGTTTTCGATAACAATTTACTAGTTGAAGTTTTCAATAACCTTATCTTTTTCCTCCAATGTGAATCTGCTCAAGACATCGGGGTCAGGCTGAGCGCGCTCGACATTAGCCTTCCATACGGGCGTCTCCCCTGGCCTCTAAGCAACTTATCTACTAATCAGTGATCGAAGAGCAAAGTTTAAGATTTTCCCGGATAATTGTAAGGCGGGAAGAGAGGAGATTTACAATCATGCTACTCCTGCGCGGTTGCCTTCTCATCAAAGGCTCCTCTCTCCCACTTTGAATAATTTTCTTTCAGCAAAATGAGCTGGGCAAATTTAAGACAATGCTTAATTTATTCAAAACGCTGTCAAGTGTACACCAATTTCGGGGCTAGAAGTGAGCCAGAACGCCCATTCTGTGTTTGCACAGAGCCCTCGGACGACGTGGCTCTCCCTAGCCCTTTTTAGTGCACGACAGCAATCTTTTATCCTAGCCCAGTAATCGACTAGCAAGTGGCCTGCAAGCGCATCTGTTCTCGGTACAAGTCAGTTAGTCATCTTAGATATGGTCACGGACAGAAGCGCTGCAATACATGCGATGTCTACCTTGTTTGGCCAGAAAATTCGTGTCCCTGCTGCAACGTCAAGCTCCGGCTTGGTCCTAGAACTGCTCGATACAAGGCAAAGTATCGCAGTGGCCATAGAGTACCATAGATTTTAATCCAAGCGCAATAGTTCATTGTCAGTTCATTGGACGCACCTGTAGATGGACTTGATGTACATAGAGCTTTGAAAAAGTCACTGTCAGTACTTGGTGAAGAAAAAACAAACGGGATAATGGAACAGCTTAGAAAGAAAGGAATAGTGTTTCAATCAGGAGCATTTGTACTTCAGCAGCTGCAATTACCGCTGTCAGAAATAGTCGGAGCGCCAACGGCCAAAGTGATTATTTCGATGGTGGAAGACGAATTGAAAAGAAAGCCGCTGAACTGAGAATCAAAGCCAATCTACTATATTTAATATCCAGTTCCCTGCATCCGCCGTTGCACTTTACAGAGCGTGCAAGGCTGGGCTTGGCGGAATCGGTAGCCAAACATACACCGGCAGGCCCGTCTCCTCAAGCCCCGCAGGGCAGACCGGCGAATGTGACCGTGACACTTCAGGCATCATCAGGCGTAATCCCGCAGAAAGCTAGTCCAGACCCGCGACAGTAACTGGAAGACTATCGGTTGACTAGGCAGTGATTGTACTTGTCGGCTTCAATCAAGCCGCATCGCGGTTATTCAAGGCTCATATCTCATCGCTAATTGCTCAGTAGGCTATAGAGTCAAGGTTTCTTCCCATCTGCCATGCCTGAACAATTCCGCGCAGCCTGTCCAGAGCATCGCGCTCTGTATCCAGGACGTCTATATCAAAGCAGTCCTCCGCCTGAGCTATAGCGGCTTCTTTTTGCCTTATCATCTCTGTTAGCCTGTCATAGTCTCTTGGCGCACTCTCGATGGTCTTGATAAAGAGCGTTGCAGTACGATTAAGGGCAATGCTGTACAGCGGATTTATGTCCTTGCGCTCGCTTGCCAATACTCTGTTTATTGCCGCTTCAAGTTCCTGCTCGTCTGGCATAACTGCCAAATGCTAAAGACTGGATGATTTAACAGCGATGTCACCCGGGGGAGAGGGGAGCTATGCTTATCCTCTGGCATAAACCATTGGACCATTGTGGAATACCGCATAGGGTGCTCCGGCTGGAGCTATCCTGCATGGGCCGGCCACTTTTACCCTGCAAGCCTTGAGAGCAAGGACTATCTGAAGTATTATTCGGGCGTCTTTGATACGGTCGAGATTGACTCGTCGTACTATAGGATACCAAATGCGTTCATGACCCAAAAGTGGGCCAAGGCAACACCCGATAATTTTCGCTTCACCGCCAAATTCCCAAAGACCATAACCCATGAAAGGCGGCTGGCAGAGCCGGAAAAAGACCTTGACTACCTTTATGCTTCATTTCGGCCGCTGCGAGACAAGATGGCAGCCTTTCTGATACAGCTGCCGCCTTCACTTTCAAAGAAGGAGGCATTCAAGAAACTTGAACTTCTCGCAGGTCAGCTGGACAGAGGCTACCGGTATGCGGTGGAATTCCGGCACGACTCATGGTTTGAGCAGGACACGTATGACCTGCTCGCATCAAACAACATCTGCATGGCCTGGAGCGTGCTTGATTCGATAAAGATTCCCCCAAAGGTCACGACTGATTTTATCTACCTCCGGTTCATAGGCGACAGGTCGATAGACGAAAAGGACTTTGGGATGATTCAGCGCGACCGGGCAAAGGAAATGAAGTCCTGGGCTGCAAAGGTCAAAAAGACAAAGGAGGCACCGCTGGCAATTGTAGTGCAGAACAACCACTATGCAGGCTTTGGCCCCGGCTCGGCAAACATGTTCAGAAGGATGGTCGGACTGCCAGAAGCAACGTTTGAGGAAATGAAGCAGGCTAGGCTGGTCTAGCTTCCAAGGCCGGTACCTCGCTGACAAGGATGCCAAGAACCTGCATCTCATCCTTTGGCTTGACATTTGAAAACCTCAGCCTGTTGTTGCAGCATCTGCACCGGACCGATTCGGTCTGGTCGAACACGGCACACCTGCTACAGTATCTCCAGCCGTTGCGATAGTGCTTGTTCTTGCAGCCAAACCTTTCGCATAATCCGGTGCAGCCCACGTCTGAGGGAAATAAGCACATCTTATATCAGAGCTGGCACCTTGGGGGGAGGGAGAGGTCCATGCAAATATGACAGCCGGCATATACGGAAGGAACCAGGTGGCCTAGGCTGAAATGGCAGGCGAAATTGCGCTTGAAGGCAATTCAGTAGTTTTCAAGTTAAAAGGCATAGACAGGGTGCTTGCCATCAAGAACCAGCTCACGATTCCAATTGAGCACATAGTTGACGTCTCTACTGAAAAGGCAGACTGGAAAATGTACAACCAGTTGAGGATGGGTGGAACGGCCATACCCGGCGTGGTGAAGGACGGCCGATATGTATCAAAGGAAGGGTGGTTCTTTTACGAGATGCATGACCCCGACAAGTGCGTGACTGTCGGCCTGAAGGACGAGAAATACAAGAAAATCATTTTCGAGGTTGAAGACAAGGAAGCATCAGCGAATCTGATACGCAAAGCCCTCAACAAATGACAGGAGCAGGAAGAACCTTGCGAGCAACCGCCTGCAAGTTAACACTACCTAATTCAATTGATACACCCGGGATTGCGACCTTTGTAAAGATTGATGACTAAACCTGCCTTCTCCTTCCGCTTCTTCCGGCAGGCTTTTGCCGTCTCGTGTAAAGGTCATTGTCGACCTCAAGCTCCACGCATGAAACTGCAAGCTTGTTAAACCGCTGGTATAGCGATGGCTTTGTCGCATCCTGGCGGAAATACTTCACAGCAATTATTGGTGCCACTGCCTCGGCAGGAGAGTCCTGCTCTATCACCTGCACTCTTGTGCATTTTACCACCCTGCCTGCCCATTGGCGGACTGAAAACTCGGTGTCATCAGCAAACCATAACACAACGTCCGATACAGGCTCTCCCGTAGGGTCGTCTGCAGAAACCCTGTCAGCGCCGATCCCGCTGAACCATTGTATGTCTATCAACAAAAATCCAAAAGACTGGTCTCGCCTGTTTATTTTAACATATACGATACCAATCTAAAGGGCAAGCCGGGTAATGATTCTGTTATCCCTGCAGCCCAAAGACCGAAGCGAACATCCTGCATTTGCCAAGCCAACCGGAGATTAGAGCCTGACTCTACACTCGCCTTGCACAATAATTTTATTTCCACCTTCAATTCAGCCAATTATGAGCCTGCTGGCAGGCATACTTGGAATGGCGCTAATACTGCTAGTTCTCGGTCTTGGATGGCATACAGTATGGTCAGGCTTGACATTAGGCGTTGAGAAGGCAGGACACACTATATCTCAGGCTATCAGTTACCTTCTGCCAAGCCAGCAGGACAGCAGCCCAGTCTACGTTCCTCATGGAAACGGACATTGGAATGGGTTGAGCTTGAACAAAGCCTGATCCCTTAACTTTTCAGCCCTTGGAAAAAGAAAATGCTTATCTCGCCGTGCGACAGATTCTTGCGCATACAAAGAACGTTGATTGTCTAATATGGCAAAAATGCGATATCTTGCACCAGCAATTGGAATTGGGGTAGTTGTAGCTGCAGCCTTAATTCTTCTCAATAACAGCTATCCTGCGCGGTCCAAACCGGCATCGGAAAATCAAGTACCTGTCTGCCCGCCGGGCCAACATCAACAGGCCACAAACAGCAGCTGCATTGAAAATGTGAACGCAAACCCGCCTGAAAGCGGCAATGCAACCCAGAGTAAAAATGAGACTCAGGCGGCCCTCGAAAACGATACCAGCGGCTTTTCCATTGAGAACGTCAACGCGGTCGAGCCTGCAGATGGAAATGCGACAGACAAGATCCTGGCAAATGAAAGTCAGAGCGTTCATCAGGGGACCTGCAGATGTATAGTGATAAGGATTGACGACTTTCAGGACTACTGGCTGGACAAGGTGCAGGTGGGCCTAGTGCAACTCTTGGAGAACAAGAGCCAGCCATTTTCTGCAGGGCTTATTATGGCTGACTTTGGAAGCGATCCGCTAATCACCAACAAACTGGGAGAAGCGCACAAGAAGGACCTGGCCGAATTCGATATCCATGGATGGCATCATGTTGACTATTCGAAGGTGCCTGAAAACCAGCAGGTTCAGGATTTTGCAATGGCAAGGGACAAGCTGCGCCAGCTGTACAACACCACACCTGCTGTTTCCCTGATGCCGTACAATGGATTGAACAATGACACGCTACAGGCTCTGTATGAAGACGGATACAAGGTCATAAGTTCCGGACTGGACAAGGATCATGTCATCATGTGGCCCCTCGGGGTGGACAAGTACGGAATAAAACACATACCTGAAACCATAGAATTTTCATATATCGACTCGCATGGATTCTGGCAGGCAAGAGCCAATTCCGTGATTGTTAACGGCCTTTTGAATTACGGGAGCACGCAAAAGAGAGGATTTTCAGTACTAACGCTACATCCACAGGATTTTGCAAACCAGGACGCCGTATCAAGGCAGCTTGAAAATTCCATAAATATGACAAAGCTTGATCAATTAGGTTCGCTAATCGATAACCTGACTGCCCAGGGAATCAGATTCGTGCCGATGGAGTACGTAGCTGGGCGGGAACCATAAGAGAGGACTGCCAGGAAAAAGCCGATTAACACTTATCGTATCGTCGGCAGTTCGCAGGCGGCTCTCCTTTTAGCTTGCTCATCTTTCGATCAGTGATTCGCAAATAGCAAGGGCTACCGATGACACAAAGCGCTGCGCTAAACTAGCGCTGCAGTCGTTTTGGAAGAAAATGTTACTTTCTGCGAGACAGTAAATTAAAGTCCTGACATACAACCAGTTATTACCACACTGCAAATCATCTTCTAGTTGCATTGCCAGGCTCTCCTGGGGGTATTCCTCCAAAGGAATCACGTACAGCATCCGGCGGAGCAGGCGACGGACCAGACGACCATATTGATTCGCTTCGAGGCCCGATTGCAAGGACGATAAGATGTCATCTTGCATCAAGGGGGACCGATATCGCCAATCGTGGCTCAGTTTATGCCGCGGTTGAGGGGTTGATTGGGCCCGGCGCGGAGATGATCATTGATGATATCTTTGACGACTTGAGTAAGGAACCGCCCTCGGGCAAGCATTCTGGCAAATAGCTGTTCATAGATTTCAACTTGTGCCTGCCGGCTCAATTTTGACTGCCCAAACCCGCTGGTACGTATAATAGCTCCCGAGCTTGAGCCTCATGCAGTGCAGGATGCCGGCAATTCATTTGAGCTGAAGCCGAGTCAGATAGCCGAACTTGTCAAGCTTGCGCGAATCCGCTCTCACGACGTTTTCTACGACCTGGGCTCCGGCTCGGGCAGGGTTGTCATAGAGGTCGCCAAGACCACCAGGGCAGACAAGGCGATAGGAATCGAGATAGACCTGGACCTGTACGAGGAGGGACGGCTGAGGGCGATAAATGAACTGTCAAAGGACCAGCTCAAGAGGTGCGATTTCTGGTTCGGCAACCTGAGCACGCTGGACGAGGAAGAGACCGGCTACTTTTACGACCTGGAGGACGCGACCGTAGTCTTTTACAGCCTGAACGAGGGCGAGGATACAGTCCAGCAATTCAAGACGCTATTTGGCTCAAGGCGCGCCAGGCTTGTGACAAAGAACCTGCCGCTAGTCGGATACGAATCCACCGCCAGCAGGTCTGATAGCGACTGCTGGCTTTTTCTCATGAACTATCCATTTGTGAGAATGAGGAGCAAAAGGGAGTGGGCGCGCTCTGTGCTTGGCACCCCGGACGCAAGCATCGACCAGGTCTACGACTATTACCTAAGGCAGGTGGAAAAGCAGTACCCCCGGGACCGCAGGTACGCCCGGCGCTGCCTGCTGGACCTGCAAATGCTTGTCAACGAGAGGTTCTAGGCGAAGAGAGCCGACAGGGTATGGGATTTTCAGACCACCTTATCCCCTGAATTTTGGATAAACCAGCCAGGCAGGAAATCCGGAAAATCATTGTTTTCAAACTTTCAATAATGTTAAATCCGATTTTGGCGATCATTTTTCATTGAAACAAGAGCCTTTGCCAGGTGCTCGAATAGGAGTCGTCACCATCCACGATGCCTGCCCGGCGTTTTCTGACAAGATATTTGCATTGGCCTACATGCTGGAGCAGCTGGGCATAAAATTCAACATTGCACTGATTCCATTTTTTAACGAAGAGCAGGACCTTCCCAGGTACCCGGAATTTGTGGACAAGATAAAGTCTTTCAAGAACTGCCAGCTTGTCATGCATGGCCTGTACCATGAAATGAGAAACGGCCGGTTTGACAACTTTCATGCCGCAAGAAAGGCAAGTGCTGAAGTGAGAATACGCGCGGCCATCGAGATATTTGGCGAGATAGGAATCAGCACCAACGTGTTCATACCGCCAGCATGGAAGCTGAATCAAAGCGCCATCAGTGTGCTGGAAAAATTGAAATTCCGGCTGGCCGAGGAGCAGGAGGAATACCTGCTGCTGTACCCGTCAAAAGAGTGCAAGGAAATAAAGCTTGCAAAGGTTCTGAACTGGGACTCGACCGGCTTTCCTGAAAAAAACGTTGTGAACATGGGCAGAGACGAGCGCGCATTCAAGCGCGACATTGAACAGAATCAAAAGATAATCAGGGTCGCCTTGCACCCAAGAGACCCTCCCGATGCGCCTAAAGACCAGAAGAAGATAATCTCGACACTCCTCGAACATGACTATGAAATTCCAACGTACGCAGAACTTGTACCCCAGCTGGAAGAGTTGGCCGCTCTTTGAAATGAAATAGCCCGCTATGGACTCCTTACGACAGGTCAAAGGAGGCAATCCTGCTGGTATCATACACCGAAAACAGCCTTCCGCCGGAGGCAGCAGGCGTGACAAAGTGGGGCACGCTTTGCAAGCTGGACTTCCATACCTCGATCCCGGTCTTTATGTTGTATGCGTGCAGCGTTGCAGAGTTCACGTCTATCACCCAGACAACGTTGCCAGTCACTATCGGCGAGCCGGCAAAGAACGGCTGCGAGTGCCACGCGACGCTAAACGAGCTTGATGCGGCGTTGACCTTCAACATGTACAGCCCGTCGGTGCACGGCACCATGAGATAGGGGTCCGCGAATGCCGTACCGCCAAACGACGCAGCGCACACCTTCCCCGCGAACAGCTCGCCGCCAATCCCGCCAAGAGAACTCGAGTTGACAAGATAGCCGACTCCGGCCTTGCCCGACTGGAAGAGAAGGCCGTGTCCCACGATTGCGGGGCTGATAGAGCCGATGTCGGTGTCTGCAGCATTTAGCGACGCCCAGTCGGAAGGGGCAAACGAGCTTGCCTCTGAAAGAGACGGGGAGAGCTTGATTATGGAATTTCCATGATCGTATTTGGTCACAGAGTCGCCGTTGCCGCTTGCAACGTAGAGATAGCCTGCCGGGTCAACCGAAGGCCCCGGAGTAGCCCAGAATCCCGCTTCCCGGTTTGCCGGCACCATGTATGTGACAAGGCTGGCGCCCGGACTGTCAGCCCTTGCGCCCATCACCCAGCCAAGGTAATTCCCGCAGTCGCCTAGCAGGCCGCCAAACGGGACATAGACCGTGCCGTTGTGCATCGTCAGCGCCCCTCTCTCCTGCTGGACTACGGGGTTCATGCCCTCCGGGTCGACATTTCGCTTCATCACAACCTTGCCGGTGTCAATGTTTACTCCAAACAGCTCGTGGCTCCGGGACCCGGCGAGGTGTGCAACCGCGTAAAGGGTGCGCGTAGAGTTGTCGATTACAGGGGTGCCGGTAATCCCGCTTGGGTCAATGTTGCCGCAGGGCAGAGTGTCTGCGGCCACCGGCTGGCCCATGTTAGCCTTCCAATTCACGGCTCCGCTGCCTGCATCAAGGGAATAAACCGAGTTGTTCTCTGTCGCCACAAAGACGCTCTTGCCCATGACAAGGGGCTCCGCATATATCGCGCCATCCAGCCTTTCGGAGGTCCAGCCCTGCCTGACGGTTGTAACATTGATTGGAATAAACCCCGTATGTGCAGGGTCCCTGTGGTACATCGGCCAGTCAAAATACGAGTTTGCTGCAGCAAGTGAAGAGTTGAGGCTAATGTTGCTAACTGGAGTTTGAGAAATAGTGCTTGCATGCTGTGCTCCGGACTCCGCTGCAAAATACAGCGAGAGAGCAACTGCCGCAATTGCGAAGCCTGCGATCAAAGCCAGTGACATGGGTTTGAGTTTCAATTTTAAGACAGTTTAGTGTGCAACGTAGCATAAAGACTATCGGGAGTTATTTACCATGAAATCGGCGGTCTTGATTCTGTGGACGATTGGCAAGAATTTCTCTAGCCTTGTCCTCCCACCTCTCCAACATTTGGCTTTTTTCATAGATCTGGGTGAGGGGCTCTCTCTGAATCAATTTCATAAATCGAATTTGAGCGCTAGATGCAAGAGGTTCTAGCCGGCCTTCTGCCGTGCTTATTACAAGCCTAAGTGATTTTGTGATTGAATTAAAAAGAAAAGAAGGGCGTTGCCCCTAACTAGGGTACGATGTAAGTGCCCCTGGCTATAACAGACCCGCTTGAACTCTGGATGCTTATTGACGCGCCGTGGATTGTCGAAACGAGCGGCAACTGAATTTGGAATGACCCTGAAGAATCAGCGCTGGCGCTGACCTGCGGTCCAGTTGTAGCCCCATTGATCGTCTCCCTCGTTACTATGGAAGCGTTTGGCGGGAAGCCCTGGCCTTTGACCGTTATTGTGTTATTGGCTGAGCCTGCGGTTGGAGTGATGCTTGCAGCAGACGATGAAGAGCTGGTCGTGCTGTTAGTCGCAGTGCTGTTGCTCACCGGCGCGGATGTCGAATTAGCGGCGGCCGAGCTGGAACTTGTCGCCGTACTGGTAGAGGATGCGGTAGCCGTAGTTGAAGCAAGGCTGTTCACAATATTTGGCGTGTCTATCGAGGCCTTGAGCGTGTATGTTGCTATGAACGAGCTGCTGCCAGTCGCGCTCAGCATGAGCCCGTTTCCGCTAAATACTATCGAGCCGGAATCGCCTGTAGTAGATCCTGCGTTGCTAATTTCCGTGACTGCATAGGTCTTTCCGTCAGGACCCATGATGGTATGAGGTGTTGCTGATATGCCGCTTACCGTCTGGCCAGAAGCAAGCCCGTACGCGTGGAGGACAAAGAGCTGCACCGAAGTGCCAGCAGCATATGAAATGGTACCTGTGAACACTGCCCCGTCGCTTCTGGGAGACAGGATTGTGACGTTGCCGTTTGTACTTGCCACGGTGCCCTGCTGCACTATTGAGCTGCCAGCCGCGCTCGTGGTGCTAGCGGATGACGACGTTGTCGCTGATGTTGATGCTGTAGACGTACTGTTGGCGGAGGTGGATGCCAATACGCTCAGGATAGCGGAGGCTGAATGAGTTGCGTCCTTTGCCATTATTTCATGTGAACCTGCAGACGTTGCATTTGACGGGATTGTAAAGACTGCGGAGAACGTCCCACCTGAACTGGCTTTTACCGGACTTGGACTGGTTGTCAGAGCGGAGGAATCGAATGTCAGCGAAACTGTGCTATTAGCGGTAAACCCGGAGCCGGTTACTGTGACCGAAGTCCCTGCCTTACCGGATGTCGGATTGAGTTGAAAACTGGCACCCGTGCTGGCAGTAGTTGCCGGTGTACTGGTTGTGCTTGAATTTGTCACTTGTGCCAGTGCGTTGTTTGCAACTGGACTGAAACCGACTGCGACCAGCGCAGTCATTAGAATTGCAACAGCAACAGATGCTGCCATTGCCGTCATTTTTGCGTTCATTGCAACGATTCGGAGTGGCAGCATGAGAATTATGAGATTCGTCACAAAAATCATAAGAATGACTTATTCCAATTCGATTGCTGATTGTTACCAAACTAAATCTGTAGCATTCAAATCGGCAGACTTGCCTGCTCAAACGCGTTCAGTGGGGATTAGGGCTTGGTTATTTTCAGCGCCATAACCTGTGCCTCTATGATTTGTCGAACGAGAATGATAATGTTGGTAGGTCTATGCATTATCATCAACAATAAAACATGATCTACCCAGAAAAAGTGAAATACGACCAGAACCGGTTAGTTCACAATGGCAGTCCTTGTCTTTGTCACAGGAGAAGGCTTTACGAAGGAAATGTATGAGACGGTAAGAAAAGAAGTCGACTGGGAACACAAGCACCCGCAGGGAGGCGTATTTCATGGGATGTCTTATGACGCAGCAAAAAAGACCGTGCGTATTGCGGACGTATGGGAGTCGGAAGGCGATTTTAAAAAGTTCGTCGATACTCGGCTTCAGCCAGTCTTTCAAAAGCTAAAGTATACTCCACCGAAATTTGAGGTGTTTCCGGCGCACAACATTAACGCCTACCCCTCAATCGAGAAGCATAAATTAAAGTAAATCTGGCAATTTTTTAGCCAGCCCCGTATCATAGACTACAGACTTTGATTCTATTCGCGAAGCTGGGATTAGACAATTCGACAGGTAGCTGGAGAGCTGCTCGTAAGTGGCGTCCAAGGCAGCCAGAGCCACGCCAATAAAGCAAGCCGCTTTGAACGCAAGAAGTTTCTGTCGTTGCTCTTGCGCAATTTGATATGATGATATCTTGCAAAGAGTTCAAGTGTCAAACCGCTCTCTTCGTCAGTGATTATGTATGGCATCTAAAAGAGACGAGTCGGAGTTGTCGTCAAGCACATCAGGGACCTCTGCCGGTGCAGGGGCAAGGTCAGGCATGCAGTCAGCAGAGTATGAATCGAGTTCACAACGACAATTGCAGGAGCAGGAGCTCCAGACCTCCAGAGCGATTGACAGGACAAAGGAAAGCGTGAGGCGGTCGATCGAGGAGGCAAGAAGGGAGATTCCACAGTATGCCCAGAGCGTAACTGACTATCATCAGCAGGCGATGGACAGTGCAGAAGAAATTTCAAATAATTTTCTTGATTCGCAGAAGCAGGTCATCAGCTCGACTCAGGAAATGTGGTCCAACTACCTTGATACAGTCTACTGGTGGATGTCACCAAGAAAACTGGCCGAAATGTACACCCAGTCGGTGAGCAATTTCGCAGACAATGCGGTTTCCGCTAGCAGGATATGGAACAGAGCGGTCCTGGCAAATATGGATGCATCCAAGGCCTACCTAACACGCGCGCGAGAGTCGTCAAGGGACATTTCAAAAATCAATTCAAACACAGCAATGACGTTTGAAAGGACGGCAGCAACAGGTACTTCAAGGTCGTCTGGCACCGACAAGGAAAGAGAAAGGACAGGCGGCAGCGGACCGCGCAGGTAAACGCAGCCCGTTTATTTTTTTGCGGAGTCGCAACCTGGCAAAAGTCTGGGCCGTTAAACCGCTGGACGTTATTGCCATGTTCAATCTCCCAAATCGACGGTCCCAGCAAAACCCTGATGTAGTATCTTAAAATAATACCGGCAGGTGGCTTTGATGTTTGTCCTCGCCCACTGCACGCAAGAAGACCCCGCGCCTAAATGACGAACTTGTTCTCATGTTCGTAGGTCTGGTGGTATTCATGGGGATAACCTTGATTCCCGAGATTTATGCTAGCATGCCGCTTCCTAATCCTTACGTCAATCACCAGTACGGCTTTTCCATCAAGTACCCGGATGGCTGGCACGCCCGGGAAAATTACAAGGTGAGGACACTTGCGCCTGAAGACAATTACACCGCAGCTGTAGCGTTCCACAACGGCAGTTCTGCAATAGCTATTGAAAAAATCCCGCTGCACGACAAGACGTTTGATGACTTTGTAGCTTCCAGGATTGCGCATGAGCAGGCTGCTGTGCCTAGCAAGTATGACTTTGAAATCAGGACGGTATCACAGACCCGACTGAACGGCCTGCCAGCTTACTACGTGGTCGCTCATTTCAAAGGCACCAGCGGATTTGCCACGGATGAAACGTATATCATTGCCGACGGCCCCAGCGCGTTTGACATCACTCTAGCATGCAGCGACCCCGACTGCCCCTCTGCAGCGCTGCAGTTTGATAAATCAGTCCATTCCATAAAGTTCGATTCGTAAAAGCCGATGCCCTCCGAACCGGCATGCCGAAGAGCTGAATAAACAAGGGGAAAAAGGCAGGGCGCGGCAAGAGTGGCTAGCCGTTTGCCCTTTGGCTGAATATGCAGTATTCTAGCCTGCTACTGCCTTACGAGGCCCGCGGCTTCTGCCACATCTGCAACATTGCTATACTGCCTGTCCTGAATTCTCTGCAGCGCAGAAAGTATCTCCTCACTTTGCGGCCTGGCCCTGTTTGCATAGTCCAGTATCTGCTGCTTGCTTGTTGGAAACTGCAGATCCTTTAGCAATTGACCGACGGCCGCTGCTTTTGGATATGACTTGACGTCCACTTCTTTTCTCATGCCTTCAATGCCTCCCTGTTCGCTGACCGCTTTGCTAGTTAATCCCTCATTTGCCCTGCTCGGGATTTGCTCGGGGTGTTCGCGCTCATCTGATGACATGAGCTATGGCATCCCTGCATACCTCATTACGGTTATAGAAAATGCTTTTTGCATTCGAGGCAAAGGTTCAAAGCAGACTTTGGAAAAGGCTATTGCATTTCTTGACTACAAGTCCGGATATCCAAGGCTCAAACGGCTGCAGTCACTGGACCTGCAACGGTAACAACAATTGCCAGTGTCGGTGCCACCAGCCTTTTGATTCTCAAGGGTTCAAGGAGTTCGTCGAGAAGTGGCTGGCAAGTCAAAAGTAAGCTTATTGCGGTTCGCTGGCGGTCTTCACTCATTCTAAAGCAATTCGGTCACTAGTAAGCTGTGCTAATGATCCTCGATAAGAGTGAGTTCGTGACCGCATTCAAGACATTTGGTATTGCTCGGCGGGTACCTTTTACCGCAGTTCAAACATTGCGTTCTGCTTAGCGGGTTTCCTACAGATACCAATTTCAGCTACTCTGATGTAGTACGGAGTATAAAAATATGGAGAAATGGATCGAAGCGAACCGTGCCAATGCCAGAGTGGAATTTCCAGACTACCCTGACCTAGCGTTCTTTGATTTTGAGGTTTCTAGTCTCGGCACGATGCCGCTCGCAAATGTTCACGGTTGCCTTTTTTCCATCCCACTGGATAGAGCATCCGCATGGAAATGCTTCGGATTTCAAACGCTAAACCTCCGCGGGTCTTTCATAGTTCATGACCAATTCCGCGAGCATCATGGGAAATTCTATATTCTGCTAGAGGTCCTGCGTGGCCGTCATACCTCATCCACAACCTGTACATCCTGGCCCAAAACCTTGCCGCTGTACGCAAAATCCTCCTTCAGTATAGCATCGACATATCTTGAAAACATTGACCTGTCGATGCATGACCCGTGCATTGGACAAACAGTTTTGGGGTCAAGCTTGGTCAACCTACGGGACGTCTGCCTTACGGGCTTTTCAGAAGAGAATATTCCAATCGCCCTGTAAAGTCCAAGCATCGACTCTGACCTGTCTTCAGAGACAAATGGGCCGTTATTGCCCGGCTGAATAAAGAGGTCTGAAGGGAATAGCGTACCCGTTGTTTCTTCAAACATCATCATACTGTCCCAGTGGTGCACATGGGGTGTCATTATGAATTTGAAGTTCCTCTTGCCGGTTTTCAGACTCTCATTATCCCAGAATGATATGTGGTCGGACGGGACGCCTTTCCAGCCCATAAGATTCAATTTCGAGCTGAGGTCGCTGCAAACCAGCTTTGCCTTGGGCGCTTTGAGAAAGTCGATGCCTCCCCATTCGTCGCTTTCAAAGTGCAGAAATGCGACGTAGGAGAGCTTCTCCACGGGCATGACTTCCCTAACCTTTTGCTCAATCGCATCATACATCCCGATTGGCCCAGTATGGATAAGCGTCGGGGAGTCGTCGTCGATTAGGAACTGGTTGAAGGTTATTCCATACTCCTCAACAAACGCAGAGATGCGATAAATGCCGTCACTGATCTCTGAAATCTCGGCCTCTTTTCCTTTGGGGAAGTAAAAGGTGCGGCTGACTTCGGGCATAAAGGCGTATTCAGACCGAAGTATTTAAGATAAATCATCACAAAAGCAAGCGCAGAATGCAGAAAGTCTAGCGTGGACTTTCTATTTCATTTGATCCTGTTTGAACGCGTCATTCACGATATTAGTGACTTCAGTTATCCACTCGCACTCAATATTCACCTTTTTGTGGTGTCGTTCAACGGCATCCAGGTCTGGTGCATTGAGCAAGCAAAAGCAGACGCTTGATTCCTTGTTGTAAAAGAGGTTTACGTGTGATACGCCAAATTCGTCTGGAGGAGATTTGCAGAGTTCTCTCAGATTATCCTCGCTAAACGGCACCTTGTGTACGTCCAGAAAGATCGGCAATTGACTCTGATGAAATAGCTCATATTAATAATATTTGTGCTGTCATTAGCGCATAAGTGTTATAATTCACTCTAGTCTCACCTTCAGCATTGGACCCAGCAGATGTCAACGATATTGAAGTCCTAGGCAACCAGAGCGCCGACAACTATCTGTCTGGGATGGTTACGCGGGCCAAAAAAAGCCTCGATTGCCTTTTTGATGCCCGGAGTCTGGGGACATTATCAAAGATCAGATCAGAAAACCTGAGCGAGATAGCGTCTCAGAAAGCAAATGGCGTGAAGTTCAGATGCGTTACTGAGATTAGCAAAGAAAATCTATCATTGTGCAAAGAGCTCATGAAGGATTTCGAACTCTTTCATACCCCTGCACTTTCAGGCAGCTTCCTGATTTCAGACGGGCAACAATACGTTGCTTACTTGAATGGCAGCAACAGACTCTTGAAAGTCACAAACAAGGATTACCTGGACTCGCAGAATTTCTTTATGAGCCTCGCCATTAAGGACGCGCTCCCTGCAAACCAGAGAATCAAGGAGATTGGCAGAGGCACAGGAAACGAGTTCAAGGAAACGCTGAGGGATCCGGCATATGTAAGAAATCTGATATCTGAACTTCTCAAAGATGCAGTCTATGAGATTTCGATCCTCTTCTCGACAAAGAACTCATTTTTGATGGCAGAACGAGAAGGCATTCTAGAGGAGATCGGCAGGGCTTCGGAAAGCGGCATAAAAGTCAGGCTACTCGTGATGCATGATGACGCGGTCAAAGAAATAACCAATACAAAACTCAAGGCGGAATATCCAAACGTTAGGATAAATTTTCTGCAGCAGCTCATCCTGGCTCGAATTACGACGCTTATAGTTGACCAGGCAATTTCCTTGGCCGTCGAGGTCAAGGACGTCGCTGATGCAACGTTTCAGGATGCTGTAGGTCTATCGACATATTCTAACAGCGAGTCCACCGTATATTCGGATGCTTCCATCTTTGAATCGCTGTGGATCCAGTCCGAAGTTGACAAGCAGACCCAAGCCCGGCAGACCTACTTCCAGCTTTTCAAGGGTTTCAAGCTGAAAGATGAGGTTTATACTCGCCGCTGGACTAGCGGCGAAGGCGAACGGGACGAGAAATAAAGCAACACTCATCGTGAGAAATGCTATATTCCAGTGGTCTGAATTGCTGCCATGGCTACGAAATGTGTCGCCTTTCACTCATACAAGGGCGGCACTGGGAAGACGACCATTGCCTCAAATATCGCGGCACTTTTGGCCGTCAAAGGTTTCAAGGTTGGACTACTTGACCTTGATGTATATGCTCCGAGTCTGCTAGCATATTTTGAAAAGAAGCCGAGGAAATGGCTGAATGACTACCTGTTTGGTGAAGCAGAGGTTGAGGATGTAATGATACCGGTGACCGATACTCTGCTTGAACATGAGAGGCAACATGGCAACCGTGACATTAACGGAAAGTTGTGGGTGGGGTTTAGCAGCGTGAAAAAAGAGGACATTTACAAGATAGAGGCCGGGACTTCAGAAGACACCAAGTCCCAGCTCAGAAAGTTCATACTACTTAGGCAGAATCTGATCCGAGACTATGAACTTGATTATATCATAATCGACACCAGCCCGGGCATACGATACTGGTCAATGAATGCACTCGCCGTTGCAGACATACTTTTCCTTACCCTAAAACAGGGCGATATCGACATCGAGGGAACGATGAAGCTGGCTTCAGAAATTTACGGGTCACTGGCAAAGTATGGAACAAAATCGTTTCTCCTTTTCAACAGAGTCGCAGGCTATTGCGTCCCAGATCATCATACTTCAATAGGAAAAGAGCAAAGTTCCGCGGTAAACGGCACGTATGCAGAAAATCCGCAGGACGCGCTTTCCATGCAGACAAAAATGGAAGTTATCTCTGCCATCCCATGCTACTGTGACATACAATTCAGCAAGAAAGAGTTTCTGACGGCCCTGAGATATCCTTTGCATCCGTTTACGAGACAGCTTGAGAACCTCGCAGGCTCATTGACTGCAAAGCTGTAGGGCGCTGGGGCTGCGGAGAATGGAATCAAACACTCTTCTTCCAGGACAGGAATTTATCTTGGCAAGCGGGAACCATATCCCAAGATCAGTGCTTCTGGTTCTGGGGACTGCTGGCTCTGGCAAGACAGCATACAGCCTCGAGTTCTTGCGTAGTGGCCTATCAGCAGGAGAAAAGTGCCTCTACATGAATTGCTCTTCCCGCTTGAGGCGAGAGCGATTCGAGTCATTTTTCGGTGGCGAAGCGAAGCCCCAATTCGAAAGTCTTCTTGATGAGAAAACCAACAAGCTGAAGACGCTTCAAAATCTTTCAGGATTCCTTTTGAGCTGGCTGGACGCGCAGGTCGACACATCAAAGACCCGGATAGTGATTGACTCAATCACGGATCTCACAGTTCGGTTCGCGTTTGATGAAGTGACAAGGCTCGTTGCGGAGCTATATGACAAGCTCAGTGCAAGCAATTCAGCTGCCATCCTGACAATTGCAGGGAACAGCCCAACCGCCCCCATGCTAGATACCTTGGGATCACTTGTAGACGGAATAATCCAGCTGAAGGTGGAGGATTCAGGAAATGAGGTGCAGAGAAGCATGCGGCTCTTCTCTCTCCAAAGCGGACAGGGCAACTCGAGATGGGTCAAATACACGATAGACGCCAACGGCAGCCTTCACTTCATTGCCCCAGACGGCGACTCGTCAAGGCCCAAGGCGGTATACTGCAAGCTGTGCGACCGCCAGATTATAGGTGAAGTGGCCTATGCAGATTCGGGGCAATCGCCGTTTCATCCACACTGCTTTGATACATACCGAAAGATTGGCGAACTTTATGGATCGCACATGCTTTATTCTCTCGAGCCCGGTGTGGTAAATGCAAGTTTCTTTTTTATCGACATCGTTGGTTTGTCAAATCCGCTGTTATCTGTCGAAAAGCAGATCAATAAGATAAGGGACTTGAATTCGCTCATCCTCTCATGCGAAGCTTTCTCCAAGGTGGCCAAGGACAGGAAGATTGTGCTTCCCACGGGCGACGGAATGGCCGTGGGATTCCTGCTGGATCCGGAGCTCCCCATGCAACTCAGCATCCAGCTTCACAAGAAGCTCCGGCAATTTAACGCCGGCAAGAGCCCTGAAGATCATTTGGGGGTTAGAATCGGACTCAGCACGGGGCCGGTCTTTGTTGTGCGCGACGTGAATAATAATCAAAACGTCTGGGGTCCGGGAATCATACTTGCAAGGAGAGTGATGGACTTTGGGGATGACGGCCATGTACTTCTTGCAGACAACATTGCGGAGACGCTTATCGGGATCAAAGACGAATACAGAAAAGAGATAAGACTTCTGAAAGAAGCACAAAAGCTGAAGCACGGCCAGGCACTCAAGATATACTCGGCACATTCTGAAGAATTTGGTAACTCCGCGGTGCCTGCGCGCCTGGACCTAAGTTAACAGCCTCTTCAGATATGCCCTGCCGTGGGTCAATTCCAGTTTTCTGAATATTGTAAGGCAGTCCTCCGAATCGAACCGGTAGCATGACTTGTCAATAATCACAGACATTTTCGAATCAGTCCTAGAAATCGACCGTCCGCAGGCATGACAGGCCAGCGAATTTGGCCGGGATGATCTCTTTCTTCTGACCATTCACGATCCTATGGCACTTGTCTGCAGAGGCACAAATTAAGTTAAACGCGGCTGCCAGACTGCAGTTCTCGGGCTGTCTCGGCATAGCCGGCCACAAGGGTTTGACGGGTAGTGCTTGAAGATTAATCCGAAAATGTTCTGTATTCTGATCTAGTATGCAGGCATAATCCAGCGCGCAAGCGGTTTTTGAACTGCCTGAGCCAACTTAGCCTGATGTCCTGAAGGTAAAAGGTGCAGGGCTGCTTTGCATGGCACTGCATTCAGCCTCCTTATCTATCATCCGGACATTGCCTACGTTGATAGAAATTGACCGACGCAATAGAGAACTGGGAAGCTATAGTGCACAAGACCGTCAGGTCAAAGGACGGGCTAGAACTCGGAAACGTGGTAGAAGTGGACGAAGAAAAGGTGATCACAATTCAGGGTGTGATCAAGGAGCATGAGTACAGCCTTCCGCATACCGCAGTCGAGGGCTTTAACGGCGCAGAAGTCCGGCTCAACATAACAAGAAAGGAAGCGCAACAGTATCAGGTATAGCAATCGTTGGTCTGATAAAGATCAACTACCCTCTCTATTTCACACTGGCAGAGCCTTCACATCTTATGCGACGGATGGTCCGGTAGCATCCAAATTAGGCTGAAACCGCCTTGTCACGGAGCGCCTTGACACCATCTTTCGAAACACGAACGGAATCACATTTCTGACAGCCTCCCTGACTGCAAAGCCCGCGTTTCGCGACAGGGTGTTGCAAAGAGTATCACACTCAAACAATAGCTCACGTGCTTCTTCCGGAGTGACCTCGGGGTGCTTCCAGACTAGGTGCCCGTCATCCCAGTGGCTCCAGTCCCAGTCTGTTATTCTGTCCTCATATTTTTGAAATAGCGGCGTCGGTGCAAAAGGCGTAAAGATTACGGGGAGAACGGCGGGGATTTCCAAGCTGGCCAGTTTTTCAATGTCTTTTCGCATCGACTCCTTTGTGTCAAGCTCGTGGCAGAACATGTAGGTCCCAAGGACAAAGCAGCTGTTATCCCTCATTTCCTTGATAACCTTGATGTTGGCACCTGAGAGCCTGCCTCTGCGGTAGTCATTCAAGGTCTTGTCGCGCAGTGACTCAATTCCCATGAGACACCCAAGGAACCCCTTGTCGCGGAGGCGAGAGACGTTGCCGTTAAGTTCAGACGAACTGGTCAGGCAGAACCACATCAGCCCGCGTTCGGCAAGCATCTCGATTACCTGCCAGGAATGCAGCGGGTTTTGAAGAAAGGTTTCGTCGTAAATCACCACGGCGTGAACCTTTTCCTTTGCATACACGTCCAGAATTCGCTCAATCTCTGCAAGTTCAAGCGTCATTAGTTCCGGAATCACCGCAGGCGTGGGGCAGTACTCGCACTTGTACTTGCAGCCCCGGATTGAGTAAAGGTAACCCACCTTGGCCTTGAACTTGAAAAAATGAGCTTCTCCTATTAGAGCCGGATGGCGGATACCCGTGCCCCTTATCCTGTCGCCAATCACTGGCATCAGGCGCTGCTCTCCGTAGCCGCTAAACGACCTGTCAAAGAATTCCTTTGCACCCGGGGTATCTATTCCCCATCCGCCGCCCCAGACTTCCTTTACGCCGTGCGATCTGGCAAGCTGCACGATCTTTTTTGCCTCCCCTGTCTGTGAAGTAAGAAAGCTGACCCCCAGGACGTCAACGCCGGTATCAAGAACCTTCTCTATTTCACCGATTGAAGGATACTCTAAAACATCAACTCCCTCAAAATTTTCAGAGAGAAAGCGTATCCCCATTGCCGGGGTGTAAGCGTTGAGCCACCGGTGCCTGCCGCGCTTGTCGATTTTGGTGATAAAGTTGGGCGTTTCTGAACTTGAGCGCGGGGACACTAGGACTATTTTCCAGTCACGCGGGATGCGACTGGAGGGCTGGGCAGTCTTTACTGAGGAGCGCGGGTCTAAAAGCTGCATCTATGGCTAGGAATACGGTTCACGAGCATATATGGATCTCGTATCGGCAAATCATTCTATGGGATGCTAATGATCAGTACTTTCCCAACCGATGATTAATTCTCTACGCGACTGATTCTACGTCAGCTACTGCCAAGTCAAGGCTGTACATACTGCCAAAGCTCAGCAAATGGCTTGTTGAGAATGACCTCTGCGCCGTTAAAGCCTTCAACTATTGATTTGGGGTACCGGGCATGAACTCGATCCCCTGCCGACTCGATGACAATGGCATCTTCTTCAACTGCAGCTACAATTCCTGCGCCCTGACCGTCTGCTGCTCTAACGCTCTTGTGTATTACCGCTTCCCAGTTTGGAACTTGCTCCATGAAACGAGGCTTGCAATGACGCATTTTAGGAATGCTTCACACTTTTCCGTAGTGACCATACCGTCCCAGCGGTCAATTGCGCGTCATCGATGGCGCAGGGCTGTCGAGACCGAATCGACGCATATTCTCCTGTTTTTCGTGCAGGCAAGTCGAGCGCTGGCGCAATAGTCGAGATTGGGACTTTCTCCTGAATCGTCGTGAACACTCGGGTAGAGCCGACTGGTGTGCCAAACTTTGCTGATATTCTGCGCCCAGAAAATTACAAAAGTCCCTGGATTTCTAGCTGGGAGGACCTTTTCGCCAAGAATTGCAGTAGCGATGCTGTCATCAAAAACCTCTCCCACTTGATGGTGTAAGAATCGTTCGCATGAGATATTACCATTGTGCAAATTATCAACAGCAGCGAGGCCATGACAGTTCCCTTTTCCTCCTTGTTGCAAAATATGATAGTCAAGATCCCCTATCCTGCGGTGGCCCTTATCGCATTAATTCTCGTGCCAGCTTCACTGTCTCTGGTCCTGCTTCCCTCAAAATCGTATGAACAAGATGCTCAAACCAATTTCCCGCCGGACAAGTACTACAAGTTGCGTGAGAATCCGTCCTACGCAATCATCATACCCGAGGTGTCTTCTAACGACACGACCCAGTTCACCCCGCGGGAGGTGTCAATCCCAGCGGACATGACAGTAATCTGGACGAATAACGACAATGACGTCCATTCCATCACCACTGTCTCAAATGCCACGTATTCGCCGCCCGAGGCATTCGCTTCCAAGCTCTTGGAGCCGGACGGCGGCACGTTTGTATACAGTTTCAAGCAGGTTGGAACATACCATTATGTTGACGGCCACCACCCAAACATATCCGGCGTCATTAACGTTGGCAACGGGATGGCGACCGGCAAGCACATGAACATGATGATAGGCGGCCTTGGAGTACTTCCCTTCAATCCATCCCGGCCGCAGAGTTTCGTGGTTTCCTTCATCCCCAAGGACGTGGGAATCCCTCCTTACGATTCGATGCTGTACAACGTCACCATCTCAAATTCTACGTCCAAGTTCTACGCACATACGTTTGCCACGAATTCAGGAATTCTCGACCTGGAGCTTTTGCCTTCCGCAAAATCAACGGGCAATTCCACAAACCCTGGCGCGAGCCAATTCAAGACGTGGGGACCGGACATCATAGGAGTGAATGGTCACACCACAGGCACTTACCACATCAAGGGGCCTATCATGACTGATCCAACGCAGTATTTTCTGACAGTTCGGATACTGACCAAAGACGGCAAGCCGCTTAACGAGCCCCCTATAATAGACCAGTTTATTCTACCGCCGCGCGTGAACAACATAACAACTGTCACCTCCGCGGCCAATGGAACGGAGGCGAGCACTGGAGTCAGCGTTCCTGGCAGTAATACCACTATCACAATAGTGCCGTACGAAGGATCCAACGTGACAGAGATAATGCCCCACCAGATGCCTCCGGCGAAATCCACAAAGACAAATCCTGCGCCGTAAGCCACACAAGCGATGCCTGCAGGTCTAGCGACCGCAAACAAGGTCCAACATGTACGCAGGCCGAGTTTGAGATTGCCTGCTATGCAAGCTGCCTGCTGGCTTTTTCCCGCAGTATCAATAGCCTTGTCATCCCAATGCCTGCTAGAAACCCCCCGACGTGAGCCATAAAGGCAATTCCCCCAAACCCAGTTCCCCCAAGCGAGACAAAGCCAAGGATTAACTGCATCGCGAACCAGCCAAAGGCGCCTCTGTTTCCGAGAATTACCGAAGTTCCGATTATTCCTGATATCGCTCCGGAGGCTCCTACAAGGTGGGTAGAAGGATCGCTCAGCCCAAACTGAACCGCACCAAACAGCAGTGCCGCAGCTACGCCTGAAATAACGTAGATTAAAAGGAACCTCCAGTGGCCTAAACTGGCTTCCACATACCGACCAACCGCAACAAGGGCCATCATGTTGAGTGCAATGTGTGCGACATTGGCGTGGAGAAACATTGAGGTAAATATCGTAAGGATTGCTCTGCTCGGATCGCTGAAGAGATAAGCAGGAACAAAGGCGTAATTTAGGAGCGCCCTCTTACTTATGCCATAAGAGGCGTCAATGCTCACAAGGTAGGCTGCGATATTTAGTACGACCAGCGCAATTACAACAACCGGCAATCCTCCACTCGCGCTCATTTCGCCGGTCCCTCGCTACCTGGCGTAATGCTGCCAATCGTGCGCTGCACTCCAGATATCCACCAATCATACAAGATATGCATTAGAACACGGATTTCCGTTGTTCGTACTCTTGGCATAGTCCTCTCTGACAGTTCCGGCCTGAGGCCTACATCCGTCAGCGCAATGAGGTGGGCTATCGTAAAGGCAGGACCCTGGCGAGCCTCACGTACTAGCTTTGTTGTGGAAAGTACATGTCTTCGTCAGGATTGTTCTTCTTGCCGGCCTGTCTTGCCTTTTCGGAATGCTTGTCGTGCAGCTTGCCAATCAACAGGTGGGTGAGTATAAACGAAATTATCGGATGTATGCCCCAATAGAGCACCTGCCCCAGGTCAAAAAAGTCAGGTCCAATCCCGAGATCCGATGCTGCTTGCTGCAGTTCAGTCATGGAAAGCTTGCCCGCGTCCACGCCGAGGTACTTTAACATGGCCTTGAGGTAATCAGGCGTAATGACTCCCGTGTAAAGCATTAGAGGAATCCACTCTCGATTCCAGGATATGGTGCGGTAGAGCTCGTCAATATTCCTTGAATGATACAGCCGCTGCATTGCAACAGACAGTCTGCCAAGCTCCTGCTTTCTCTCCTGAAGAAGTTTTTGGCCTGCCGCTGTGAGCGAGAAATGGTGTACTGCAACGTCTGTCTTGCGCTTTGGCAGTGTTATCGTTACTGATGGGGAGGACCCGTGCATCTCCGGCTTTGCATCGTTTGGTTTGCCCGATGTGCCCGTGTCGGAATCAGTCGGCCTTATTTTGCCCCTGTCATCGATTGATATCAGCCCCTCGTCGAGCAGATTATCAAGCATGTATTCAACGTGAATTTTAAAGAACTTGCCAAGCTCTGCCAGCTTTTCAATGTCGGCGCTGGTGCCTTCCTTGTCCAGCTTGTCTATAACGGCTAACAGCATGATGTGGTTTTCATTTCTGCATAACTTGGCAACGGACAATAGGTGAATCAGCAGGCGTGCCATTAATACGCCTTTTGTCATCTCATTATCATGGCTCTAATCTGTAAAAACCTGTGAAGCATTCAAGTGATAGTTCTCAAAGGTTATCAAGAGTTTATGCAAAAAATGGCTCCTGCCCGAAAGAAGCGGCGGAGGCTAGGGCGCTGCCTGCTGCCCAAGGACTCACGTGCCTGTCAAGAACGGTGCTCCGGCCTGCAGCGCCGAATGCCATCTCGCAAACAATCCGCACGTCTTTAGCATCCATTAGGACAGGAACGGCGGCCCGCAGTATAAGGCGAGCGCTCAGACATCTGTCTGGTCAACAAGAATGAAAGGCTGTGGGGGCGGATGGCAATTCCTGCAATCCTCTTATTTGAGTGCAAATACATGGTAATAGTTGGAACACGACGCGCAGACAGACGAGCACTTGATAGCGTGCAGCTATTGCGGCAGGCGTCTGATAGTAAAGGACAACGTCAACGATGGACTGGCTTTTCTGAGCCATCTTAAGAACGATCATAACATCTATTACACTTTTCAGCGGATGGTTGCGGCAAAGACCGACAAAGCGACCCGTCTTAGAACCGTGCTGGATGACCCTGACAATTCAGGCTAATCCGGGAAGCCGCATTTCATTGACGTGTGACTTGCTTGCATAGCATTCTTATACGTGAGAAAGCACCAGTAAGTGATGGCTCATAAACCTCTTATCGGTGTTCGCGATTACAAGGCTGTTTTAACTAACCCGAGAAACTGCAAGACGTGTAATGAACCAGCCACTAAAGATTTGTTGTTTGCCTCCGGCGACGGGATAACGCTGATCCAAAGGTACTGCACTAGATGCGCAACCGAGGCATCGGCCGGCTTTAGTGGAAGTATGGTTGGAAAGGGCATCTAGACTTGCCCTACGTTCGACCCTCGATTGGACCCGCGCCCTCGGGAGCACCAAAAAATGGTCAGGAGAGAGTGACCGTGGATCGAGACGGCGCCAGTCACCTCGAGTACTTCATGAACGGCAGCTGGCGTCATAATAATTCTGGGTGCAAGAAGAAAGTAAACTCTGAGTGCAGAAGGACCGATTAGGTCAAGCGCAAAGCATTAGTAGCTGACTGGTAACGAGCCAACATGGGCAAGCCTACCACCACCAAGCCAATAATTACTGGCGCAAGAAAGCAACCTGGCTTCTGCATTAAATGTGCCGCACCGGCAACGGTCGAAGCGCACTTTAAGGAATCCGGTGTCGTAATCGTTGAACGGTACTGCGACAAGTGCATAGTAAACGCCTCGAGATAAGCGGGGACCGCGAACAAGCTATTCGTCTCGCCAATTCATTCCGCTCGGATGGGACCTGAGTTCCACCAAAATCCTGGCATGTACTGCGTAGAGTTGACATCTGATTCTTCGCTGCAAGTTAAATATCCGCTTTATACAGCGTTATTTATTGAAAAGAAGAAGTTTTTCATCAGGCCAGAAGTGCGAGTGCAATTGTCATAGCAGGCCAAACACCGATTATTGCGGCTACTGCTCGCCCTCGCATACCGGACGGACGTCATTTAAGAGGTAGTTACCAAAGAACACCTTTTCTCTTTCTTTTTCCCCGTTTTGATTCTTCTGGCTTTCTGGGAGGCGAGGTATAAACCTCTAACTTTAAGAGGGGAGACTCTGTAAGTATTGGCAGTGTCCATCGGCCTCCTTACAGATATTCTAATGCAGGTCTACGCTATCGTCTACAAGGCGTTGGACCACAGCTTGATTAGCCCATTTGTCAGTTTTGCAAAGGGCTTTGAGTTTGCCATCATACTGATAGTCGGCATATCGTTTTTTGTCCTGAGCGTGTTCCTGATGCTGCGGCAGGCAAAGAAACTCCCGAACTCGTATTCAATTGAAATTACTGATGTGTTCAGCCAGGATGCAAGGGTTGACGGGCTGCGCACGCGGTTCAAGACCTACGATGCTGCCGAAAGTTATGCCCGCATGTACAGAAACGAGTATGCGGGCCAGTACCAGTTCCGAGTGGTTGGCAGCGTGCAGCTGTACCAGCAGTAGCTTCGCTTAAGCGGGCCTTCGGGCGGGGTACTTTGAAGTATCGTTCTCATGCCCCGGATGAGTTTGAATGTGCCTCCAGTAGCCTGACGTAGTTACCGGCTCTTTGCATACCGGGCAATTTGAATATCCGCATTTATGGTGTCCCGAATAGTTCGGGTGGATTGTTGTGTGGCATGTACTGCATATTTCCATACCTGCCTTACATCATGCCGAGTATTAGTGCTTATCCCACGCAGAAGCTTGACATAGGAAGCGCAGGCAGCAGCTCTGAAAAGTTTACCCGAATGTCTAGACTGCCTCAAGAGGCAGGCTCAGGCTCGTGCCGCCTATCTAGATGTTCTGACCTCACTGCGTCGTTTTCGATTCTAGCATCTGCGGACCGCAGGCATGCCATAAAGTGCACCTATTTTTGGCTGTGAACGATGCCTGAATCAGGTCGAGTATATCAGAAATCAACGTATTTTGCGTAAAACGCGCTTGATTTGCACATACAATAGCAGTATTATTTGCGCCTCGGCTGCCGATTATCGTGAATAACTCTATCAAATTTGCGATAGCTGGAGCAATAATAGCTGCGGTAATTGCATCGGCAATAGCAACTACCATTCCACATGCAAAACCCTCAAGCGGTGTAAGCGACAACAACTCTACACAGCCTGTTTCAACTCCTGTACAGCACAAAGTGCTCCGAATCGGCTATTTTCCAAACATTAACCATGCACAAGCAGTGATTGGCCTTGGCAATGGGGATTTTCAAAAGATGCTAGGCGATAGCGTAGAGGTAAAGACGCAGATTTTCAACGCGGGGCCTTCGGCAATCGAGGCAATATTCGCAAAGCAAATTGACGTTACCTACGTTGGACCCAACCCCGCGATTAACGGCTATATCAAGTCGAACGGCGAATCAGTTAGAATTATTTCCGGAGCTGCTAGCGGAGGTGCTGTCTTCGTAGTTAGAAACGATTCGGGAATTCAAACGGTCAAGGACTTTGCGGGCAAAAAGTTTGCCTCGCCGCAGCTTGGCAATACGCAGGATGTGGCGTTGCGAAAGTATTTGCTTGACAACGGCTACCAGACGGCAGACAAGGGCGGAAATGTTACCGTGATCCCTGCAACAAATGCCGACATTGTCACCCTGATGCTCAAGAAGGAAATCGACGGCGCGTGGGTCCCGGAGCCATGGGGAGCTAAATTAGTGCACGAGGCCAACGCGCACGTATTTGTTGACGAGCGGACTCTGTGGCCAAACGGCGACTTTGTAACGGCACAGATTGTGGCCGATCCTTCCTATGTACAGAATAACCCGGACGTGATAAAGAAGCTGCTAGACGCAAACGTCAACGAGACTGTCTGGATAAACAGCCATCCAGCTGAAGCGCAGCAAGCATTCAATGATCAACTAGTCAAGCTAACAGGCAAGGCAATCCCACAGGACGAGTTTAGCGATGCCTTCTCAAGGCTAAAGCTGACCTACGACCCAATCAAATCGTCTCTTTTCAAGGCTGCGGACGATGCATACCAGATTGGATTCTTCAACAGCAAGCCTGACCTGTCGAACATATACGACTTGACGATACTAAACCAGGTGCTTGCAGAAAGGGGACTGCCCCAGATTAACTAGACGGATAAAACATCTTTCTGCTTCTAGGGGCAAGCATTCTGTGCCGTGTCCGGCCTGCACTCCTCGTGCAATCTGCTCGTCTGCCAGTCAGGTGGTAGGCGTCGTCTTGATAGCCCCTGCTTCGTCCCTTCTCCAGGGCGTTGCATGGTGCTGGCCATAAGGCAGGTTTACCTCAAATGCAGCCCTTATCTGTTCCTCGTCGTCGTATCGTATGTAGTGGTCCAGCGTTTCAAAGAGGGCAATGTACTCCAGGTCTTTGGAATTAGACCGAATATGGTCGATTATCTCTGCCCTGAATGCCGGCAAACTCAGGCCGCGGAGTAGCCCCATGGCGGCATCAAGAAAGTCGGCTTCCCGCATCACGCGTTCCGTGGAGTGGTTCAATGCTTCAGAACTTATGCTGGCCTCGTGTCTCTGCACCTTGACAGTGCTTTCAGCACTCTTGCCGCTCATAGGATACTTACTAGAATCTTTTTGATAAAGTTTCCGCTAACTCCTGCCTGGCCCTCATGGGATCGGCTACAGTTTACGATAAGACCAAACCTGAACCCTGTTTCAAAACCAAGAAGTACAAAATTGCAACACCTTGTTTCTACTATGCAAATCTCTCGACAGAGGGTACTGATTGCTCTCCTTGCAGCAGGAATCGTTGCAGGTGTTTCAGCTATTTCGTTCTGGAGCGCTGGCCCTACGGTCGCCAGCGCTCAGAGCCTTAACGGTTCGCAGGCAGCTCCAGGTGCCACTGGCAACCTTGGCAATCACACCAAGGCAACGGTGTCAACGTCAGGCACCGCCACGAGCAAAATCAAGCCCGATAAATTCTCAGTCACCCTTGCCGTTGAGACCAATGGCACCACTGCGGAAGCGGCAGAAGGGGACAATGCTAATGCCAGCGCCCGGGTCATTTCAGCCGTAGAAGCCCTTGGCATACCTCAAAGCCAGATTAGCACAAACTCGTACACCATCTCGCCGGTATATGCGCAATCGCAGACGCCTGGCGGACAGTGCCCTGCCATTTCACCAGCGCCCCCCGGGTGCCAGCAAGGAAGCAGCATTACCGGTTACATAGCAGTCAATGCGCTGACCGTAACTCTCGACACTGCCGGGGCAGTCGACGCCGGCAAACTCATAGATACAGCAGTCCATGCGGGGGCAAACAGCATAACCCAGGTAACCTTCTTCCTGTCCGACGAAAAACAGCAGCAGGTGCGCGACAGCCTGATTCAGGACGCCATTTCAAATGCAAGGCACAGCGCTGACGTCGCGGCCAAAGCCGTCGGAATGACCGTCTCCGGGGTACAGTCAATTGTAATGAGCGAGTCGCCGTTTCCTGCATATTCCCTTGCGCCCGAAGCGGCGGCTTCAGCCAACACCCAGATCCTGCCGGGCCAGCAGGACGTAACAATGACGGTCGAGGTTGTCTACTATATCAGCTAGGCTGCATCAGTCCCGGCCGCGCCAATACAATGTGCCAATGGATCAGAGCACACTGGATCCGTCGCCTGCTTGCATCCATTGAATGCTGAACCGTAAAGGCGGTTCATCGCGACCTGCCCTTACTGCAAGGAAGGCGTCTGCTTGAAATACTGTGCTGACCAATTGGTAGACTGGATTGGCGGGTCAGAAAGAGTCTTCCAGGGCAGGTGCGGGACTTTCCCGCAAGGGCCTTGTACTTGCCGCAGTGGTTCTGGCCCAGTTCATGGTGGTACTTGATTTTACCATCGTACAGATCGCCATTCCGTCAATCGGAAAGGAGTTTGGCATATCAATCAACGGGCTCCAGTGGATAGTTACCGCCTACGGTCTGACTCTGGCCGGCTTTCTGCTTCTCAGCGGACGGGCGGGGGACCTCTACGGCCACAAGAAACTATTCATCGCCGGCGTGATTGTCTTTTCCACCGCCTCACTGGCGGCTGGTCTTGCCAACTCTGAAAGTGTGCTTATAGCTGCCAGGATTGTCCAGGGCCTTGCAGCAGCCATGGCATCTTCGACAGGGCTGTCGATTCTCACCGCCACATTTCCCGAAGGCAGGGAAAGAAACCGCGCGCTCAGCGTATTTGCGGCGGTGACCGGGCTTGGGTCTGCTGCAGGAATGATAGCCGGAGGCGTGATCACGGCGTCCCTTGGGTGGAGATGGGTGTTTGACATCAATGTCCCGGTGGGGCTGTTCATAGCCGTCCTTGCGGCAAAGTCTGTTTCACAGGCAGGATCATCTTCGAACAAAAGCAGGCACCTGGACATCATTGGCGCGGTCAGCGTGACTGCCGGGCTTATGCTGCTCGTTTACGCCCTGAGCGTCGTGCAGGCTACTGGAGTCGGGTCTCCAGCCTCGGTTGGACTTCTCTTGCTGTCAGGCATTGTCATTGCGGCTTTTTTCTTTATAGAGTATGGCTCAAAGATGCCTCTTGTGCCGCTTGGATTTTTGCGCCGAGGCTCTGTCTTTGCGGCAAACGCACTGGCTCTGCTTCAGCTTGCAGGGTACGTCGGGATGGTGTTTATCCTGACGAACTATTTCCAGCAGGTAGACGGCTATTCGGCGCTTGCCACAGGGCTGGCATTTATCCCCATGAGCATCGTATTTCTTGCCGTTTCCGCGTTTCTTTCCGCACGTCTTGCAAACCGGCTCGGGGTCAAACCGGTTATAATCTCAGGGATGGCGCTCCAGACCGCAGGATATTTACTGCTCTCGAGAATCTCGCCCATGGCTGACTATGCTGCCAGCCTGCTCGCGCCAATGATAGTTGTCGCAGTCGGGACGGGGCTGAGTTTTACGGCCGTAAATATCGCGGCCCTAGCCGGAACGAGAAAGGGCGAGGAAGGCCTTGCCTCCGGCCTGGTTAATACATCGCGTCAGATTGGCGGGCCCATTGGCCTGGCCGTGCTTCTAACCGCTGCGGATATTGCGGGGGCGAGGCCGGGAGGCGCCCAGCCGGTGCCAGCGATGGTGACGGGATTTGACTATGCGTTTCTGGCGGCGGCCTTTCTCACCGGGATTGGTATTGTCTTTGCCGCCTTTCTCAAGGAGCAAAAGAGCGACGCAATTCCCAACGAAGCCGTGCGCGCAGACGAGTAATTCTGTTTCTCCAGAGCGCCTTGCAGGCGAAATAGTCTTTATTATCATCCCTCCTTACCGTTTATGGTGTTCGATCGGTGGAAGACAAAGGACAAGCCTGCTTCGGACGATCCTAAAGCAGAAGGCAAGCCCCCTGCAAGCGCGGATGCTTTTGCCGGTGTCAGCAGCGATCCGTTTAGCGATGGCCTGCGCCTTTACGAAGCATCAAAGTATGACGAGGCCTTGCCGGCGTTTGAAAAAGCTATCCAGAACGACCGCCGGCACGAACATGCACATTATTACAAGGCTGACGCGCTCTTCAGACTGGGCAGATTTGACGAGGCCTTAAAGCCCGCCGAAGATGCAGTCAAGCTGCGCGAAATCTTACACAGGGAGTACAGGACTAGAAAAGAAAGCGATAGGGAAAATGAGATAATGGAGCAGCTAGCACGGGCTTACCAGCTGAAAGGCTCGATACTCATGAAGCTGGCAAGGACAGCCGAGGCCGCAAATGCATTCAGCATGGTTTCAAAGTACTATCCAAGGCTTGCGCTGGAGAACCCCGAGTTTGACGGCAAGTACGTAGAGGGTCTGATAATGTCCATTGTTTCCTACCTGGGGCTTGGAGACTCCCGCCAGGCGCAGGCTCCTGTCGAAAAGAGCGAGGAAGGAGAATCGTACAGGAAGGCGTTTCGCCAGGCCAAGGAACTTCTTGATGATTACCTCAAGGTAAGGCCTCATGACATCGACGCACTGGTACTCAAGGGCGGGATCATTCTTGAAATTCTCGAACCGGGTTATGCAGACAGGGGCGATTTCGACGAGATAAAGCTGGCCGTCAACAAGGCGGTAGAGTTTGACCCAAACCACGCGCCGGCGCACGCAATAATGGGTCTGATGTACCAGCGGTCAGGCGTTTACACCCTTGCACTTGACAGCTATGACAGGGCAATCCGGCTGTTTGAGGACAGAATTACTGAAATCAAAAGCACCGGCGCACAATTTGGCAAGAAATCCTGGTCTGAACCGAGCAGCTCTCCAAGCAAACTTCCATCATGGAAAAGCTGGGATCACGTGACTTTGAAGCTGAACCTTGCATACGCCATGATGGGCAGGAGCGTGGCACTCGCCTCGGACGGCAGGGAGAGAGAGGCTCTGGAATACCTTGAACTGGCAGAAAGGATTCACTTTGACAACTTTGGCCTCACGGCAGCGCCGGATGACGTGAATTTTGTCGAGGCGCGCCTAGCCTATGCCCACAACTTTCTCTACAAAAGCCTTGTCGACATTTCAATTGCGCGAATTAACTACAGGAACCGCATGAACCAAAACGTCGTCATAAAGCTGGAGCAGGCGGGGAGGAACATCGACATGGGACTCAGGTTCGTCGTGCAGCTCGAAAAGGATCTGTCTGCGGGGAAAATCAGGCACGTCAGCGGCAGGCAATTGCTGAGCTTGAGGACGGCAGACGCCAATTTCAAGTACCTGCGCGAGGTCGTCGGCATGAACAAGGTGCAATTCCAAAACGGTCACTCCCCGAGCTTTATTCAATAATCCAGGCCGGAATAGCCTGATATTAGTCGGGTGCCCACATACCGCGTGCTCTGGATAGATATCTCGCGTTTATGCATCGATACGGCCGATATTGTGCTAAAGGCCCTTGGCGATAAATCCGTTGCATACAACTTTGATGCAGGCAAGGCCGCAATCAACCTGCCCGACACGCCCGACATCCAGACGGTCAGGGAACTCATCAGCGACGCGCTTTCCAAATCTCCAAAAAAAGACGATTATCTCGTTGTAGACAATGCCGGCGACGAAACGCGGATCAGCGTTCTAAGGCAGGGAGATATCGAGGAGCTCGGCCTTTATCTCTGCAGCCTGTGCGCGATGATATTTGGGAGCAAGGAGGAGAAAGTGGTGCACGAGCGTTCGCATCTGTTTGGCTTCGCATTCTAGCTCCGGCAAACTATCATAGTGAGCCCGGCTTATCTCCTGAGTTGCTTTTGAACGTGCTTGCAGATCGTCTTGATGCCGCTTGGCTTTTCAAGTATTGCGTCGATCCTCAAAATTCCTTCAAGGACCTTTGGAATCTCGAGCATGTCAGAAAAATAGGCAGTCATCATCATTACTTTGACCTGCGGATTGATTTCTGTAACCCTTTCCAAAAACGCAAAGCCGTTCATTTCGGGCATCTTTACGTCGCTTATCACAAGGGAGTACATTTGCGAATTCCGGGTGAAATGATCCAGCGCCTTTTCCGGGTCGGTAAAGCCGTCAGAGATCAAGTCCCACTTTTGCAATGCCTTTTGAATGACTGTGAGAACATCTGGGTCGTCGTCCACGACCATTATCTTTTGATTTTTGGCCAGCGAGTCCAGTGCAAGGGTTTCCAGCAGAATTCTAAAGTATATACCTTTCCGGGCTTCTGAAGGCTCGGCTCCATTTCATGGAACAGGACGCAAGAATTTTCGATGACTGCCGCGTCAAAAAGATTGGAGGCTAGAGGTCTCGCTTCAGATCGTCTGCAGCGTCCCTCGCCTTTATCTTGGCCTTGTTCCATGTTTCAAAGCTAGGCTTGCCTTCGGCATGGTCCTCGGCAGTTCTGACCTTGGCTTCAATATCCTGAGCCATATTCTTTGCATCTTTTCTAAGGTCTGTCATCGAGTCGTACATGCACATTATAGTTTAAGAAGGCTGCCTGGATTCTTGCGACAGACCTCATTGCACGTGAGCGCTATGGATAACGGCTGCTTGCCAGATATTACTAGGCTTTTTGGGATGGGCGACTCGCAATACCACAGTATGCGGCAGGGCCTTTGAACCAAATCGCAACTGCAATTAACCTTGTTGCCTATGTCAGAAGCAGCGCATGTCTTCGGATCATGAAGTTAACGATCAGCAGAGGGTGCAGGACAAGATAACGAAGGAAACCCTCCAGCCAGTGACAAAGCCAAAGTCGAAACTTGACAAAGAGATGCAGGAGTGGGAGGTAGAATCGACCAAGGGCGGCCAGAATTCACTGGGCGAAGGTACGGTCGATTGAGGAACCTAGCTCTGTGGAACGGAAATCTGGCTATTTGCAGGAATATTCGGGCCCAAGTTATTCGCAACTGACTTGGCAAACATCAGCGCCGTTGCTTTTGTATCCCCGTCAGCGTCACTGTCGGCTGCCACTTCATAGTATACGTTGCCCTTGTAGCAGAATATCTCAGTTCTCTGCCCTGGGTCGAGGTTGCCGTAAAAGGCTCCAAAGCAAACAGAGTTTGAAACTGATGAAGTATCGAACTTTTGATAGCCTTCAATAGAAAACTGCGTGCTGCTCGAGTACGCTTCTAGCGGGCTTTGCGTCGAGTTGTAGGCTGCGAGAAAAACCGAAACTGACGTGCTTCCTGATTTTGCCGACTTGAAGTAGCCCCCCTCTACCACGGAATTTGTACTTGGGTTGGTGTTAAATTTTATCAGCTTGCCGGGGCTGAGCCTGCTATTCTCGTAATCCGATGCATTTACCGAGTGCGGAGGAGGAGCAACCACGGGCTGGATGGCCCACTCTGCTCCGATCTGAGAATGCGACGGGAGTAGCGTGACCAGATTAGTGCCGGCAGCGATTTGTGGCGCTGCTGGCTGGGCATTGTAAATCGGCCCTCCATTACCCAAGTTTTGGCCGGGGTTGCCGCTTTCCAGTTCCGGCGCCCCCAGCGCTGTATTTGAACGGGGTTCGTCTGAAAGGGCGATTGGCGAATTGAATTTCCAGCCGTCAGACGCAACGAGTCCCGCTACAAAGGCTGCAGCTATAACGACTCCCGCGACCGCAAATACTGCCGATCTCTTGGGAGCCATGAACAAGTGTTCTTTGATGGCTCGTATTTATGAGTATAGAAATAGCAAGAAGGTTGGCAGCACAATTGTCGAATGCTGGGGTTTTTATGAAGTCAAAACTGAAATGGATTTCTATAAAACTAACCTAGTACCTTTACTTCTAACACATTACCGCCAACGCTTTATACGACATCACGCCCCTGCAAGCGGTTGTTGCATGACGCAGCTTCTCGCGGTTGAAAGACATCAACAGCGAAGGAAAAAGCGAGCAGAGTTCCTGATTTGTGACGCATGCTATTGGACCGCATCGGCTGTAAGTTTTAGAACTGTCGAAATCAAATCTTGTCCCATATGCAGCGAACCCGTTAACCGGATCGATATTTCATTGGCCAGCATTTTGCATAGTTAGGCGCGGAGATTCTTAAGACCGTCGCGCTGCCAAAAGTGGGAAAAGAACGGAACCAAGTCCCGTTCCCTTATGCTGCGGTCGCGTGTTTGTATTCGTGTGGCACATCGGAGGGCTTTCTCGTTCTTCCGAACAGCTCTTTTCTGTAGGCGATTAGAAATACTGCCGTCATCGTGCAGCCTACCCCATAGGCAAGCCAACCGCCCCAGATTTCAAATGCCGTCTCCTAATTCACCTGTAGTATTATACGAGGAACTAGTTTATAAATACGAGTTTTTTATGCAATGTGGAAGATTCTGAAAAAGACTTGCCTTTGACTGGATAATCTCACCATAATATTGATAAACAGCCAGTGTTCATATAATTATTGAAGAAACGTGTCAGAGCCTGTAATCCTGAACTGGGAGAGGGTCATGCACAAAAACGTAAGGTCAAGCGACGGAGTGGATGCCGGCAATATCATCGCCGAGTCGGGCGAGACATTTACCATCCTATCGGGGGCAAGCCGCGAGTACAGAGTCCCCAAGGACTTTGTAGAAGGCTTCAACGGAAGCGAGGTCACCCTGAGCCTGACCTACAACTACATGCTAAAGTTCAAAGTCTCCTAGATTCGCAGATCGTTTGTATCTAAAGGTCCATACCTAGCCCGAGGGCTTGCAGCTGCCTTCTAGAACACCAAAAATTAGGCGCCATCTTTCGCGTTTCTATTCTTTCCGATCAGAATCAATGCCAGAGGCTTTAGCGGTCTTGCGGCCTCCGCGAGCAATCCAGCGTTAGAGTCTAAACTATGCTGGAGGCGCGCCCATGCCGGAGAGCCCTTCCATCATCCTGTCGTACGACCTGCCAAGGTAGTACTTTTCATAGAACGAAAGGTGCTGCCCCTCCGGAACCTTCATTAGATACTCGTGCACCCGCTGCGCCCCATCTCGGCCCGACGCCATCGCTTTTACTACCAGTGTTTCGCCTGTCGTCACGTCTCCGGATGCAAACACGCCGGGGATCGATGTCTCGTGGTGGTCGCCTATCGCTATCGCCCCCTTTTCGCCGGTCTCAAGCTTGGGCACGTTTTTCTGAAGAAATGAGTTCGGCCCCCTTCCTATGGCCATCAGAACGGAGGAGCAATCAAGGCGAAATTCCTTTCCAGGCACTGCCTCGGGCTTGCTTCTCCCTGACTCGTCAGGCGGCCCCATCTCCATTGTGTCAAACACTGCGGTTGTCACTTTGCCGGAACCTTCAAACGCCTTTGGCTCGGCAAGGTAGAGAAACCTGACTCCTTCCTCGTGGGCCTCTTCGAGCATTATCGGGTCAGCAGGCATGTCCGCTTCGGTGCGCCTGTATGCGACAGTCACGTTTCCTCCGTCAGACAGCCTTAGGGCGGTGCGTGCGCAATCCAGCGCCGAGTCTCCGCCGCCAACAACTATGATGTCCCTGCCAAGCTCGTACTTGGGGTTTCGTAGATAATTGTCAAGCCCATTTGAGAACACGTCTCTCAAAAAATCATAACCACTCATTACCCCCTTGAGGTCCGCTCCCTGGCAGCGCAGCTTTATCGGGTCGCGGGAGCCCGTGGTGATAAGCACTGCGTCGGACTCGTCTACGAGCGCGTCGAGCGAAACGTCGCCTGAGTTATTGCCTCCAACCCGCACGCCGTTCTTTATCGTGACGCCCATCGAGACAATCCTATCCACCTCGTGCTGGAGCACGTCTTTTGGCAGGTGGTAGTCGGGTATGCCGTACCTCGCGGTGCCTCCTGCCAGCGGAAGCTCGTCATAAACCGTGACTGCATGGCCGTACCTGCGCAGAAGCTCAGCCGCTGCAAGCCCCGATGGCCCTGCACCGATAACCGATACTTTTTTTCCGCTGTCCTTGGCCACCGTCGGGAGGGTATCCTTGCCGCTGTTCTTGCGCTCCCAGTCGGCCACATAGCGCTGTATTAGCCCGATTCCTATAGGCTGGCCTGACCAGCGGAGGACACACGCATCCTCGCAGAGCCCCGACAATTGCGGGCAGCAGCGGGCCGTGACGCCTATCAATGGGTTGGTCTCCCTTATCCTCTCATGAGCGGTCTTGAAGTCACCTCGTGCCACTGCCTCATTCATACCGCGGACGTCGAGCAGCACGGGGCATGCATCGATGCAGACTGGCGTACCACACAGGAGGCATCGTTCGGCCTCTTTCATCGCCTCCTCCTCGGAGTATGGCTGCTGGACTTCGGAAAACCCGTCCCTGCGCTTGTCAGGGTCGGCCTTGCGAAAAGGAAAACCGCCTACACGGTCAGGCTCTACTTTCAATTGTTCAAACATAAAACATGCCGGGAATGAAATATTATGCTATCGCATGTCCGATGCTAGACACATAACCCGCGGCCATGGATTTATGGCCTGACGCGGGAGCAATTTCCAAATTCGGAGCCCTGCACCGTTCGGCAATGGTTGTCAGGCCATTGCATACATCAGGTACGAAGAGGCCGCGACAAACAGGCCAATGTCTTCCAGTTCCGCACCTACCTTCACCCTGTGGCCCGTGTCGCTGATTCCAAGTCCAGTCGCCTCGCCGACTGGCACCCCGCGGAATCGCTTGAGCCTGTGGCTGGACCCTCCGTGCCTGTCGTGCACGCCCACCTCGGCGAGCTGCTCGTGGGGAAAATTGTCAAGCCGCGATATGTACCTGGGACCTTTCAGATAACTTTGTGGTGAATGACCGGCCGGCTTGTTTGTCATCATGTAGAACTTGCCATCGTGCCTGAAGACATGCCTGTTGATTGTCAGGACGTCGCCAGAATGATCGTCAAGGTCAAGGTAGTCATGATGAGAGCTCTTACCGGCCATATCTTCCGCGCCGGCTTCCCTTACCGAGAGCGAAAAAGGCCTGGGCTGCCCGTGCACCCGGTTTGAAAGCACCCACTTCTTGCTGTCACTTTGCCTTGTAAGCGTAAAGGTAGAGTCGTTGCTTCTTTCTATCTCTGCGACCTCTTTTCCGCCCAAGAACACCTTTGCCTCAAGCGGCGCGGGAAATTTTTTGACAACGTACTCGCTCAACTGACGAGATTATCAGCGCGGAAAAATTTATGCGTTGTCAGGGCAGCTGGACGGTGCAGGTCCTGGCCGGTTGCGCCGGGCCTGCAAGTGAAATGCCTTGTCTGTGCAGCAGCATACCTTTGACATACTCGCCCACAAACCCGCATTCAGCCTTGACATGTGCCTGTCAACCGCCTTCCAGTCAATGGTGTCCAGCGGCAGTAATTGCCATTTAATACCAATGCTTATATACTCCGCTGCCAATAGTACTGGCATGTCAGATAAGCGTAACCCGCGAGAAGAACAACGGACAACCGACCAGATAGCTGATACTCTCAGAGATAATACCATGCGAGTATTCGACGAGACGGCCAAGGTGCAGCCACTCCTTGCACAGTCAGTCTCCAACCTGCAGCTGGATTACTTCCAGACCATGAAGAACACCATCAGCACCTACTATGCATACAAGAAGCAAATGGCACAGGCACTCAACCTTCCGCAGTTTCCAGAGGCAAACGAGCAGGTTTCAAAGCAATCAACCGAAATGACAAACAACGCAATCCGCTCTATTGGGATCTACCAGCAGCTCACCGTCAACGCGATGGATGCCGGCCGCGAGAACCTAAAGATCTACAACCGCACGGTCGATGCCGTGACTGACTTTAACACAAACATCCTCAGAGCCTGGAATGCGTGGGCAACCCAACAGCAGCAACAGGCGCAGCAGATGTTAAGGCCGCAATAAGCATCAGGCCTTTTTTCCTTTTTTTGCTGAAATCTTGGTCAGCCGCAAATTTCTATCTATTCGCCGGCAGGTATTTTCGTCCCAGGCGTAGCCGGAAAAGAACAGCAGTCTTTTGCAACTCCCCACTGCCACTCCGAAAAGAAAATCGGTTGTTAACCGCCAAAACGTACAGGTGCTTATAGACCGTGAGCGAGATATCCGCATGGCTTGAAAAAGGCAGAGACAGTTTTAATCAATTGCCCATGGTGCGGTGCGCCTCAGGAGCACGAGGTGCGCGGAAGTGCTTTCGAGATAATTTGCAATGGCGGACTTGCTCCGGCGAGATCCAAAAGGTGGTGCAGCCGCCGGATTAGCATCGAAGTTGACCGCAGCACAGGTGCGCTCAAGATCGCGAGGGCTCGCTCTGGAGCTGTCACAGCTCCTAGCGTGCAAATGGCGCCTCCCCGAACGCCGAGGCAGACCTTCGCCGGCTCTGCGACAACGCTGGACGCCTATGAAGAAGCTGTCAGGCTCGTAAATTCCTCAAAGCACGTGAGCGAGGACATGAAGGCACAGGCAAGGGGAATTCTCGAGTACGTAAGGGCCAATTCGCCGTACTTTCTGCCAGTCGTCGCCGAAGGTGTCAAGAAAGTTTTTTACATCTAGCCCCTGCCCTGCGCCAGCAGCGGCAGTATTTTCCGCAGAATAATGCCTTCGTGGTCGGAGCTAAAATCAAAAGACAGGATTAGGAGCGCCAGCCCTTCGCCGTCGGCGCCACCAAGCGGGATCTCTATACGCTTGACGCGCTTGAAGATTGCAGCCGTGTAGAGAAGTGGCCCGAGCTTGTATGCAAAATCCTCCATGGTCATCTTGCCAAGCACTGCCTTCATTGCAAAGCTCTCGCGCTCCTGCTCTGTGAGTATGGGCTCAAGGCCGCTACGGAGCTCGCTTGCAACTATCCTGCCCATCCTGCTAACAAGGGCCGCGTACCTTATCGACTGGTCAGCCGCAATTATCTTTTGGCAAAGCCTGGCCGGATCCAACGTCCCTTAAGAAGGAGCCTCTTGGTATTTAAGCCGCAGCCGGCGTTTTGGAAAAGATTGAGGCGTGTGGGCACTACCGTCCACACGCCCGTCCGGTCCTAGAAGTTGTTGAGATGTTGGTTGGTGGTTCCAAGCGATTCCCCCTCGCCTGAAAACAGAATTACCATAATGAAGGCGGGTATTTCGGCTCTCGGAGGTATAATAAAATAATACTCTACTGCGGTCCGCCGGTCTTGCCGTCATGCTCTTCCGGGTTGCGGTTCCAGTCCGCCGAAACTGCGGGCATCACTGACTTTGACCTTATCCTCCCAAGTGCAAGTGCGAGCGCGACTGATACCATGGACACTATTGCGGCGGTTAAAAATATCAGGTTGTATGCGGCCTGGTTTGGGAATGTCCCCGGCACGCCGGGCACCGAACCCTGGTTAATCTGCTGGTACAGACCTGCGATGGACGGCCCTATGGACATCCCTATGAGGTTCAAAAGAAGCGTCATTCCAAGCGCAATTCCTGTGGACTGGATGGGAGCAGACAGCAGTACGACGTTAAAGCAGCCGGAAATTGAAAGTGACAGGCCGGCTGCAATTACCGCAAGCGCCGCAGAAACCATGAACTCGGTGGAGTGAAATAGAAGGAGGCTGAAAAAGCCGGCAGTGCTGATTATCGTGCCTATCGCGACCAGGCGTATGTTGCCTACTCTGTTGATTGCAAACCCCGAGGTCACAGTGCCAATCAGGAGCACCACCATGAACGGGAGCTGGACGCCCGCAGTCACTACCGCGTCGCCTCCAAACCCAAGCGGCTTGGGGCTCCGCACCATTATGGGTATAGTCTGGTAGACCATAAAGATGCACAGGAAGACGACCATGAGGATAACCATGGCCGGCAGCAACATCCTGTTGGTCATGAGCTTTAGGTCAACAAGCGGCCACCTGACTCTCTTCTCAACCATGATAAATGCCGCAAGGGCGACCGCGGCGACTGCAAACAGTGCCAGTGCTGTCTGGCCGCCCCCGGGCCCGCTGCTCTCGAGCGAGGAAAGCCCTCCAAGGAAGGACACGATCGTAGTTGCAAGCGCGAGCGTTCCCTTGAGATCGATAAACTGGCTGCCGCCATGTCCCGTCTTTGATTTCTGCTCGTCGCTCCTTACCCTGACAATCTTTCTGATGACAAGCCCGAGCCCTACGGCTATTGGAAATATCGTAAAGAACGTGGCCTGCCATCCAAAGTTCTGGATAATGCTCGCGCCGGCGATAAGCCCCACTACCGCGCCACCGGAAAATGTCGAGCTGAATATCGTCTGGCCGACTGCCAGCTTTTTCTCAGGCAGTATTTCCCTGATTATCCCAAACGCTATGGGGAACATGGACATTCCAACCCCCTGCATTACGCGTGCGACAAGCAGCATTCCGATTGAATTTGAAAAGCCCCCAAGCAGAATCCCCGCCGCGTAGACTGACATGACGGCAAGCATTACTCGCTTTTTCCCATGCGTATCGGAGAGCTTGCCTGCTATGGGCGTCATGACGGCGCCGGCAATCAAGTACGAGGAAAGTATCCATGATGATGTGCTGTATGATATGCTAAAGTCCTTGATGAAATCCGGAATCGCCGGCAAGACCATGGTCTCGCCGTACATCGTGATAAGCCCAAGCGAACTCAGGACAACAAGCGTGACCCACGGGGAATTTCCCGCGGTGCTCCTTTCCACTTCGACCATCTTCCATCCATCGATTCTCAGAAAGTGAAAAGCCCGGCCGCCAGAGTGGCGAAATAATCAGATAAACTGCTTAGCATGATTGACTTAGAGAGCCACTCGCATTCCTAATAAACCCTTTAGTATCAAACTGCTTACCCAGTTGCATACAGCTGACCTCATGCATCGGCAATAGCAATAAAAGCCCATTTGCAGCTAGCAGGACATTCTCAAATGATGACCTGTTATCCGTACGAGCATTAGCGATGAGTTCATCACGACGGTCTGATGAGAATATCATGCAGCTGCCGCATAATTCTTGCAGTGGCCCCCCAGATTATTCCGCCCTCGCACTCGAACTTGACCGCGTCTTTTGCCAGCTTGAAGTGCTCGATGTCCTTTGACATGCTGGCAAGGACTTCAAGCAGGGGGACATCGATTATCGCCTCCACCTCCCTGGGTTCTATCCTGCGCTCGGCCAGCTCCTGCTGGATTGTGATAAACGGGACGACAAAGTGGTTCGACGTAATTGTCCTGACCGCCATGAGGTTGCCGGCGATGTCCTTTTCGGAAAAACGGATTCCTATTTCCTCCTCGGTCTCCCTCAGCGCCGTATGGAGAAGGGACCTGTCGCCTTCAGCATGCCTTCCGCCGGGGAAGGATATTTCGCTCTTGTGCGTCCTGACGCTGGGACTCCTCTTTGTCAGGATCATGTACGGCCCCCGCGAATCGCTGCCCGCGTGGTGGTAGTGCAATATTACAAGGACGGCCGACGGAATGCTTGCTGCTGCATGATGCAGACCATAAGCACGATTCTTCCTAACTCCCTCCATAAGCCGCCTTGTCAGCTCCTCCGTTTGCATCGGTGGTGCACGCTCAGCTGCTGCAGACAACTATTTCTGTTTCGTTTTCCACCTAGCTTTATAGCCGTCGGTCTTCCATTCAAGTCGGCAAAAAAGACCGGAAAACATCATGAAGATAATCTACGAACTGAACCCGCCCAAGATTGTCAAGGGCGAGCGCTTTGACCTTGACATTTTGCGGCAGGATCTGCAGGGAATGATCGACAGGGCTGTCCAGGTGCACCGGCTTGTTGACGGCATACACCTTACCGACTCGGTCCTCGGCATCCCCCGCATATCCGGACTGACGGCAGCGGCCTTTGTCAAGCAGGAAATAAGCTCCTCGACAAAATTGAGCTGCAGCCTGCGGTGCAGGGACAGAAACTTTGCAGCGCTCGCCCAAGCCGTGTCCGATGCAATCCTCATGGGCATTGATTCGATCCTGCTCTTGCTCGGAGACGAGCCCTCACATTCCCAAGGAAGCGGGTGCGGCATCGCGCCCTCCACTGCGCTCCAGATGCTCAAAAAGGAGGGCTTTGACTCCCAGATAAGACTGGAACTTTCATTCCCCGCAAGGATAACGGACCGCGACTCAAACGCGATCATGAAGAAACTCGCCACCCGTCCGCATAGCCTGGTCACTCAGTCCATTGCAACGCTTGAGGACCTTGGCGAAATAGTCGACCTTGCAAAAGCCCGCTCAACCAAAGTAACAGCCTGCATCATGGTGCCGTCTGAGAAGAACAGGCAGTCTGCCTCGCTCATCGGTCTTGACTGGAGCGCATACGAGAAAAACCCCGCCGACTTTGTTCGAGCGGCAGCTGAAATGGCAGATTGCATACTCCTGACCTCGCCTAACAGCTTTTCATCAGGGCTTGATCTCCTGCGGCAGCTGCAAAAGGCCGGCTAGCATCCTGCGAACCTAGAGGTCCTCTTCGTGGTGCCCGAGAGTGCCGCGCATGGCATCTACAATCTCGTGGTAATACGGCTGCAGGCCCTCGTCTTCCGGCAGCCTCGGCCTCTTGTAGTCAATCCTTATCTCCTTTTTTATCGAGCCGGGCCTGCCGGTGAAGACTATTACCCTGTCGCCCAGGCACACGGACTCGATGATGTTGTGGGTGATAAACACAATGGTCTTTTTTGTCCGCGCCCAGATTAGCTGGAGCTCGACTAGCAAAAGGTCGCGCGTCTGGCTGTCAAGGGCCGCAAACGGCTCGTCCATGAACAGCACCTCCGGGTCCATCACCAGGGCCCTTGCTATCGCCACTCGCTGCTTCATGCCGCCTGATAGCTGGTAGACGTAAGCGTCCGAGAACTTGGCAAGCTGCATCATGTCCAGATACCGCGAAGCCTGTTGCTCGCGTTTTTCCTTATCGACTCCTTTTATCTTCAGGCCGAACTCGACATTGTCGATGACCTTGAGCCAGGGGTACAGTGCGCTCTCCTGAAAGACCATTATCCTGTCCGGGCCCGTTGCGGACACCGGCCTTCCGTCAAGCATTACCTGGCCCGAGGTCGGCCTGTCAAGCCCCGCGAGGATATTCAAAAGAGTGGTCTTGCCGCAGCCCGAGGGGCCGACAAAGCAAACAAACTCGCCGTCGCCAATCGACAAGCTCACGTCCTTGATGGCCGCCACTGGACCTTTGTCGTCCATGCCTCCGTAGGACTTGGTGATGTTGTTGGCCTCAAGTTTGGCCAATGGCCTTCCGCCCTGCGTCATACAAGATCGCTCATGTCCCCGAACTGCTTCATTTTCGTCATTTTGCGCCGGTCAAGCACCGTGACAACAGCTCCGATGGCAACCGACGCAATGCCCGAATAAGCGCCTGCGTAAATGACGGGAATCAGCCCGATGTAAAACGTCTGTGAAAACACGTCCTCTGATGCACCAAATATTGCGCCCACCAGCAGGTTGCCTCCAGTCGGGTTTGCAAGGACGAGGCTGTAGTTGCCGGCGCGCGAAGCCGGGAACTGGCCCATCGCGGTGTACACGTCAACATGCCGGTTTGCAATAAGGGTGTTGTTCAGCGGACCTACCACGGTTAGGACAGGGTAGTTCATCGATGTCTCGTTCGGATCCACAAAGTATGCGCCCGAGGTCGAATTGATGTACGAGGAGAGCACCAGCCTGCTGCCCGGGGCTATCGTGTATTTTTCGCCCGTCTGGACAACCGCAATTAATTTTGCGGAAAATGCCGTGATGCTAATGGCAAACACGATGCAGCCGGCGATCATCAGGATATGCCCCCTTCTTAGGCGCAATCTGGTGGAACTAGACGAAAGGTAACTAATAATCCTATCAAGACTCGGAAAAAGCCTACATTTCACAGAACTAAAAAATGTAGCAAGGTGATAGTTACAGAACAATATGTATAAGTCGCTACTGCGGAGCTGGTCTGAAAAGATGGACGATACGAATTCCCAGAAGGACGGTTCCCCGCGGCAGACCAGAAGCAGCATCGACAATCTTATTCTGACAGCAATTAACGTGGCGGCGGTAGGCGCAGGAATTGCAGCCGCGGTTTCACTAAACAAGGTCAGGGACGCAGCAGTCCCCGGTGACGAATCCGGGCAGCAGCTTGACAAAGCAATCGCCGAGCTTAACGCCAAGGTTGACAAGCTGGCCGCGCAGCTGGCAGAATTGCGCCAGCCTCGAGAGCCTCAGGCAACCGGAGCCGAGGGCACAAAGGACTCCCCGGCAAAGGCCGAAGGTGCAGGCAAGGAACAGCAAAAGGCTGCAGACGTTATTTACGTCAGAAAGTCATCCGAGTTCTGGTTTTATAACTAGACCCGCGTCAGAGTACGAAATACTCTGCCTTTGGGTGGTGCACCACTATGGCAGCAGTCGATTGGTCAGGCACTATCTGTCCTGCTTCAGTCAGCGTCATGCCCGAAAGGTCGGGCCTTAACAGCTTCCACACCAGGTGGTGCTGCGAGATGTCCGGGCAGCTTGGATACCCCCAGCTGTACCTCAGGCCGCGGCCCGCGCCTATTCCAAGCTCCTGTCTTATCTTCGCGTTTACCCATTCGGCCATCGCCTCCGCTGTCTCGACGGCCAGCCCGTGAAGATGGTATGCGTCGGAGTACCTGTCTTCCTTGTTCCACATGTCAATCACCGCGGTGGCCCGGTTTCCTACCGTGACTGCCTGAAATGCCGCAACGTCATCCTTTCCAAAATAATCTGCAAGACACAGGTGCTTTTCCTTTGACGAGCGCGGAAACTCAAAGACGACCTTCTCCGTACCCGTGGCATGCAGGTCTACTGCAAGCCTGCCGCTGCCGGGCTCGCCGGGTGAAAGGTTGTGGCAGCGGAAATACCCGTATACTGCCCTCGGCTCGAACAGCCGCTCCCTGAGCACCCTGTCCTTCCACTCCGCAAAGAGCGCTTCGGGGTCATGCTCCTTTGCGCTGCTCCCGCGGATTCCCCACTGCAATACTGCAAGCGACTTCTTGTTCACGTACTTCCATACCTGCTCGAGGTCGATCTCCGACGGCTCGAGTCTTATCGCGCGGGCAATCTGGGGCGGCTCTGGTGGAGACACCGGCTCAATGCCGCTATTGGGCAGCGCCAAGTTCGAGGACGGCTCGGCCTGAGGCCTGTCCTCCCACTTTTCAATTCTCGCCCGCCAGTCCTGCAAAAAGCCACCACGGCTCTGCGAGACCAGCTCGTTCATTGTCCGAAGCCCGTCAAAGGCCGTCTTGCAGTAGAACACGCCGGGCTGGTAGACTGTCCCCCCGCCTTTTGCTATCCTGTTTACAAAGCTGCTGTTTATCGCGGCCCCTCCGCAGAGCACGGGCACCTGCAGATTGTTCTCGCGTGCGTACTCGACAAAATACTGCATCTGCTTTGACGTCGAGACGAGCAGGGCAGACAGCCCGACCGCGTCGGCGCCGACCTCGGCTATCTTTTCAATTATCCGCTGCATGGGGACCTGCTTGCCAAGGTCATAGACGGTATAGCCGTTGTTGACAAATATCGTCTTGACAAGATTCTTGCCGATATCATGCACGTCGCCATACACGGTGCACAACACCAGCTTGCCCTTGCTGACTCCCTCCTGCTTGATGAGGTATTTCTCAAGCTCTGCTACAGCTGCCTTCATGCACTCCGCCGACTTGAGCACAAACGGCAGGATAAGTTCACCGGCGCCAAACTTGTCGCCGACCTCCTTCATTGCCGGCAGAAGCACCTCGTTTAGCGTCTGCACCGCTGCCCTGTGGGCAGCTTCAGCCCGCGACTCGGAAGCGCCGTCTGTCCTGTCAGAAATAGCCTGCACCACGTCCTCCTGTATCCCCTCCTTGAGTCTGTTTACTATGCGAAAGTAGCATCTCCGCCCTGCATCCCAGGACGGGTCAACCTCAGTGCGCCTTGACTGCGCCCCCTGGGCTCCAGATGCACCCGCTTCCTGAAAGAAAGCGATAAGCTCGGCAAGGGCGTTTGGATGCCTGTTAAATATCAGGTCCTCGGCCAGCCTTCGCTGCTCTGCCGGGATCTCAGGAAACGGCATGATATCTCTTGCGTTTATTATCACCATGTCAAGACCGGCTCGCAGCGCGTGGTAAAGGAATACCGAGTTTACCACTTTTCTGGCCGCGGCCGACAGGCCAAAGCTCACGTTGCTCAGCCCAAGGACCGTAAACGAGCCGGGCAGCTCCTGCTTGACAAGCCTGATGCCCTCCAGGGTGCTTTTTGCCGAATCGGCATACTCTTGCTCGCCTGTCGCAAGCGTGAACGTCAGGACGTCAAACACGTATTGCCAGGGCTTCAGGCCGTACTTTGCGCCTGTATCGTAGAGAAGCCTTGCCACCTGCAGCTTTTCTTCAGCCGACTTGGCCATGCCCTTTGGCCCGATGCACATTGCCACGGCCGGCACCCCGTATTCTGCCATTATCGGTGCAAGCGAGTGAAACCTGCTGCCGTCGCCTTCAAGGTTTATGGAATTAATCATCGGCCTGCCCGGAATCTGCCTTACTGCCGCGGAAATCACGGCGGGATCAGTCGAGTCAATTACAAGCGGCGCATCGACCTCGAGGCTGAGCCTTTTTACCAGCTTTTGCATGAACGCCAGCTCGTCGGGCCTCTCGGTGAGCGCCACGCATACGTCGAGGCAGTGGGCCCCGTCCTCCACCTGGCCCCGTGCCAGTTCCACAAGGCCGTCAAAGTCGCAGTCAAGCACAAGCTGCTTGGCCTTCCTTGAGCCCTGAGTGTTAAGGCGCTCGCCTATTATCAGTGGGGGCGGGCTCTGCGCCATGTCAACAGCCTTTAAAGCCGAGCTTAGCCTTGGGATCACGAGAGAAACAGCGGAGCTATTGTCAGGCGCCTATATTTTCTATGCAACAGGTCAAAAAAAGTAGCCCTTATACCGAAAATTCTACCTAACCTGATTTATAGCATAAACCGAAGTAAGAAACATGGCTAGCATAGTTCAACAACAATTCAGGGTAAGGAACGGCAATACTGGCCTTGTAGAGGCGGTTTATGCTATTATAAAGAGCCGCTCGGGCAAGGTGACAAGCAAGGACCTTGACGATATTATAGGCAACAAGCAGGACGTCCGGTTCGCTATTACAAGGCTTACAGTTCAGGGAAGGATAAAGAGGGTGAGAGGCTTTGGAAGGATTGGCATCGAGTATTTTTACAAGGATGTTGCAGAAGGCGGCCAGACCGTCAGCCCGCGGCGGGCATTCCACTAGCTATTTTTTCCGTCTATTGCGCGTCGCAGCTCCCTGATGTGGTCCGGCGTTGTCCCGCAGCACCCACCGACCATCCTTACTGCGGGGTATCTGCTGACAAACTCGGCAAGCGATGAGGATATCGCCTCCGGGCCCATCTTGTAAACAGCCCTGCCGCCCTCGTTCTGCGGCATTCCAGCGTTTGGCATCACAAGTACGGGGATCTCTCCCTGCTCGCCGAGCCAACGTACGCTTGGCTCCATTTCGGCCGGGCCGGTCGAGCAGTTCAGGCCAAAGGCGTCGATCCCCATGCCGGTTGCGGTGACATACGCTGCCTGGACGCTAGTGCCGAGCAGCATCTTGCCATACTGGTCAAGAGTCACATTTGCAATAATTGGGATCCTTTTTCCAGTCCTATCAAACGCTGCATGGCAGCCCTGAATGGCGAGCTTGACCTCGAGTATGTCCTGACTTGTCTCTATCAGAAGCGCGTCGGCTCCCCCAAGTATCAGTCCTTCCGCCTGAAGAGAGAAGGCCTCCTGTATTTCATCAAGCGGCTTTTGGCCCAGGTCGGGGTCGTTTGAGCTTGGCAGAAAGCCGGATGGGCCCATGGAGCCTATTACGTACCGTGGCTTGTCGAACTCACTGCACGACTTTCTTGCAAGCTCGGCGGCCCTGCGATTGAATTCCACAGTCTGTCCTCCGTATCCGTACTCGTCAAGCTTCAGCTTGTTTGAGCCAAAGGTATTGGTTTCGATGCAGTCCGCGCCGGCAGCCAGGTAGCTCCTGTGTATCTGCATAATCCACTCGGGCCTTGACAGTATCAGGCCGTCGTTAAAGCCGTCCTTGCCTTCCGGAAAGTCCTCTGGCCTTGGCGTGAGCTTTTGTATCTCTGTGCCCATCGCCCCGTCAAAGACAAGGACCCTTTTCTTGAGCGCCTCAAGGAAGCTTTCCGGCAATAGGGAAGACTTGTGCATGGAATGGTAATATCTGTTGGGATCACACTTCATATTTTACACCCAGAAGGCGAAAAATCTTGACACTCGGACTCTAGAGCAGAGAGTGTGAGGCAGGCCAGATATGATGACAGCACCCACGGTCCAAACCACTCCGAGTCATGCTCTGGACTCTGTAATCCCGGCTTCAGTTCTCATTATCGGTAAAAAACGCGCCAGCGAATACCTTGCGCCGGCGCTCTTTAGGATTCACAACACAGGCGGCCTAGAGATCAGGGCGAGGGGAAGCCTGAGCATCTCGACCGCTGTGGACGTCGCAGAGCTCGTAAAGCGAAACGTCGGGCACCTTGCAACCCGCTCGATCTCCGTCGGGACCGACGAAGTTGCTGTCAACGGCTCTATCAGGAGAATGTCTACCATGGAAATCGCGCTGTCAAAAGAGGCGGAGCCGGCGATTATCGCAAACCTTCCCGCGCCGGCCCAAGAGCACGATGACTATAGCGGTGAAAATATAGTCCAAGCCTCCGTGGCGGCCACGACTTTTGTTGAGCAGGATCCGGCTTCGGTGGTTGATCGCCTGCTCCTTGCAAAAGCCGCGGCGCCGGAGAAAAAGAAAAAGGCAGCGCGTGCAAGCCCTGCAAAAAAGACACGCAAGAAAAAGACCGCCTAGGGTTCAACGCGGGACATTGTGCGCGGAAACAGCACAGTGTCCTTGATGTCCTGCGCGTTTGCTATCCAGCGCACTAGCCGCTCGATCCCAAGTCCGAAACCCCCATGCGGGACGGAACCGTACCTGCGAAGGTCAAGGTACCATTCATAGGCGGCCGGGTCAAGACCCTCGCGCTTTATTCTGGCAGTTATCGACTCAATGTCGTCTTCCCTCATTCCACCGCTTGTAAGCTCGCCAAACCCCCGCGGTGCAAGCATGTCAGCTGCAAGCCCTGCGCCCGGGCCCTGAGGATCTTCCTTCACGTAAAACGGCTTTATTGCAATCGGATAGCCGACCACAAAAATCGGCCTCGTCGAGTCTTTTGTCAGTTCCCGCTCAGACTCTATGGAAAGGTCGTCGCCGTATTCGATTAGGCGGGTCTTTCTTTGGCCCCCGCTCTCCTCTTCGATGGTAAATCCCTTTGAGCGCAGAGTCTCTATTGCTTTTCCGTACGGTATCCTGTCAAAGGGAGGCACGACCTGTACGAGCTCTGAGGTGTCCCGCTGCAGTATGGCCAGGTCCTCCTTTCGGTCCCTGACCACGTTTTGCACAATGTGCGACAGCAGGTTCTCCTGCACCTGCATTATGTCTTCAAGAGTCACCCATGGCGCCTCGGCCTCAAGGTGCGCAAACTCTGCCAGGTGCCTGGCGGTCCGCGACTTTTCAGCCCTAAAAGACGGCGTGAGGCTCCACACCGGCCCGAGCGAAAAAATCATTGCTTCCAGATACAGCTGGGCGCTCTGAGAAAGGTACGCCTCGGTGTCAAAGTACTTTAGCTTGAAAAGAGTCGAGCCGCCTTCTACGGCTCCCTTTACTATCACCGGAGCCGTCACTTCAATCCACCCGTTATCTACGAACCACTCGCGGGCGTATTGCAGGACAGAGGCCCTGAGTTTTGCAACGGCTATCATTTTTCTTGTGCGAAGGGCAAGATGACGTTTGTCAAGCAGGAGCTCGTCACTCTGGTACTCACCAATAGGGTAGTCCGCGGATGCTATGTTAAAGACATCAAGTTCCCTGCCCTTTATCTCATATCCGCCTTCAGGCGCTCTCGGGTCTCTGGCCAAAACGCCTGTCACCTGTACCGACGACTCGATGGTAAGCTGCGACGCCTTGTCGGTTGGAAAGACGCACTGTATAATGCCACCGCGATCGTCCCGGACAAGCACAAACGTGTTCTCCTTTTGTTTTCTTAGCCTGTGAACCCATCCCCGGACAGTGACCTCCCGGCCTTCAAACTGCGGGGACTTTATTTCCCCGGCCCTAAATGCGCCCAATGGCTTTACGATTCTGCCGAGCTCCTAAAAAATCTGCTCTTTGATTGGAAGGCAGAAACATAGTTGCTTTCTTTGAATTCGCTCAGCAAATTTTTAATATACTGGCCACTTTTCCTTATCCGGTTCTCAGCATGGTAAAACTTGCAGCCGCATAGTGTTAATTGGTGATTGACGACGGGCGAAACCGGTGAAGAGAACCAGGCCCCGGACAGTACTCGCACAGCCCTCAACGAGGCACTAAAGATGTTCGGAGAATTTTCAAGGACGGCTGCTTGGAGGCAGCTGGAAACCGACTTTCACATAACAAGGTCCGGCACCAGGCCTCTAACGCGAAAAGAGATTGAGTTTGCGCTCGGCCAAATTTTCGGAAGGGGTGCTGACTTGGTGATGAAGGCCTTTGATACCGAGCTCGCCAAGCTGGGCTGAGGGAACTAGGAATAAAAAAATCTCGGGCTCACGCAGGCTCGCGCGAGTCCTCGTCTGAATTCATTTCGGCTGCCTTTTCGCGCAGGTTCTCTGCCGGGCCGGCAGTCTTGGGGTTTGAGGCCGCGTCTCCAACCTGCCTCTGATCTCTCTGTGCTCCTTCTAGGTTCTTTTCTTCTGATTCACTCATACTGTCCAGACTCTGAGCGACAAAAGATATCAAGAATTGCAGCAAGGTCTCTAGGAGATTCTGCGGGAACTAAAAAAAGGGACCTATCTCTGCCGCTCCGCACTCTTCTCCCTGACTCCTGAACGCCTGCTCTGAAGCAGAAACGCTGCCGCCACGCCTCCGAAAATCACGCCCAGCACTCCTACAAAAATCAACATTTGTCCGGATTGTGTTGCTATCATCGGGGTGCCTGAACCTTGTCCCTTGATGCCGATCCTTTCTTTCGCAAGAATCGTCTGATCGTTGCACTGGCTCCTTGCAATGCCGAGCTGCTCGCACTTTTGAAGCGTCGCGTTCGTCACTCCTCCTACAGAAGGAGTGTCACCGCCACCGTACAGGGACTGCGCAAAGGCCAGCCTGTTGCCCTGGACTGCCAGAATTGCGACCAATGCCATGGCCGCTGATGCCAGAATTAAGGTTGTTCTTTTCATCAGATGCGCTTTTGACGGCGTGCGGGATAATCCTGGTCTCCGAACGCAAATATCTTCATGTGTTCTTGCGGCAGAACAGCCACGCGTTCCAGTTCACCGCACCTGTATCTGACTATAAGATAAGCAATGAATCCAATGACAAGTGCGCTGGCAAAGGCGAGGACCGCATAGAGTTCAGGCGCAGGCGACGGAATCAACCTGTCTGCCGGCCCTGCCTCCTGGACTTTCTTGGCGGACATTTCCTTGGAGTATTCAACGCTTGGGCTCGATGATGAGAGCGGAGGCGGCGCGGAAGGGTCGTCGCCATAGCCTAGTACAGGCGGCATCTGGACAGTATGTGTGTCCGGGGGTGCTGGAGTGATATAGTAGTACAGAAACGCGATAGTGCCAGCAAACGCTGCAAGGGCAATGACCCCCGGCGCAAGTGACACCCAAAAATGGCTCTTTTGTAGCGGGCTTGTTTCAGTGGCCTGAATGCCTTTGCTTTTTGCCGAGCTGTGCAGGAACGTCTTTCTGTTCTTGAGCGCCTCGAGCCAGAATATGCAGGCAGCTGCGAACGAGACTGCCAGCCCGTAAATGTTGACCGACTTCCAGCTCGCCACAACTATTGCAATCGAGACCGCCGTAAATGCAGCTGCGTAAAGTACGAGCCTTGGCAGGATGTGAGAGCCCAGCTCTACATAGTCTGAAAGCGCCTTGACCTTTACCTTTCTTGTAATCCGGGTCCGGCCAAAGGCGTCCTTTTGCGCTATATCCATTGCCACGAGCTTTTCAACGTGGTATTCAGCTACGCTTGGGCTTGAAAGGCCAATCTCCCGCTGAAGCTCCCGGATTCCCACGGGATGTTTTTTTCGCACAAGGTAAAGGTACACTTCCAGTGTTCTGCCCTGAAGCTTGTACTCAAGGTCGTCAGGAGAATCCGGCATGTTCTTGGTACAGTACAAAGCAAGGCCGTTTCATTTAAGGTGAACCGTTAAACAGTCGCGTTCTACTACTGAAACACACCTTTGTGTCCCCGTTGTTCGGTAGTTGACGACTGTAAGGCCCGCCTGCACACTAGGCGGCTGCCGCGCCGTTGATCCCGGCGCAGACATGCTGCCCTCACTGCAACCCTATCTCGGCACTTGCCGCAGGCCTGCCTGCCACCACGCGCCTGAAAGCCAGCCTCCAGCTAACTTCCATTGCCAGCATAGTCGGGGCAAATCCCGCGACGATATACATCAGGATTTCCGCTATTTCCATACCCTGTGTTTGTGGCCCCGAACAATAAGCGATGCTAAAAGCGGCACCAAAGCAGTCCTGTCGGGTTACAATCGCTCACAAGGGGACAGTATTGCTCAACTCCATTTTTGATGGGCAAGAATATTGTTATAATTGCGGCAAGCTGGCTGAATCACGTATGGGCGACCTAAGCGAAAGCGAGCGTTGGAAGTGCCTTGACAGTGTCAAGGTTTTCGAGGCCAAAGACGATCACACCGTCTACATGGAAGTCTTTCAGGACAGGGTACTAACTGGTACCGGCAAGGTCATCAACTATGCAAGGTACTATTCCTCTGATGTAGTTCTGGTCGTTCCCTTTCTAGACGACGGGCGCATGGTAATGATAAGGCAGTACCGATACCCGCTTGACAAACTCATGCTCGAGTTTCCCGCTGGGCACATTGAAAATGGTGAGGACCCGCGTGCGACAGCTATGCGAGAGCTGCAGGAAGAGACGGGCTACCGTGCAGGTAAGATGGAGTTGGTTTACCAGTACCACCCGTCGGTGAGCAAGTCCAAGCAAGTGGTTTACGTCTTTCGGGCAAGCGAGCTTGCTCCGGGTAAGGCGAGCCTTGATGGCACGGAAAGCATCAGCGTGGAGCTAATGCCTGTCCAACACCTGCGCGAGCTTATCATGCAAAACAAGGTAGAGAATGCTGGGACACTGATCTCGTTCCTGCTCTGCTGCACGGGTCTGGCAATGACGGAACAGCGAAACAGCGAATCGGCGCTATAGCAAATAGAAAGGCGCGTTGCGGTAGGCGGCCATTGCACAACCGCGGACGTTTGCAAGTATGCTTAAATCCCCCTTGTTCTTGCCGCGAGGGGATGTTTGGCAAAACTTCAAACAGAAAAACTAGTGCACTTTTTGGCGGCATCGCTGCAGCCGGGATTTTAGTCGCTGCAGTTGTTGTCATGACAGGCGCATCCGCACTTGCGCAATCATCATCTCCATCATCGTCAGACAAACCCGCAATTGCATACTCTGAGTCCAGAAAGTACATGGACTATAGCAACGGCGTGTTCAAAGTCAGGGCCGGAGCCGGAGGCGCGATAGCCCCGCTGACCCAGTTCTTTCCAAAGGTAGCCGAAATAAAGGCAGGCGAAACCGTTGTCTGGTACAATCCAACCCGTGTTGGTGAGCCGCACACTGTGTCGTTTATAACAAACCAGTCATACTTTGCGGATATCGAGGCTCCGTTTGTAATATCCAATAGTAGCAATATCACACCTCTGAATCCGGCTGCAAATGCTGATCCGGTGACGATTCCGGCCGGGCCTCCGGGCAAGACTACTGCCATAATTGCAAATGCTCGAGTTGACGCGCCTGTGGCGATTGACAAGGCCGGTAATGTCAAGTACATGCCACCAAACTCAAACTATACCATGAACTCCGACGAGCGATATGTAAATTCGGGCTGGATTTGGCCGAAAGGAATGAACCCACCGGGTACGCAGCCGATAGAGACCTTTGCTGTCAAGTTCACAAAGCCGGGAACATACAACTATGTCTGCCTGGTGCACCCGTGGATGACGGGCAAGGTTATCGTCCATTAGGAAAGCTTGAGACAGGTTTTCCATCTTCTCTCTTTTTCTCACTTTCTGATAGGTTTGCAATCAAATAATGGGCCCATTGCGGCATAGCACATCATATTGCCAGCTAAATGCAATGCGTCCGATCAACCGACGCACGACTGGTTGACGGCATGCATTATTTCAAATAATGAAAAACGACCAACCAAAGAAATCACGTGAGAGAGTCCGAGAATTTAAGTTATAGATAAATTCTTCGGTAATTTGTTAAATAATAGTTTTCTCAGCTCGATATGAGCTCAATTGAACCAAAATGTGCTCTCAATAGGAGCCGCTTCAGTCGCGGCGATCTTGGTCGTGGCCTTGATTTTTGTACCTGGCCTCGGATTATCTGGATCCTCAACGACACAAGAAACCACAAAATCCACGTCAGTTCCACTGACAGACAACAACCATCACTCGGCACTTGACGGACTGAACCTGCAATTACCAGCCTCTTTTATGCAAATCACTCCACAGCAAGCCTTTGCATTAAGCGGACACGTCGTCCACATGAACTTGGTGGCGTTTGAGAAGACAATCACCTTGCCTACTGGTGCTTCTGGCGGTGACGGCGGAAATCTCGCCAGCCATGTTATTGCCTACACCTTCAACGGGACTATCCCCGGACCAGTAATCAGGGCAACCCAAGGCGATGTCATCATTGCAACAATCACAGACCCGGCAACAAACACGGATACGCATAGCATTGACAACCACGCTTCTGTAATTAGCGCACTCAACTTCGTCGCACCGGCTTCTGCCCCGGCAGTTCAGACTTACTACTTTGTTGCAACTCAACCAGGTGCATGGGAATACCACTGTGAGGGCCACGTAAACGACCTTGCAGAGCACGCTTTCAGAGGAATGCATGGAATAGTTATAGTAGATCCAGCAAATGGTTACCAAGGCTACAAGCTCACAACGACGGTTGGAAATACTACTAGGAATCATCCGGTCTCTGCGGACGCAAAGGAAGTTGCTCTTGACTTTGGAGAATACTACCTCACTCAGAACGCAGACGCGACTAAGGATGGCGACTTTGATTGGACCGCAATGTACAACCATGACGTGACATATGCGACTATCAACGGTATTCCATACGGCTACCAGCCACTTGCGCTGAACCCAACCACAGGAAACCTGCCGACCGTCACTGGGGCGACGCCACTGCAGTTCAACCAAGGAGACCATGTCCGATTCTTCGTTCTTAATAGCGGCGACTATCCAGTCAACTTCCACATCGTAGGCGAGATTCTCGACCAAGTAACGCAAGGAGGTGTGGTCCAGCAAGGCGTCCAGACATTCATGATAGGTGCTGCAAACACTGCAATCATTGATGTAACCTTCCAGCAACCCGGCGCATTCGTCATCGTGAATCACGACTATTCGCAGTTGTTCAAGGGTCAGGTCGCGGTCGTACTAGTGTCTCCGCAAGGCACCTCAGTTTCCAATCCATCCAACGCAGTACCTCCTATGGGAATGGACAGCATTGCGCAGACCACGACTCCATACACATTCGGGACACCATTCAATCACTGGAACGGAACTTCGACACTGCCGTGTTATGAACAGCCGTATAGCAAGGCTCTATCGCCCTGCTTCGACACCACAAACTAGGTAGCACAACTACCTTTCCCTTTTTTTGACTAAATCGTTATATGAAACTCGCAATGCCAAGGGGATATAATATTGCGGCTTACTTTTCTAGCTCTGTATGCTGTCATTGGATTTTCACTCATGGGCGGGCCACTTTCGTGCCTTGCCGCCTCTTCAGACATGATGCAGAGAGATAACCTGGGCACGCTTACATTCAAACATATAGTAACAGACATAGACGGCAGTAAATATCTCATTGGTGAAGTTACAAACAACGACCCAAACAACAGGACAATAGAATCGACCGTCTACTTTTCAAATGAATCTGTCAGCTATTCAAAGTACATGGGCCAAATAACCGCGGGCATGGGAATACCCTTCAAAATTCCTGTGCACGCGGCTCCTGATGGCAACGTAGAACCAAGCCCTTCGGCTATCAAAGTCTCGTCAAGAATAGTTGCAGTTCCGCAGCCCGCGCGGGACAAATCCCTCTTGGCGGTAAATTATGACACGCTTGTAATGGATAATGAAACTCATTCCATTTCCGGCATGCTCGACAATAAATCGCCGGTTGATGCCTACGGCGTAAGAGTAAGTGCCATAGCCATTGACAAGAATGCAAAAATACTCGACGTCGTGGAAAGCAAAGTCATTCCGCGTATCCCAGGCAATTCCTCCTCGCCATTTACCCTGGTTCCCATGAAGTCGATAGCAGGCCAAGTGGGATATTATAGCTGCTTTGTGCCCTCACAATCCGGACTCAATTTCACCCTTCCAATAGAGGACAACCAGACTGTGCAGATCGAAGTAGGAAGCGACGCCAAAATAAGAAACGTGACATACGATAAAGCAACTCACAGCATAAACTTTGACGCGCAGGGGATCTTTCGCGGCGGAGGATGGGTCGCGGTGATGTTCATTGCTGGCCCAAATTCGATAGTTGACTCTAACTATACAGTACTTGTGAATGGGCAAAACACGACAAAGGCATCGGTCTCATCATCGGAGCTTTCTCCGGGGAGATTTTACAGGCATGTCGATGTAGTATTTCCGTACGGAGTCAACACTATTTCCATGGTCGCGACATCTACCATGCCGGAATTTCCCATCGCCCACTCAATGATGCTGTCGGGGCTCGCTGTGGCCGTGATGTTAGGCTTCGTGAGAAGTCGCAGCGCGTCAAATGGCAGCGGGACCGGATAACCTGCTAAATATCCTATTTGCGGCATAGTTCTATCCGAAGATTCGGCATCAACTCCACCAGGTGGTAGAGTTGGGTGCCTCCAGAATCAGTACAGCTTTTCCGCGTCAGGCCCTTTGTGGCACGTCCTACATGCCCCACACCATTCGCATACATGCGGCGTTGCATTGCCGCACTTTGCGCATACAGTCTCTGGATTTAGAACCTTTACTTCGTGAAAGTTGTGTGCAGATCTAACGCGGGTCATTTTATCTCTACCCTGACGCCCCTTTCTTTTACAGCGGCTGACGGGCTTTTTGGCATTTCAACCGTAAGGATTCCGTTTGCCATTCTGGCGGCTATTTTGGAAGGAATTATTTCTTCAGGCGTCGCAATGTTTCTGTAAAACGACTTGAACGACCTCTCGTTGTAGACATAGTTCCTTGCCTTCTCCGAGCTTGCTTCTGATTGCTCGCCTGATATCTCTACTCCACCCCTCGTTCCATGCACTTTTATTTTCTCTCTGTCTATCCCCGGGACTTCTACATACAGTTCGTACTTGCTGCCCCTATCGACCATGTCGCAGAGCGGAAGCCTGGGCAGGTCTCTTTCAATGAGCGCAGACCCGGCAAACCCGGGCGCCGGAAAAGCCAGGGCTGGAAGAGAGCCGGAAACCATCCTCTCGATTTCCTGCCTAAAGTCTTCAAAAACATCGTCGAGCCGCTTTGCAGATTTATGCGTGCCTTTGTGAACCGTGATTCTGTTTTTGCGTGATGCCATGCAACTGATTTTGCTGCAAGCGTATATCAAAAGTCAGTTTGCAGTGCAGTGCAATGCATTATTGCCCAGTATCAGTCATAACCGCCCACCTTGAATGCCTCGATGTGGCCTAGAGGAGTCGAGTTTCCCTGCTCATAGTAGTTAAAAATGGCCGGCACTGTCGACCGCAGATCAATAACACCCTTCTCGCCGGGCTGAAGCACTACCGTGGAGACATTGGCCCTGTCTATAAAGAGTGAATGAGGGACCGTGTCCTGATTTATCACGGTAATTTCCAGGATATACTCGCCGGTCCTCATGGTAAGGGTGGGGTTGACGCCCTTTATGCCGGTAATCCCAACTATTGCGACCTTACCATCGACATTCTGAAACGCCACAGTATCGCCTCCCTTTTCAGGCAGAAATATCTGGGCCTGCCTGACAATCCCTCCGCTTACAAACATGAAAAGAAGAGCAATAGTCGCAAGTCCTCCCGCGACCGCGGCTAGAACAAGCTTGCCTTCACTTATCCTCTTTTGATTCCTCGAATCTAGAGCCATCTAATGACATTGATCAGAAGCTAGGTAAGAGGTGTAGGTCTGCACTGTACTGCACTGAAATTATCTGAGCGGCAGCTTGCGCCCAAAGCGCAGCGTCAAGCCTCTCTTTGACGAATACTCGAACCGGGTCGTCTCTTCTGCTGACAGCGGAATTACTGAAACACGTCCGCCGCACAATGCACACTTCTCCATCACTCCCTTGTGGTTGATTGCGGTGTAGCTCCAGAAACAGGCATCACAGATCCCGAGTGCAGGGCCGGCAATAGCCTCGCCGCTGATGTCCCGCTGCATGGTGCTCAGGTCCTCATACGGTCTCACAGAGCTCTCGGGAGACTCGTGAAATGCACTCTTTTTTCCCATGGTTACACAGAAAGTGCGACTCAAAGCTAGTTAAGCTGCAAGAATGCACTGCATTGCACTATAATCGACGAGCTAAATAACGGATTCAACTATTGCCAATACAATGTCAGGTACAATGTCCACCATACTTGTTCCCCACGACGGCACAGAAATGTCAGATCGGGCGCTGGAAAAAGCTACCGAACTTGCCCGCGCCATGAAGTCGGAAATACTGATTGTTCACATAGTCGACAGCAGATTCGTTCCGCCAAGCGCGACGCTGGGGTTTATCAGCGATACAACGAGCCTGGAAGACGCCAAGGTCCAATTGATTAGAATACTAAAGACAGGCGCGCAGGCGATGCTTGATCAAAAGATCCGAAATGTCCGGCAGCAGGGCGTGCCTGTCCGGTTTGTTCTGGGGGTGGGGTCGCCAGCAGATGAGATTGTGTCGATAGCAAAAGGCGAGCACGCCGGCCTCATAGTGATGGGAAGCAAACAGATAGGAAAGGAAAAGCTGACGCCGCTTGGCAGCGTAGCGAGAAGGGTCTCTGAAATCTCCGCGTGCCCTGTAATGATAGTTCACTGAAAAAGCGAGGCTGTTATAGCGCGCTGTCTCCCTTTTCATTGGTTCCAAGGTCAATCGCGGCTGAAACGTCGCTGATAAACATCTTGCCACCCGTAGCGGGGTCTTTGATCTTTTCCGAGATTCTGGCGACTATCGCATCGACCTGGTCATCGCGGACTACTACCTCCATCTTTGTCCTGGGAACAAACTCGGGCACAAACTGCCTGGTGCCCCTGTCGATAGCAACAGGCTGCGCCTTCACCTTTCCCCTCCCATCCACGCGGTAGTGGCTCATCCCGCCGGTGTGCATTTCCTTCAGTATCTCGTTCACATCGTTTAGGTAGCGGTCCGGTATGATTATCTCGATCTTTTTCATGTCTGGCCGAGCGGCTTACTTTCCTAGACCGCCTTCTATATAGCTAATGTGCAGGTTTGCAGGATAGGCAATCGGGCTGCAATATCTTTGAAATTTGCCATGCACTGCAGACGTGGTGCTTTAGTGTCTCCTGCGAGTACACAGAGCGAACTTGTCGTCAACGAAAGACGCCGCTAACTCGCTGGTGGAAGTCTGTATGAGGAGGTTTTACCGCAAGGATGTTCCCGGGATACTTGAAATGTTTGATGACGATGCGATAATCTACGAACCTTTCAGCAAGCAGGGGTTGCTGAAGGGAAAAAGAGAGATTGCACCCTTTCTGCGGTTTGTAACAGAAGGAAACAGCTCACTTGATTACTACATTTCCTCAGTAGCGCCTGACAATAATAACACTGCCTCTGGGGACAGCGCCCAGTTGAAAGTGCTTGCAGACGTGATATTTCTGAAGGGCAGCAAGACCAACTTTAGATTCACATTTGATCTTGAAGCTCCGGACGATGCCCTGGAAATTCCGAAAATAATGGCGCTTAGGATAGAGCCTGCCAGCTGAGTTTTCAGTCAAACTTGATTGTCAGCTTTTTGATCTTTGGATACACTCGCGTTGAGGTACCGCTGCTCGCAGCGGAAACCTCATCAGCAAATTCAAAGGTAAAGGACCCTTCAAGTGACTCGCCTTTTTCAAAATAAACGCGCGCCATCACAGTGTTCTTGCGCCTGCCTTGAAGAGAATTTCTTTCTATGGTAATCTGCCGCTTTAGCTCCGAGTTTGCCATAAAGGCGACCTTGAGAAAGGGCTCGATGGCAGAGTGCCCCCTGAGGCCCTTCTCCTTGCTGAAAGGCTCAATAAGCTCTGCATCCTCGGCAAACAGGTTTAGCAGACCGTCAAGGTCTTTGCTTCCAATGCAGTTGAAATAGTGGAACACGGCCTGTTCATTTGATGTAACCGGGGTTTGCCGATTTGCTCCCACATTCGTCGCCATTTTTCTTCCGGTCATTTGCTCTATCGTCAAGAGGTAAATAAGCTCAGTGAATGCAGTGCAATGCAGGTTGCGGCCTTATCGCAGAACCACTTCTGCGATAGTCGTATTCGGCGTTACGCTGATCTCGGCCTTGACGTTGGCCAGCTTTTCGAAAATGAGCGATAACAGCTCCTTTGTGAACAGTGACCAGTTCTCGCCAAGCTCGTGCTGTAGGACAAAGACATGCTTCCTTGACCCTTCAAGTCGATGGTCGGCGTTGATGCCGGACACTTTCATGTACTCCTCAAGAACCGATAGAACGACCCATAGGTTGTACTGCTTTTTCATAAACAGCACCGAGTCTTTAATGAGGCCGAATGCTATTTGGGCGGCCTCTTTGACTATCTCGCTGCGATAGCGCTCGACATCCTTTATGCCGCTTGTCTTTGCCACGCCTATCGCCCGGTCAATGAGAGTTGAGAGCATTATCTTTGGCACAGGCATCATGCCAATCTTGTTTTCATACCTGTCCCATTCAGAGTAGCGCTTTAGGATCTGGTTGACAAGGACGTTAAGCGATACTTCGCGGTTGTCCGACTCGGCCTGCAGCTCATCTATGACGGAAGAATCAATCCTAAACGTCACGCTGCGCGTCTTCTTTGTTTGCTGCAGCGAGGCATTTTCCATGCCTTTTTCGCCTTCGTCGGCTACCATCATGCGTGATTAAAGTTTTGGGAATAAAAGGATTTCACGCTGTATGCGACTGAGAGCCGGTGCCACATTAGTTCATTTGGGCAATGGATCTTGTACATGAATGTGCTTATCCTACCATCGTCTTGGGTCGCCTTCAAGAAGGCCGCTTCCAAGGTGCAACCTGTCGATGTGCTTTGACATTTCATCCCTGTCGTCAAATTTTGAGCCGCAATAGGGGCATGCGGTTTTTGGCAGCTCAACCTCGGCCAGCTCGACCCTGCCTGAATCAGTGCTGCCGCCCACAATCGCCATCAGGGTAAGCAGGCCGACAACTTTGCCATCGGAAACGACTGCTATTCTCCTTATCGATCTTGCTCTCATCAGGGCGACTGCTTCTCGCACAGTCGCGCCTTCAGGCACACTCACGAGTGGTGAGCTCATTATCTCGCCGAGGGTCACCTTGTACGGCCCCCTGCCCTCGGCGACGACCTTGTATAGGATGTCCCGCTCCGTAACGATGCCCACGGGAGTGTCAGAGTCGGCAACACTGACAAACATGCTTGTCGTGTTGCGCTTTTTCATTAGTCTCGCTGCATCTGCGACGCTTGAAGATACGTCGAGCATTACCAGATTCCTGTCTGCAACCTTGCCTGCGTTTTCATCCAGCATATCGTTCTCAACTGTCAGCATATTTGTCACCTTGATGTAAGTGCTAACCGCCAAGATGGATATATTGTCCATGAATGCAGTGCAATGCACCGAATTCATAGTAATCATATACTATGCCACCGAACTGCCAAGCGGTAAAACGCGCAAATGAGCATAGAAATCGTACCCGTGGCAAGCGTCATGATACGGGATGTCAAGACTGCCAAAGAGAACCAGAGCATCAAGGTCATTGCAAAAACCATGGTGGATAATGGCATAGGAAGCGTGGTGATTGTGGGAAGCGACGAGGAAAACAGGCCCGCTGGAATAGTCACAGAGCGGGACCTGGTCAAGTACATGGCAGCCGGAACTTCCAATCACAATAAAGACTCTGTGACAGCCCGAGAAATAATGAGCAAACCAGTGATAACTATCGAGCCCCAGAGCTCTCTCAAGGATGCCATGCAGACCATGCAGCTTAAGGACATCAGGAGGCTACCTGTCATGCAAAGAGACCGGCTCGTCGGCATTATCACCGACAAGGACATTTTCAGGGCAATAGTCAAGAGCCAGACCCTTGTCTCTAGCTTTTTGAGCGAGCGGCTCGTTGTCGAATACCGGCCGATGTACGAGAAACTCGGGGAATTCATGCAAAGCGAGATTCTCTTTCCCGACAAGAACCAGTGAGCGCTGGCTCATACCTTTTCTTCTCCAAGCCTCATCCGCCGGCGCTTTTATTTCTCATGATGTATGTTATCAATAGCAGCTCTACGGCGACGTTTCCTGCTACAAAAATAAGCGACGAGGCAAGCTTTATCGAAATTATGTAAATCGCAAGCAAGCCTGCGAGAACCCAGACAAAATCAAACCGCTCTAGAAGCGACTGCAAGCCCTGCCTCCCAGAAGTCACCACGTGCCTTCGCTTGTGGTAAAGGTAGACGCTAACCATTACAAGAAATGCGATGCTCCAGCTTATCATTGCGGTCCACCATCCAAACAGTTCGCTGTAATTTGCCAAGGTGCTGCTAACACCTCTCCTGTCGGCTTTCAACGGCTGCGGTCCAAGGGCTCCCCTTAGTGAGAGCACTGCCGGTCGCCGTCAAAACCCGCACACCCTGTAAAAGAAGACCTTGCCTGCGTCAACCAGCAACAGATATGTCGCAACCATGACCACCAATAGCGCCCAGTACTGCACTGGTGGCGGTGTGAACTGGAGGAAAGCGCCAACGGGGGTGAAAGGCAGCACCGTCCCAAATACCACAGCTGCTAAAGTAACAATAGTCAGCCACTTGCCGGGCTTGCTGCTAAAGAATGGAATTCGCCTAGTTCTTATCACAAAAATCACGAGCACCTCCGTCCAGAACGATTCAATGAACCATCCTGTCTGGAATAGTCCTGCCGATGCGCCAAAGATAAAAAGCATAATCCCGAATGTGAGAAAGTCGTACAGCGAACTAAAGGGCCCAAAGAACAGAGTAAACTTTCTCACAAAACTAATGTCCCAGTGCTTGGGAGCCTTGGTATATTCCTCGTCTACGTTGTCCGTGGGGATGGTCATGTTCACAAGGTCGTAGAGCAGGTTCATGAAAAGGATCTGCATTGGAAGCATTGGCAAGAAGGGCAGAAACACCGACGCCGCGGCTGCGCTGAACATGTTGCCAAAGTTTGAGCTTGTCGCCATCAGGATGTACTTCATTGTGTTTCCAAAAGTTCTGCGGCCTTCGGCTATGCCGTTTGCAATGACCTGGAGATCTTTTTTCAGAAGCACGATGTCGGCCGCGTCCTTTGCTACGTCCACAGCCTCGTCAACGGAAATGCCGGTGTCCGCCTCGTAGAGTGCTGGGGCGTCGTTCACCCCATCGCCCATAAAGCCGACCGTATGACCGTTGTCCTTCAATGCCTTGATGATGTCAAGTTTTTGCTCGGGGTTGACCCTAGCAAAGAGCGTCGCCTCCTCAACCGTAGCCTTTAGCTCGGCAAGGCTCATTCGCACGAGGTCTGAACCGATGACGGACTTTTTTACCGTCACCCCAAGGTCTTCGCACACCTTTAGCGCGACTGCCTCGTTGTCGCCGGTTACTACCTTGAGATCCACTGCAAGCCCCTTGAGTTTATCGATAGCCTCCTTTGCCCCGGCTTTCGGAGGGTCAGAGAAAACCAGGAGTCCCAGAAAAGAAAGTCCGTTCTCGTCATCGGTTGTGTACCCTTCTTTTTCAGCTTCTAGGTGTTTGTAAGCAACGGCGATAGTCCTGTAGCCGGCTCTTGACAGCTCGGCAAGCTGCGCGTTGACCGAACCTGCTATTTCTGTGGTGAGCGGCTCTTCCTTGCCTTCGGACCCCCGCTCGGCCTTGACGCACTGGCCCAAGATTGCTTCAGGGGCTCCCTTTGATATTAGAAGCGCATTAGTATTTGGCCGGTCACTGGGAGGGACGTCGTCTGCAGGCGCCACCACGACTGAAAGAATTCTTCGGTGATAATCAAATGGAACCTCGCCTATTCTTCGAAAAGACCTTGTGACATCCTTAAAACCTTGACCCATTGCATACTTCCAAATTCCGACATCAAGCGGATTTCCCGATACAGACGCCTCATTTCCGCTCTTGTCATCCAAGCCGCCGACTATTGCATCATTGCACAAAAGACCGTACAATAGGACCTTGGATATCTTGCTCCCAGATGCGCTGCCATCAGCCCGGCCATCTGGATAGAGGTACTCTTTTAACACGACCTTTCCTTCGGTGAGGGTGCCAGTTTTATCCGTGCAAAGGATGTCAATGTTACCAAAATTTTCCATAGACACAAGGCGTTTGACAATGACTTCCTGTTTTGCCATCCTGTGCGCTCCCCTTGAAAGGGTGACGGTTACTATCGCTGGCATCAGTTCCGGCACCAAGCCTATGGCTATTGCCAGCGAAAAGAGGAGCGAGTTTATCAGTGAATGGCCGACCACGGCATTTAGTATGAAAATGCCGCCGGCAAGGGCGACAGTCAGCGTAATGAGCAGGTTGCCATAACTCTTGACACCCTTCTGAAAGTCCGTTGCCGGCCTGGCGCGTTCCAGGCGAACAGAAATCAGGCCAAACTGCGTATTCCTGCCCGTCGATACAACTACTGCACGGCCCGTTCCACGGACTATGACGGTGCCGGCGAAAAGGTAATTGGCTGCCTCACTGGGGCTTGACGATGGGTTCGAGGTGGATTTGTCCGAGCTCTTCTCTGCAGGAAATGACTCGCCCGTAAGGACGGATTGATCGGCCTCGAGGTTATTTGACTCTACTATTCTCATGTCTGCTGAGACAATGTCACCGATATTGACGACAACTACGTCGCCGGGTACGAGAAGAGTGGAATCCGTTTCGGAAACCTTGCCCTGATCTCGTACAACCACTGACCTTATTGACACTCGCTTTCGTAGATCTTCGACAATTCTCTCTGAACTTGACTCGTTATAGACTCCGATCCCGACGCTCAAGACTATTACGATAATCATTATGGCCGACTGGTCCAGCTGGCCGAAAAGTGCGGAAAGGATTGTCGCCCCTGCAAGAATTACTATCATGGGACTCTTGAGCTGCCGAAAAATAATCCCTGCAATCCTGGAGCGTTGTTGTGGGAGGCTGTTGAGCCCGTATGCTGCAAGGCGGGACTTGGCCTCGTCTGAGCTTAGGCCCTGCGGACCTGTCTTGAGTGCAGAAAAGACCTCTGAGGCAGGAAGCGACCAGTAGTCGGTGTCTCTAGAAGATAGTTCCTGCGTGGTTTTTGTCATGGCCCGTTCTCTCTTACTTATTGCCCTGATTTCAGGGCACCCGCTATTCGCTAATTATGCTCGGTATTTAAGAATCCCGACAGAGGATTCAGATCCTTATGCGCGCTCGCCAGCCTATTAGTCTCTGCCTGACTTTGCGTGCTCCCTTGTCGAGTGTCCTTTTCCGTCCGGCTCCTCACTAATGTCTATTCGCGATATTTTCGGGTTGCCGATTTTTAGCTCGCGTTCAAACTTGGCCGTAAGCTCGTTCGCTTTTTCTACGCTTAGCGCGGGGTCGAGAGCACATTTCAGGATGACGTGCAGGCGTCCACCTCCGCGCTCGTCTGAATGCAGCACTGTGGGCCTGCGGACAAGCTTTATTCCGGGAAAACGTCTTGCGACGTGTTCTATGTAAGACTTGGTTTGCGTTCCCGTGCCGGACTTTTCATTGTAGACGACATCAACAACCGATTCCTCGTGGATAATCACTTCGGAAATGCTAGAATCCGCCTCCTTCAGCTTTTGCTCCAGTTGCATGGCAACGCGATGGGCTTCCTGTACTGTCATGCCTGCGCCAACCTCGAGGTGAAAGTCAATGCTGATTCTTCCGTCTTCGCCCACTACTACGTGGATGTTGTGCGCGCCTCTTGAGCCCGGTTGTTTCTCAGCGACATCCTTTACCAGCTTCCAGATCGATTCGTAGTCGGCGCCTCTGGGTTCTATGCGAAGCGACACCCTGGCATTAGGGAGGACGACCCTGACAGCCCTTTCAATTTCTTCGGAAACGGTATGCAGTTGCTCGAATGCGAGGGCCTGATGGAGCCAGAGATGGAGATGAACATTTGGCTTTTTTCTCGACCATGTTATGAAAATCTGACGGCAGTCGCTTACCGCTTTCACGGCCTCAACGCTCCTTTTTATGCGCCGCTGGATCTCCTTCTCTGACCGTTCAACCAGCGGAAGTGGCAATAGCGAGAATGCTTTCGCCTACTCGAAATATAAACATCCCAGTGAGCATGACGTGTTAGCGATTAACAAATCATCTAGTTGATTACTTGATGAATTGCCTGTTGGCGAATAAATGTGGAGGACTATCGATACCCTGCCCGCAACTATCAGGCTGCGGCAGAACCTTTATCCAGCTGCCTCTTGCTTGTCAGTACCTCTCGCTCGATCTCCCCGTCTCGCAAATAGACAATCCGGTCCGTGGCAGATGCCAGCTCGGCATTGTGCGTCACTACCACTATTGTCCTGTTATATCTCCCGGACAGCATCTTTAGGAGGTTGAATATTTCGTTGCCAGTCTTTGTATCAAGGTTCCCCGTGGGCTCGTCTGCCAGTATTATTGCGGGGTTATTCATCAGTGCCCTTGCGATTGCAACCCGTTGCTGCTCACCGCCACTAAGAGTTGTGGGCCTATATTGAGCCCGTTTCGCTATTCCCAGTATTCCTAACAGTTTCATCGCTCGGATGCGGCGCTCATCACTGTCCATCTCTGAAATCATGGCCGGCAGCTCAACATTTCTTAGAACAGTCGATCTGTTTACGAGATTGTATGATTGAAAAACAAATCCGATCAGCTTGTTTCGAACGGTCGCAAGTTCGTTGTCATTTAAAGAAAACAAGTCTTGGCCTCTGATTATGACCCTTCCTCCGGTCGGCCTATCAAGACCGCCGATAATGCTAAGCAGCGTGGACTTGCCGCTGCCAGAAGGTCCAACTATCGAGACAAGCTCTCCCTTTCTTATTGCAAGGTTGACATTATTGAGAGCAATAACTTGTCCCGCAGACGAGCGGTAAACCTTGGAAAGATTGACAGTCTGAAGCACAGCATCTGCACTTCGGAATTTCCCTGGACCTGCAGTACTGTCATTAGAAGTAAATTCGCTTTGCTGCCCAGTTATTATTTCCTCTTTGGGCTCTGGTCCAGAATCAACTGCGTCTGCTATCATCATAGCCTGATGTTTGTTTCTTTAGTATTTCAGAAGGCAGACTGCTTTGCAATGCAGTGCATGCAAGAACATTGACAAAAAAGGGTAATGGAATTCCGCGAAAATAGGCAGTTAAGCCTTATTTTACGAGGAATTGTTTTACCTGCGAGTAGGGGACGTTCAGTCTTACTTCGGCGCCATTGAATTCCTCGACTGCAGAGTGGGGAACGTTGTACTCTTTTTCAGAGGCAACGCCTTGAATTATTACCAAGTTCTTTTCGTCCACTTCTGCAACATTGCCCATGTCGACGCCGTCTCTTGACCTCACGTTCTTGTGAACTATTGCTTCCCAATTTGGTATAGGTTCAGACATTTCAATGGTCGAAGAGGCGCGACGATAGTTAAGCATGAGGAATGCAGTGCATTACAATGCAACCCATGGCTGCCAGACTGGCATGTGATAAGGCCGGATTAGATGCGTATTGCTACGAAGCATCAATGCTGTTGCATGAGTAGAATTCACAACGAAAAAAGCGTGCCTGCCCTAGAATATTGTGCGAAACTGGACATCCAGGCCGCGAGTCTGGTCTATTGTAAAGCGATACGACTCGCTCTTTGCGAGCGGGATAAACGAAAGAAAACTGTCAGCCTTACATAACGGGCACTCGTCTAGCAGCAGGCGACCCTCATTTGTCCTAGACACTGTTGCAGTCCATTGGCATGATTCGCAAATGACAAAAGCGCAACCATTGAGAATGACCGGCGCCTCTAGATCACATTCTTCGCCCTCAGTTTTCCACCTTCTCATTGCAGTTTCCACGGCTTTGGTCTGTTGTGCTGATTTACCCGCGGTATTTAACGAGATTGAATGCAGTGCATTCCACGGCATGCACGAATCTTTAGCAGCGTCCATTTTACGTGCCTTGACATTTCGTTTGTCGACGCGAGACGCAGCCTGACCTGACTCCGGCCTCTTCATAGAGCTGGCCGGCCCGGAGCCTTCGCTTTGCATTGCAGTGCAACCGAGATGCTTAATAGCAAATGAGCTGCTCAGCAAAGCCGACAATTAATGACTGAAATACAATTAACAAACTTGCCAATCAATGGTTATGATGCCGGCAAACTGTTAAACGCTCCGCAGGTGTGGTACAACTATTATCGTAACTGGTCTGAATTCGCGCAGAAATACGGTGAAGCAAACTTTGAGGCCACCATGCAGGCGCTGCAGACTGCCTTTACACCGGGCGCTAAGAAATCTATAGAAGACATACAAGGTTCCATGAGGGCTGCGTACGGCGCAAAGCTTTCTGAGCGGCTAAATGACGAAACCATGACAACAAGCTTGGCGTCGGCCGTGGATTCATGGGCCGATGTCCTAAACCTCATGGACCACAATCAAATTTCCCGGAGCTACTCTGATCTGCTTTCTTTTTTCAGCAGGCAGCTGGAGCCGTTTCGCGACACTGTCAACAGGACGCCATCAGAGGTGATCGAGATGGAAGGCAGGTTCAATCTGCTCCACTACAAGTCCAAGGTGGAACCGAAGCACAAGACTCCAATCCTCGTTATTTACTCGCTTATCAATCGCTACTATATCCTGGATCTTCTGCCAGAGAATAGCGTTATTAATAATCTCTTAAACCAAGGATTTGACATATACGCCACCGACTGGGGCACCCCCATGTCGTATGACAAGGACCTTACGCTCGAAAACTATTCTGAACAGTACGTTGGAAACGCCGTAAAAAAGATCAAAGAGATAACAGGCGCAGACAAGGTATCGCTATTTGGATATTGCTGGGGCGGCCTCTTTACTCTAGTCTATTCCGCAATGCACCCGGAAAATGTCAATGCTCTGATACTTCACGCCACACCCGTAGACATCCAAAAGGGTGCGACAATAATCGAGCACTGGACTTCGCATCTGGACGCGGACAATCTGGTCAAAGCCTGCGGCAACGTGCCTGGGTGGATTTTAAATGCGGCATTCCTCCTTCGAAATCCGGTCGAGGCGGCACTAAAGTATCCAAGGTACTTTAGCAGACCAAGAACTATTGAAGAAACCTTGGAATTTTTCTCTATCGAGGCGTGGCTATATGACAGCCCGCCTATCATTGGCGAGGTCTACCGAGAGATCGTAGACCAGGTATACAGGCAAAACCTCCTGATAAAGAACAAAATGCAGGTTGGCGGCAAGAATATAGACCTGTCAAAGGTTGCGATGCCAGTACTTGACATCGTGGGCAAGACAGACGACCTAGTACCTCCACAGTCAAGCAGGTCGGTTATCGATGTAATAGGAAGCAAGGACAAAAGGCTTATTGAATTTCCAATTGGACACGTTGGGTTGTGCACCAGTCAGCAAGCTCACGAAAAGCTGTGGCCAGAAGTGGGAAAATGGCTGGCCCAGAGAAGCTGACGTAGCTAGCCAAGACGAACAGCCAGCGCGAACGGTTCGACCAAGAACCGCGTTACAATGCAAGCTGCTGATGGTCAATGTATTTAATATGCGGCCAATTATCGCAACGCGTTGCTTTCCAAGGTTGCAGAAGGGGCCGCTGAGGCAGCCGCAATAAAGGACTCGAGCATAGTAGCGATATCTGGGTTCAACCTAGCCACAGCGCCGGAGCATCTGATACTGCAACTCTTTGACAGTTACACAAAGACCGGCCACCCATGCAACTTGTTCATAATTTCTGACGCTCTGCCGGCCATGCCCGGCCGAGCACTTGATTTCGTGGCAGAGAAATTGTATGCCGACCCAAATCAGAATTTCATGCGCGGCATGCTGATGCCTTTTCTCGGCTTCTCGCCATGGCTCCAAAAAATGGTCACCGACAACAGGATTGAATCATACGGCTGGCCGCTTGGGATAGCTGCCTACTGGTTCAGGGAAGTTGCGTCCGGGAGACCGGGCCTCATAACAAAGATAGGCCTTGAAACCTTTCTCGACCCGCGTCAGGATGGCGCTGCACTAAATGACAAGGCAAGCAAAAGCATAAGCCGGGAAGGACCGGCCAATCTGTCTGGCCACCATGCCCAGTCCTGCAGGGTCAGTCTTATAAATATCGAAGGCGAAGAGTTCCTCCTTTACCGGGCTCCAAAACCTGATTATGCGCTCATACGCGCTTCGGTCGCGGACGAAAACGGCAACCTATCAATGAGAGACGAAGGCATCAGAGGAACAACTCTGAGCATTGCACAGGCGGCAAAAGCCCGACCGAACTCGGGAAGGGTTATCGCGCAGGTCCGTTGGCTCACCCAGGCCGGTTCAATCGATCCTTGGGATGTGGATGTCCCGGGCCCGATTGTCGACTCGGTGGTGGTTTCCCCAAAACAGCACCACTGGCAGGGTGGCAGCATCGAATATGATCCCCGGATTTCTTATTCAGTTCTGCCGCCGATCACTGACGCGCTTGTGCGCGACATCTCCAGCGGAGGGACACCTCCAGCTGATTATGAAAAGGTAATCGCGAGAAGGGTGCTGCTGGAGTTGGTGAAAGTTCTAGAAGACAAGGGCAAGCCAGTGCTGGTAAATCTGGGGATAGGCATTCCAGCCTTTGTGTCGGCGGTGGCTGCCGAAGAGCACGTTACAGAGTTTATCATAACCGTTCTTGAGTCGGGTCCCTGGGGAGGATTGGCGCTGTCCGGCCCGGATTTTGGTCTGGCAATGAGCCCGTTTGCCCTTTCAACAATTCCGGACATGTTTTCAAATTTTGAAGGAGGGATAATCGACGCCGCCTCACTTGGATTTTTGCAAATTGACAGATTCGGCAACGTCAACCCATCGATGCTTCCAAACCGCGCCTTTGGACCCGGCGGATTTCCCGTAATCGCGGGCGGAGCGCCAAAGACGTACTTTGCCGGTGCCTTTACTGGAGGTCAGAGCAAAATAACGGTGGCTGCTGGAAAAGAGCTGAGAATAGAACAGGACGGTAATATTCGCAAATTTGTCGAATCAGTTTACAAGATTGTATTTAGCGGACACCAGGCCGTAAAGTTCGGAAAAGAAATACTCTATGTCACAGAGAGGGCAGTTTTTGGCTTGGGCAGGGACGGCATATCGCTCCTCGAGTTTGCGCCCGGGATTGATGTGGACAAGGACATCTTGCAAAAGATGGATTTTGCCCCGGTCAGAGACTCTCGTGCCATTGAGATGGACAAAAGGCTGTTTAAACAAGAAAAAACGAATATCCGCGAGGAAGTGCTTCGCACAATTCGCGCTTAGCTGAAAGGTAGCGATCTACGATATCGTTGTTCTACACACAACGTGGGTTATGCGAGTAACTATAGCTGCAACAAATCCAATCATGCTGGCCCTTGCTACGCCCAGCCTATCTCCTCGCTGTACTGGACAGCCTTTAGGATTCTAGCCTGGACTTCGTCCATGTCAATGTTTGCTTGCAGGTACTTGTTGAGGTCAGTCGGCGCAACGATTCCAACCGGGGTTGCCTTTGCGTTCCGGTCAACCACCAAGAGGTGCCTTACCTTGTTGCTTAGCATAATGTCTGCTGCGCCCTCGACAGTGGTTTGTGGATCGATGGTTGCTATTGGAGAGGACATTATGTCTCTTATGTAGACATCCTTTCCGCTTGATCCCTGAGCGCATATCCTGCAAACGAGATCGCGTTCTGTAACGATTCCGAGCGGCATTTCATCCTTGTTCTTCTTGTTGACCACAAGGAGCGAGCTGATTTTCTTATCACGCATCTTTCTTGCCGCTTCAAGTGAAGAAGCTGCTGCGTCTATAGTTTCCAGATTTCTTGACATTATAGCTTCTACTGAATTTTCCATGCCGGACAAAGTGGAGGCTTGCTATATAACCACGTAGAATGCACTGCATTGCAGAACAATCCAACAATGCTGTCTTCATCTGGCTAGCGGAGCGATGCTTGAAAGGAGGAGGAACGGCGCAAAGGCGCAGGTACTTCCAATTATGGAGCGTACGCTACCCGCTCGCCTCAATACTGTTCCAGACACACGATCGTTTCACCACAAGGTTTCACAAATCGCTGCAAGGAAAACGGGAGCATATGATGCGGCCAAGCAACTGATGCCCCTAGTTCAATGATAGCCAATTCGCTGTTGGCTGGTACATCAAGACAGAAGTGCTCCGCCGTCAACCACCACCTGACTTCCGGTCATGTACGAAGACATTTCCGAGGCAAGGAACAGTGCAACCTTTCCTATCTCGTCAGGTTCGCCCAGCCTGTGCATAGGGATCTTGGACATAAAGCCTTCAAGCATTTTGCCGGGGTCGATTCCTTGCGGTGCAGGCATTGACTGTTGCATGTCCTTTACGCCCGGGGTCAGTATGCCCCCTGGAGCAATCGCATTTACCGTGATGTTATGGGGTGCAACTTCCAGTGCAAGATTCTTCGTAAAGCCCCAGACTCCGTGTTTTGAAGCGTCATAGTGTGCAAGCCCGACTGAAGAGGGATGGAGCGCATCAATGGAAGTGATATTGATTATCTTGCCTCCGCTGCCCTGCTTTATCATCTGTTCCACGGCGTACTTGGAGCAAAGGAAAACGCCCTTTAGGTTCACCGCAAGGACGCGCTCAAAATCCTCACTGGTCATTTTCAATACAGGAATCGACGGATATATCCCAGCATTGTTGACCAGGATGTCCAAGCCACCATATGCTGAGACAGTCTCGCTCACCATCCTCTTGGCGTCCGTTTCTTTCGAAACGTCGGCAACTACTGACTTGGCATGCCATCCTCTCTTGGTCAAGTCATTTGCAGTGACATCCGCTTGGTCTCCTAACAGGCTGGCAACGACTACATTAGCGCCGGCCTCTGCTAGCCGATAAGCAATTCCATACCCTATTCCGACAGCGCCAGTGACAATCGCCGTCTTGCCTGAGAGGTCGATCAGATCCTTTATGGATTTTAGCAGCATGGATAAGGTTCACCGGTCGCCCAAAGAGACAGCAGAGTCGACTGATAAGCCGGCCACGTACTGCGGATAAGAAATCCTGTCAAACCTCTTCTATACCCCTGCCTACCCGTTGCCCAAAGAAAATCCAAGGAGGGGGCTACCTCTGGTGCGCCAGAGCCAGAAGCTCATCCAGCGTTGGCGCCTCTACCACCAACTGGCCTTTCATCATGGGTTCGTGGTATATGCAATAGTACGTCCACACTCCTGTCTGATTTGCAATAAAGTTGATGGTTGCGTTCTGACCGCCGTTAAGAACGACATTCATCGCATAGGGTTTGCCGTCTATTGAAAATGAATGCCTGTCTGTTGGCTTATCCTCGACGTTGAAGAAGTGTATTGTAACGTTGTCGCCCTTCTTGACAACGAGTGTACTTGTAGTGAACATGTCTGCTGGCAGCAGCACCTTTGTTTCGTTAATCTTGGTGTTGTCCATGTTTGCGATCCAGAATTCCCGGTTTACGCCTTTGTACCTGGTTGCGTCAGCGGGCTTGTTTGAAATCGCAGCTACTGCGATAGATAGAACCAAAACAACAGAGATTGCAGCTGCAATCACGAGCCCATAATTTTTAAGTGTCCTGCTTGTCGACATCTGCAGTCATGCTCTCCGTCTTTAGGATATATCGTGTAGGATTGTTCTGCAATGCAGTGCATTCACTTCCCCGCAAGGCTTGCCGCTACGCTCTACTGCCGGTTAGCGCAAGTCGAGTTAGAGCCGGTATCCCTGCCCGGTTTTTGCGATCACTCAAACGTGATGAGTAGATCTCCCAGCTTTACGTGTTCGCCCTTTGATGTCTTTATCTGTGCTACTCGGCCCTTGAAGGGTGCCTTTATCTGGTTCTCCATCTTCATGGCCTCAAGCACCAAAAGCAACTGACCTTTCTTTACTTCGCTCCCCTGCGCCACTGCGACCTCGACAACCTGTCCGCTCATCGGAGCCCTCAGTTCGCGTTCTGCATCTCCTTCCGCCTGGTCTGTTTTTGTGACAAGGTATACCATGCCATTTACGATAAGAAAAGGCTGGTCGCCTTCCTGTGCAAAATCGAGAAAATACTTCTCGCCACCGATCAAGAGCGCGTCTCCATCCTTGCTTGATTCAAACGTGATTTCCTTGCCGTTCACTCGCGCCCTGCCATCAGAAAGTACCTCAATATCGTAATCGGTGTCATTGACCTGGAGTTTCAGGTATCTGACCTCCATTTCTGCCCAAAGCTATCCGATCTTGCCGTCACTGCCTCAAAGAGTGCCGCTCCGTGCCAAGCATCGGCTGTGTGCATTGGCCGCGTCCCAGCCGCGGCCGATTCTGCGCTGCCTTTGCGCAATCTCCTTGGAAGCACAGCAAATAACGCAGCTGCCTTTTCGCCGCTCTTGACAGAATACGGCTTTAGATCCGAAACGAAGGACGTGTCGTAATTTCCCTGCAGAAATCGGCTGTCGTTGAGGGCCGACAGGTGGAATGGTATCGTTGTAGGCACTCCGGTTATTCTAGTCGAAATTAACGCCTCTCTCATTGTCTGAATCGCTTGTCCTCTGTCTGCCGCATGGCATATCAGCTTGGCTATAAGAGAGTCATAGTATGGCGGAATGGAATACCCGCTGTAAAGCGCCGTATCAATCCTCACAGACTTGTCGCCGCTTGCAGTACCTGACAAGGGTGGAACAAACTTTTCAACAACACCCGGAAACGGGGCAAAGGTCATCGGGTGCTCTGCGTTTAGCCTGCACTCTATTGCATGCCCGTGAAAGCTGACATCGCCCTGCTTGAACGCAATTCCGTCGCCGGAGGCGATTCGCAGCTGTTGTTCAACAATGTCTACACCAGTAACCATTTCTGTAATCGGATGCTCGACTTGAATCCTTGAGTTCAGCTCCATGAAATAGAACGCACCGCCCTTGAACAGAAACTCGACGGTCCCTGCATTGTCGTATTTCATTTTTGCTGCAATCGCCGTGGCGGTTTCAAGCAATTTTGCCCGATTGTCCGGGGTAAGCGCTGCCGAAGGTGTCTCCTCTATCAGCTTCTGATGCCTGCGCTGCACCGAGCACTCCCGCTCGCCCAGATTGATGGCTCCGCCATTTTCGCCGGTTTTGCTATCACCGAGAATCTGCACCTCGATGTGCCTTGGGTTCTCAAGGTACTTCTCGATATAGACACGGCCGGACCCGAAACTTATCAGTGCCTCGTCGCGAGATGAGGCAAATGCCTGCTTAAGCTCCTCTGCCGAATAGACAGTCCGCAGGCCCCTCCCGCCGCCCCCTTTTACTGCCTTTACTATTATCGGAAAACCTATCTTTTCCGCAAACCCGAGTGCCTCTGATTCATTCGATACTTCCTTCCCGGGCAACACAGGCGCTATTGAGGAAGCAACTTCCCTTGCCCTTGCCTTGTCGCCTGATAGCTCCAGAGTCGATGAGGACGGCCCAATGAACGTAAACCCTGACCGCTCGCAGGAAGCCGCAAAGCTGGAATTTTCCGCAAGAAAGCCGTATCCCGGGTGTATCATCTCGCAGCCAAGCTTTGTCGCGGCATCGATCACCTTGTCAACGCGTAGATAGCTCTCGGTGGGTGTGAATCCCCCGATACTAATCGCCTCCTGGCAGGACTTGATGTGAAGCGAGTCCTTGTCGGCTTCAGAGTAAATGCCGCATGGGGAGTAGCCGAGCCTGTTGCAAGTTCGCGCCACGCGCAGAACAATCTCACCTCTGTTTGCAATAAGGACTCTTTTCTTGGTCAAGCGACTCACTGTAGAGGAAGTTGGCTTAAAAGTCATGGCTATGTACCAATTAGAAACTTAAGGTAAAGTCGCCCGACCCCTACAGCGGAATGTTGCCGTGCTTTCTCTTTGGAAGGCTTTCCCGCTTTCTGTAAATTGACCTTAATGCAGAGATTAGGCGCGGCCGTGTTTCCCTTGGCTCGATAACCATGTCAATGTATCCTCTGGAGGCAGCTACGTATGGACTTGAGAACCTGTCCCTGAACTCGTTTACAAGTTCTGCCTTCTTTGAAACCGGGTCGTTTGCCTGCATTATTTCTTTTTTGAAGATAATATTGGATGCCCCCTCCGGACCCATTACCGCAATCTCGGCTGACGGCCACGCAAAGTTATAGTCCGCGCCAATGTGCTTGCTGTTCATAACGCAGTAGGCTCCGCCATATGCTTTGCGAGTAATTACTGTCAGCCTGGGCACAGTCGCCTCCGAGAACGCGTAAAGCAGCTTTGCGCCATGCCTGATTATTCCGCCCCATTCCTGTCCCGTGCCCGGAAGAAACCCCGGCACATCGACCATTGCCAGCAGCGGAATGTTAAAGCAGTCGCAGAATCGTACAAACCGCGCTGCCTTTTCGCAGGACTCAATGTCCAGCACCCCTGCAAGCGCCTCGGGATTATTCGCGACGACGCCTATTGGGTATCCGTCAAGCCGTGCAAACCCGACGATTATGTTTTTTGCCCAGTGTTTCTGCACCTCAAGAAATTCCCCTCTGTCAACTATGTGCCGGATGACCGAACCCCCCATGTCATACGGCTTGTTGGGGCTATCTGGCATGACTGAATTGAGCTCGTCGTCCTGCCTCTGCGGATCGTCATTTGGCGCGGCCCTCGGCGGTTCCTCCAAGTTATTTGAAGGAATAAAGGAGAGCAGCTTGCGGCAGATGCTGAAGCACTCCTGTTCGTCTTCGGCGATAAAATGCGCCACGCCGCTTTTCTCGTTGTGAACGTGTGCTCCACCAAGCTCGGTAAAGCTCACGTCTTCCTTTGTAACCTCCTTTACCACCTCCGGCCCGGTGACAAACATGAAAGCTGACCTGGTCATGATGATAAAGTCGGTGATTGCAGGCGAGTAGACGGCGCCGCCTGCGCAGGGTCCCATTATAAGAGAGATCTGCGGCACGACACCGGATGACCTGACGTTTCGGTGAAATATTTCCGCATAGCCTGCAAGGCTCATGATGCCTTCTTGGATTCGGGCGCCTCCTGAGTCGTTAATGCCGACAACCGGCACGCCTTGCTTTAAGGCCAAGTCCATTACTTTGCAGACCTTGGAAGCAAAGCCCCAGCCAAGCGAACCCCCAAACACGGTAAAGTCGTGTATGAATGAATAGACGAGCCTGCCGTCGATATTGCCATAGCCTGTCATCACCCCGTCTCCGAGAACCTTCTTCTTATCCATCCCAAAGTCGCTGCAGTCATGAAGCACGAACTGGTCAAGCTCCACAAAGGTCTCCGGGTCAAACAGCAGGTTCGCGCGGTCCGGAGCTGTCATTTTTCCTTTTTTTCTTTGCTCCTCCTGCTTTTCGTGTCCCCCTCCAAGCAGGTGTTCTTCTCTCTTCCGGGCAAGGTCGCCAAAGCTCATAGGGCTGCTTGCAGTCCCAAGCGTAAAAAAACTTTTCAAAAGCGCCACCGGAAAGTGCGTAGCACTGCAATGCAGTGCATACCCGCGCCTTAAGTAGGCGTTCGCCGGAATTCGTGCATGGCAAGAAATGAAGATTCAACGTCTAATTTGCCAAAGAGCATAATCACTATTAGCAACGAGCAGATGGTCCAGAAATACTTTCGGCTCATAAGTCAGAAGGATGTGCGTGGCCTGCTTGATTTGTTCTCTGAAGACGCGGTACTCTACGAGCCTTTTAGCAATGTACCTGATGGTCTGCATGGCAAGACTGCAATCGAAAACTTCCTCCGGATCGCGGTGATGGCCAATGCGGGCATGAAAAGAACCATCAAGCTGACTGAAAACACTGATGACTCTATAACAGCCGTCGTAACTTTTGAGCGTGGGGATGAGATAACCGGCAGATTTGCCTTCCATTTTGTTACCGACGAGACAGGCAAGAATATCAGAGAGCTAAGAATACGATTCAAGGAATAAACACCAAGGGCTCATATCCTTACCGCAACCTAGGCAGGTTGCGGAGTGCCTCCGAAATAAGACCATCCAGGAGCGTTCTGCACTCGGAATGATGGCTTATGCCGGGAATCAAGGAACTAGGATTCGTAATTGTAATATCCTAGCGATCTGACACTGGATCTAGTGTCCTCTGCAAATGGTAACTTTAAGCAACAAAGAGACGGGTTTTGTATTACACTTTGCACCAGCGACCGCATGAAGGGCTGGTATTAGCGCCATGTCCACACGAGAGACAAAGAGCCTGACCTTTAGGCTAGATGATTCTGTTCTAGGCGAGCTGCAAAAGGAGGCGGATCAGCGAGAAATCTCGCTCAATGTCTTGACAAACCAAATCCTCCGACGCTATTCAGAGTGGGACAGGTATGAAAACAAGATTGGCATGATGCCGGTGCCGAAGGTAATGCTCTCTACTCTGATTGACAGGACAATTTCCGTCGCAAAGGAAAACGGCCTAAAGGACAAGGACATTGCAGGATATAGGGAGCTCTTTACGAAAGAAGCAGCAAAGGCTGCGCTTGACTTGATGAAAGATTCCGTTCTTTTGATGAAAAAAAGCTATAATCTCTGGACAGTGTTAGCAGTATTGCAAGAGTACATGAAAGTCTCCGGCATAAACTCTGATCACAAGATTGAGGCTGGCGGCAAACATGTCTTTATCATACAGCACGAGCTCGGGCAGAACTGGTCTGAATTTACGGCGCAGTTGATAAAGATGATTTTTGAAGAACTGGCAAACGTCCGGGCAAATGTCATGTCCACGCCGAACACTGTCGTTGCCGAGGTTGTGCTCTAGCCGCGGTGGCTTGCGCCCTGTTGCCAAACAGCACCGAACCAGAATTCGGTATTTAGGAGCTGGTGGCTACGTCAAAGGCTGCTGCTCTTTGGATACCTGCTCTTTTCGAGGCGCATACTTGACAAAGAGAGCAGTATCCGAAAATTCCGTGCCAACAATGTCTGCATATTCCTGGATAAGCATCTTGTACGTTTCACCCTTGAATTTCGTAAAGTTCGGGCCGAGAAATCCGAACCTCATAATCAGCACGTAATTTTCAGTTTCCGGTTCCTTGCTAATCTCGAATTCAAACTTGTTTGCCTTTGCAAATGACTTTATGAGTTCAAGATAGCCATTCAATGAGGGCTTGCCGTATTCAAGCAGCGCACCATCCTTGTACCGAACAGCGTTTGCATGAGCCGCATGCATTATCTGCTCATCGGTCAGCCTGCTAAACGCAATCCTGATAGTGTCCCTTGACACAAGTATGTGACCCATGCGCTTGGATAGGATGTATGTATGAAGGTATTCTGCGAGCATCTCGTTGATTATTTTGGAAATTGAAAGTTCTGAATCAGCGCTGGCGAACTTTATTTTCGTTAATGCGCGGTAGATTTCCTTATCCAAAGTAAAGTCTCGGAGAGGCATGCCGCCGTCAGCGCTCATTCAATTTCTATTCCAATACTCATTCGCTTCGTGTCTATATTACCCTTATTGGCAGAAAAGCCAGCGTCCATCTTCAAATTAGGTCGCAGGGATAGAGTTCTGAACTTCATGCCGCCGTTCTTGCGATCGTGTGAGCGCTTGGGATGAAATGGCTTGAGCCATAGCGAAAAGTAACAAAGGTTGTGTGTTCCGCCGCTGTATTTTTGCCATGCACTGTACACCTAGTGCTTAAGAGTCAGCTTGCTCCCTTGGCCTTTGATGTCTACATCGGAACTAATCTACAGGGAATACGATACGGTCGTGTCTGACCTGAATTCCGAGTACAAGAACATCGATCCGTTTCTGCTTATCAAATCTGCAATGCTTGCCAGGAAATATCCCACCGAGAAGAAACAGCACTTCTGGCTCGAATTGCAATACAAAGAGAATACTAACACCGATGAAAAGAGCGCAATGATTTTCTCGCAAGTTGGCAGATTCCCATTGTATCATGGACACTTTCATTTTGTAATAGACTTTGATGGTACTCTCGATACGCTGTTGGCACTATCCGACGACAGCGACCTTGTCCGAGTTTCAGGCGACGTATTTCCAATTTCCGCCTGAACGGACGCCGTCTCTTTTCGCCTTACGCTGTTCAAGCTGTCATGAGCCGCTTAATGCATCTCGACCGGAAACAAACATCAGATTGCCAGAAATGCTCTTCATCTGAATCTACAGATGAAGGCCGTTTAGGGAGCTATGTAATGTAGCTATCTTCGGGCTCAGTTGGAGATTCTTCTTCGACCCACGGGGTGTGTTCAGTGAACGACGCAGTAAGAAGCGCAGTGCAGACATCCCAAGACGTTATGATTGCGTCACCGCATTTGACATAGGGGTGCTCCATGGAGTTCATAATGTAGCAGAGCTCGCTAAAACTGGTCTCGGGCTGCACCGACTCTACGGTTTCAAGGTCAAGCTGGTCAACAGGAATCTCAAAGAAATTGTCAATATCCTTCTGAGAGTTCAGGAGCTTGGCTATCGAGGCAAGTATGAGCCGGTCGCTGAGGTAAGTTGAGGTACCCTCAAGCAAAAGCTTTCGGGTCCTGTTTTGAAACATTACCTCAAGAATATTCCCCAAGTTTGAATCCCTCTCAAATGTGATCGCCTTCTTTTTGGAAATAGAATCCACCGTGAAATCAAAGTTATACCGTGTACCGACCTCTAGCATCCTCCTCGCCGATAGGGACGAAAAATCGCCATATTCGTTTGGAACGATGGCAAAGGCGCGACCCAGTCGTCGCCAAGTCTCGATCACTCCTCCAAGGGTAGAGTCTTTGTTTTCAATTCTAAAGAGATCACGAAACATGATCTCGGAGACGCTCGTCTCGTATAGCGCATTCTTGGATGGATTTTTTCGCAGGTAGCTGAGGATGTCAAATCCACCAATTATCCCAACGGGGGCGAATTCATCGTCGCGTACAACTATCGAATCAATTACAGACTCTAGGTACTGCGCGCACATGATGGTCGCCACCCAGGCGTCTCTGCGGTGGCTGATGTTAACGCATGATACTCGCGTCAAGTCGCTCCCAAACGCGTCCCCTATCGTTAGCTCGCTTGCCCTCTGTCCCAAGCTAAGCGGAGTTGAGGTCATCGCTGCGAATGACAAATCGGATGTATTATTTAGCGACGACCGTTGCACTGCATTGCAAAGCATTGCAACTCTCCGGCGATCGCGGTCCTGTTTTCAAAAATGCAGCAATATCGCCAATATGTTTTAGATAGGGAGACGCGCTAGTAATTGTGGAGACTCCTGGTCGAATGACTCAGATCGATATGGCTACCGTCAGTGTCCTGCTAAAAGACCCCCGGATAATTAGAATGGTTAGCATCCTTGACATCGCCAGCCTCTCGATCCTCGAATTGCTAGAATACGAAATTTCAAGATCCGACATCAACCATGCGCTTGCAAATGGTGTGATAGAAATTGACAAGTCAACGCTGCCCGCAGCCGAGGAGTCAAGCTCGCACTCGTCTGCCGAGAATATGCTTGTCGCAGGCGATCTTTATTTCAAGTTCCTTAATAGCAAGGTCCGCCTCACCGAGCTCGGCAGGTACATCCTCTCTAGCCTAAGGGGCGAGGAACAGGAATGGGAAGTACTTGACAAGGCTCGCCAGATGGTCGGACCGGAAACGTTTTCTCCGCCAGACTTTCAGCATGGACCGGGTTGAAACCTACATTCTCCCTGGCTCCCAGGCCACATCTGGAACTGATTTTCCCCTTTGGTATAGCGGCTACTTTACAATCAAAACCGGAAATCCCCCGTGGCTGATTACACCGTGAGAGACACTGCCTAGGAGCATTTGTTTGAAAGATCCGAGCCCCCTGCTTCCCATTACGATTAGCAGATCGGACTGGCTCTGGGTTCCCGAACTCGCCTTCTCTTCCCCAGCCACCTCCAGAATGACTTTCACCGGGTGCCCGTTTCTGACAAGACCTCTTGGTCTAACGCCGTATTGTTTCTCTGCTTTGTGAAGCAAACCTTCTATGTACTGGTCCATGCCCTCCTCTGCCACCTTCTGGAGTTCATACCTGGGAAAGTATGATTCTGTCATGGCGGGAATGTCCTCAACAACTGCCAGAAGGATTACCTGAGCCGAAATTGCCTTGGCGAGCCTCAATGCACAATCAAACGCCCTGTCCGCGTTGTCTGACCTGTCGACTGGCACCAATACCTTTGAGAACAGCAAAGGCCTATCCTGTCCGGCGAGAGCTGCGCTTTTGCTCTCTATTGTTGTCATTTTATTCTAGCACTAACCTGGATGAGATGGGTCATACTATACACGGCAGGACATCTTTCCTCTGCCATTCTGAGAATCTCTTCAAGCCTGCCCTTGTCCGCGTTCTCTGCGCTTGCCTCTATGTCAAACCTAATGCCCTCAGTGATTGGATCTTCAGAGATGTCAAAGGTCTTGGAGAAATTGATTTTGCATTCCGTATTTACGCTTAATTTCGTTAGCTTGATCCCGTGCATTGCCGCGACTGAAGCAAAGGTGCTGATAAAACAAGAAGTAATTCCGGCGACGCAGTATGCCATGGGACCAAGCCTGTTGCCATTGCCGCCAAGAAACGACGGCGAGTCGATTTCGACTACCTGCTTGCCCTTCTCAAACGACATCTCGCTCCTGAACTGGAAAGGCGTTGATGGGTCGAGAATCCAGTCGCCGTGCAGCTTGACCGGCCTTCTCAAGGTCGATCTGTCCTTCACGCCCGATTCAATCGTTGCCGAGGTCTTTTGCAAATCCACATGGTTCAGGATATTTTCGGTCATGCTATTTAACACCACAGCCCTCCGTTAAAGAGATTCCCAGAAATGTTTCAGCATTTTGTGGTGGTTAAATCCCGCTCAGCTCGTTAGTGGAAAGACCATGAGGTGAATGCCATACGAGTTATAGGCTGAATCAGAAAGATAGTCGGACTGAAGGTTTGCCTTGAGCGTTGTATGCGGCTGCCAGCCAGACTGGAGAATGGACGTTCCGATCTGAGTGTCAAGTGGACCAACCTGCGGATTTGCACCATGTCTATTTATCAGGGCGGACTTCTTTTGCAACGCACTGCATTACAGAGAAATCTGACAGCATAATAACGGATGCAGTGAATCTCTACAACAATGAAACACAAATCACAGCTTGACCGCCATCCGCTGGATACAGAAGAGGTCAAGAACCTTGACCTTGACGAGCAGCCAAAGCCGACCAAGAAATTAGGAAGCCCAGGCCTTCCGTCGGTCGAAACCTCCCAGAACCATAAGAGACTCAAAGGCGTCACAAAGAAGAGATAAAGCTCGTTCCAAGCCACCTTGAATTTATTTTGATTCCTGCGAGCCCCCGGTTTTCGCAGTTTTGCGTACTTTCAATAGAATATGATATCCTTCAAAAAATTGCTCGAATGAGCTGATAAAAAAGTAGCGGGCCGGCCACTCGCCTCAAACAAGGTAGGGCGCTGCTTCCCTCTACTACTTTACCTCAACCTTCGTTGATTCTGTTTCTCCCTTGGTTGGAACCTTCTTTGGCAGGTCGAGTTTCAAGATGCCGTTCTCAAGCTTTGCAGAAACTTTTGAAGGGACTATTTCTTCAGGAACTGGAATATTTCGGTAGAACGACCTGAAAATTCTCTCGGTGTATACGTACTTTTTGCCCTTGTCTTCTGTCTTCTCGGAATGCTTGGCTGAAACCTCGACAGAATACTTTGTTGCCTTGATGTCTACCTTGTCCTTGTCAATTCCAGGAAGCTCTGCCAGGACTTCATATCGGTCGCCCCTGTCCGTCAGCTCGTACATCGCAGTGCGCATATCCCTTGCCTCGAACATTGACGGGAAGCTCCAGTCCATGGGAAAGCTCCAGGGCCTTGCCATCATTCTCTCCATGTCCTTCCTGAAATTGTCGAACATCGTGTCAAATCTCCTCGGGGTAATGCCGCTTTCCTCTTCTCGGTCCTTTCTTTCGCTGCTTGATGCAGACATATCAAATTCTAATCCGACAGAGATTATTTAAGTAGATGGAATGCAGTGCACTAGCTAGCATTCTGCTAGTTTGTGTCAGTCTCACCAGGCGGGGCTAGGAATAAGAATGGTTGCAGCCATACCCGGGATGCTAGTTGGATTCCGATCCGCCGAAGAACGAACGAGACAAGCTTTTGACTGATTACAACGCAATCATTAGGGAAAGTTCGCTTCTCATCGCGTTCACCGGAATCCTCTTTGGTTTTTTGCTGAACATCTCTATTGCTTATACTGATAGACTCACGCCCATTGACAGGATTCTGGTAATGATAGCAATAATTTCCATTACGGTTGCAATTTCGCTCTTTATCCTGCCGGTAATTTATCACCATGTTGAATATCCCTACAGAGACCTCGAGAAATTCAAAAGGCGTGCACATCGCTTCATGCTTTACGGGTTTGTTCCAACAGGCCTTACCCTGTACATGAGTCTGGCAATAGCGCTTTCATCTTTTCTGGGCTACGCTTCACTTGCAATCGGTTTGGTGCCGTTTGTTCTCGTTTACTTGCTTTACTTGAAGAGTAAGTGAGACGCTTAATAGCAAAGGGCCCAATTACCGCCCCCGCGTCAGGATCGCGAAAACTTTTGCGTTCCTTCGGTTATGTGTGAAAGTTCAATTGCAATCCATTCTTTGCGTTGGATGACAAGCAACTTACACTTAGCAGCAAGTACCATCAAGCTTGCTAATCCTTTTCACCTGGCGCGGACTGCGTTAAGGATAACAGCCACATCCAGAATTTCCTGAAGCATCGCGCCCAGCGCGGGCGGGATTGCCCCGGTGCTTGCAACCGCCATCAAAAATATACTGACTCCAAGACCAATGAATATGCTCTGCTTTGCAATTGAAATCGTCCTCTGGCTTATCCTCATCACGTCAGCGACCTTAGTCACGTCGTCGACAAGCAGGACAATGTCTGCAGATTCTGCCGAGATCGCGGTCCCCTTGGCACCCATGGCGATGCCAACAGTCGCTGTTGCGAGAGCCGGCGCATCATTGATGCCGTCGCCGACCATCACAATGTCGCGATAGACCTCCTTCAGCTTTTTTACGGATGAGACCTTGTCCTGCGGAAGCAGGTCCCACTCTGCTCTTTCAATTCCCGCATTGCGCGCTATGGTTACTGCGTTTCTCTCATTGTCGCCAGTAAGCAACACCGTCTCTCTAACACCCATGAGGTGCAGATCGTTTATCATTTTGCGTACCCCCGGTCTTATTGTATCGCCAAAGACAATCGCTCCTTCTAAATTGTCGTTTATGCTGACATAGGCCAGCATGCTGCCGTCAGCAGGGACAGATTCCAGCCTGCCAATAGTCCTGAGCTGCTGATTGACCTCAGCCGCATTAAAATTCTCTTCGAATAGCTGCCTTGAACCTACCTTCACGAATTCGCCGTTTACTCTGCCCTGCACACCTGCGCCTGGAATTTCAGTGAAATCCGAGGGAATCTGCAGTGTCCTGAATTTCTCAAATCCCTTGGCCGCAAGGACGCGAGCTGCAGGATGCGAAGAAAGCTGCTCAACGCTTGAGGCCTTGAAAAGAAGATCGTCTGATGTTCGTTTGCCTAGCGGAAGTACAGCGGTAACTGAAAGAGAGCCGGAAGTAATGGTGCCGGTCTTGTCAAAGACTACCAATTCGGCCTTGCCAACCTGCTCTATCGCTGCTCCGTGTTTTATGATAATTCCGTGCTTTGCGGCGCGATTTATGCCGCTGATTATTGCAACCGGTGTCGCAAATATCAGCGCGCAGGGCGTAGCAACGACAAGTACTGACAGGATTGTTTCAACGCGGCCGGTAACAAGATACCCGACAAGCGCGACTGCTACGGTGATTGGCGTGAACCAAACGGCGTATTTACTTGCAAGCCTCTGAAGAGGCGCCTTATCTTGCTGAGCCTTCCGAACAAGCTCTACGATCTTTGCGTACTGGCTTTCGCTGCTGGGCTTTTCAGCCTCTATTTCTATTACGCTCTGGGTATTGACAGTGCCGCTAAACACTCCGTCGCCTGCTGTTTTTGCTTTAGGAAGCGGCTCTCCTGTAAGCGAAGATTCGTCTATCAGTGTTGCCCCGCTGATTATCCGGCCGTCGACTGGGATCAAGTCGCCCTGCCTGATTAACAGGATGTCGCCTATCCTAACATCCTCGACTGCTATGTCTTTAATTGCACCATTGCCTTTTCTGTGGGCCAGCCTTGGCGATCGTGCAAGAAGCACATCAAGCGATGACGACGCTCTGCCAAATGCATAGTCTTCAAGTGCCTTCCCACCAGTCTGCATAAGTACAATGACTACCCCTGGAAAGCCGTCATTTAGCAGGAGGGCGGCGATTATGGCAAGCGTGGCGACGATGTCGGATGCAAAGTGCTTACTGGCAATCCCTTTCGCGGTTTCCCAGACGACGGGGACGCCGCCAATAACAAGGGTGGCAAGCCAAATCCACTGGGCCTGCTCCGAGAGCCCAAGTCCCCATTGGAGTACCGTGCCGACGACAAGACCAATGAAACTGAAGACCGGCATAGGGTACCTGCGCACAAATGCACTGACCTTTTTGGTAATGCTTGCTTGGGCCGGCGGTGCCTCCACCTCTGATGTCTGGTTCAGGTAAGACTTCAGATTAGACTTAGCCCTATCCAAGCGGGTTGACGCAGACCCTTCTCTGACCAATACTTAAAACAAGGAGACAATGGTGCTTAATACTTCCGCGTGCAGTGCATTGCAAAGAAATCTCCATGTTCTAATATGTAATCGCAGATTGACGCTTATGGCACTTGAACCAACAGGTAATAATCCTGCAGGAGCAAAGGAACCACAGCCAACAAGGGAAATAGTGCTGGCCAGGTGGTCCACAAGGTTCTGGGCATGGCTTGTCGATTTTATCATAGTAACCGTGGCATTTGAGGTTCTCTTTGCAATAGTCTATGCCCCGCTTGCATTTCTCCAGGGAATTGACGGAAGCCCGG